>CAZDSI010000030.1:0-17153 GCA_964508215.1 uncultured Opitutales bacterium
TGGTAGGTGAGGTTTGTCATAGAAACGTTTATCGGTTAGAATATACTTGTAAATCCAACGATAGAGTCCCATTGCCAAAAAACCGGTTACGATTACAACGCCGATTAAATGGTTTAGCGATACTTGCCATGCATCGATACCGGCGGGCACTTTATCTAAAATATCTGAAGCATGCTTACCCAGAATGCCTGAGAACATAACGGAACTTTGGCCAACAAGTGCTAGGAATGGATAAACGCGCTTCGCTTCGGCAACATGCGTAATTTGATTGGCAAATTGCCAGAAAGATAAAGTTAAAAGAATACCACCCCATAATTCGGCAAAGATAAAAAATAAAGTGTAACTCCACGTCCCAATAAGCCCTAAAACCCATTTGAAACTTGGCCAATTGATTTGCCAATGGTGTACCGTTTCTGGGTTGGGATGGAGCCATTCACGGTTGGGATAAATCCAGAAGGAAAAAAGTCCAAAAAAGAGGAGGAAAGAACTAACTGTGACGTAAAACAGATATTCATTATCCAATAGATCGCTCGCTTTTGTATATAACAACATTGCGAATATTGCTGCCGGAGGAATACAAAACAATTTAATAAACGGCAAAGCTTCGGCACCGATGTTGGTAACAATGAGCGTGTCTTTTATGTTTTTTAAGCAATAAAAATCAAAAATAAAAAAAAATAGTATAAGCCCCAGAGGCAGTATTTTTTTTAGCTCATAACCATGGATGGGGAAAAACATTCCCCTCACTCCTGAAAACTCAGATCCTTCGGCTTTCGTAGTCATTGATATAGAAAGCCAAGTTTATGTACTCGTCATTTAAATAAAGGTCAAGTCAAGTTTTGTATAAAAAAAGAAAAACCAATGACGTGTAAAGAGTTTGCATGAGTTATGCTGTAACGGAGGACATGTCTTTGAAGCATTGTTTTCAACGGAGTTTTTTTCCATGCAAAAGACAAACAGCGCTCTTCAGGCAGATAGAGGCTACCTATAAGGCCTTAGCATAAAAAGCGAAGCATTCAGGGCTATGGTCAACTATTTGGTTAACACTACTTATTTTTGCATCCGTTTGATCTGTGCCAAAAGTTTTTCCGTTTCGATCAACTTCTTTTGATTTTCATCGTGGAGTTTTTGTGTTGCTTCAACGATTGTTGTGGGGGCTTGACACGTAAACTTTTTGTTGAGCAATTTTGCTTTTGCCGATGTGATATGGCCCTCAATGGTTTGTTTTTCTTTTTCTAAGCGCGCGGTCTCTTTGTTGATATCGATACTTTTTTCGATAAGCAAATAAAAGGTTCCAATATCGGTTAGTTTTGCCGGATGTTGTGACATGGCACGATCGGGACTTCTTTCAACCATGTCTAAACTTTGGAGCCCAACTTGGTTACACAATATTAGGCGGTTTTGGGTTAAAAACTCAACCTTATCCGGGCGTGGATGTACCTGCATGCAGACAGATTTATTGGAAGCTAATCCCCATTCTGCTTTTAAGGCCCTTAAATCGCTAATGATTGTTTTTAAGGCCTCAACACCTAACCAGGCTGTTCCCATTTTTTCGAGGTTTTGCCGTTTGAGCCATTGGGCAAACGTATCGGTTTCTAAAGTCGATTGTGCAATCAATGTAGAGCCATACCCCATGCGATACCAAAGTTCTTCGGTAATAAACGGTGCAATGGGGTGAAGCATTTTTAAAATGTATCGCAAGCAAATGTCTTGTACTTCGAATGTACTCTCGCTTTTAACGTATTTAATAAACTCCAAATATCCATCACAAAAGTCGTTCCGAAAGAATTGAATGAGCAGCTTAATTGCGCTGTTGAATTCGAAAGTTTCCAATGCCAAATTGAACGATTCAATTACACGATTTAAGGCGTACAATATGTGAATATCAAACGAAGTTAGCCGAGCAAGTTCCAATTTCTGTAAGGTTTCGTTTAAAGGCTTTGGTGTGACCTCTTGCATTTGCCGAAATCGACAGGCATTCCATAATTTTGTGCAGAAATTTCGCCCCTGTTCGAGATATTTTTCATCAAAGCAAATATCTTGTCCCTGTGGTGCAATGGAAAGCAGCCCGATACGCACGCCATCGGCGCCATAGCGTTCGATAAGGTCTAGTGGATCGGGTGAATTGCCGAGGCTTTTGGACATCTTACGTCCTTTCGCATCGCGAATAATCCCCGTCAGGTAAACATGTCGAAATGGTATACGAGATTCGATCGGTCGATCTTCTAAAAGTTCCAAAGATGCCATGATCATCCGTGCGACCCAGAAAAATAATATATCGGGGCCGGTAACCAGAACATTGGTTGGGAAGTAACTTTCAAAATGATTTTGTTCCATTTTTGTTTTGTTGGGCCATCCAAAGGTTCCAAAAGGCCATAGCCAAGACGAAAACCAGGTGTCTAAAACATCGGGATCCTGTTCCCAATTTTCGGGAGCAGAAGGCCCATCAACGGATACATGAATTTCACCGCTACCATCTTTTTTATACCATACAGGTATGCGATGCCCCCACCACAATTGGCGGCTGATACACCAATCACGAATATTTTCTAGCCAGTGAAGGTAGGTTTTTTCCCATCTTTTGGGCCAAAATTTAATTGTTCCGTTCTCAACACATTTTTTTGCTTCTTCAACTTTCGGGTAACGTAAAAACCATTGCTGAGATAGACGTGGCTCAATGGGAACATCGGCGCGTTCTGAAAAGCCAACAGTGTGCTCATATTCTTCTATTTTTACCAATAGATTTTTTTGCCTTAGAGCTTCAATAACGGCTTCCCGTGCTGCTAAACGGTCCATTCTTTCAAATGGTTTACCGTTTTCATTTAGAGTTGCATCGTCGTTTAAAATGTTAATCGAAGGTAATCCGTGGCGTCTGCCGACTTCAAAGTCGTTTGCGTCATGAGCTGGGGTAATCTTTACCACGCCGGTACCAAATTCTTTATCTACCATCGAATCGGCAATAATGGGAAGTGTGGAGTCGGGCGAAAAAATGGCTTGGCACCGTTTTCCTATAAGTTTTTGGAAGCGCGTGTCTGTTGGATTTACGGCTAAAGCTACATCGCCCATAATGGTTTCGGGACGTGTGGTAGCTACCGCTAGGCATTCGTTTTCGCCTACGATCGGATAAAGGAAAGTATAGAGTTTTCCATTAACCGGTTTCATAATAACTTCTTCGTCGCTTAGGGCCGTTAAGCTCACGGGACACCAATTGACTAGCCGAGTACCACGGTAGATATATCCTTTTCGATAAAGCTCAACAAAAGAGGTTATAACCGCTTTTGTGTATTCAGCATCCAGGGTATGAACATTACGCTCCCAGGTACACGAAACACCGAGGCGTTTTAATTGTTTAAAAATGATATTTCCATGCTTGTCGCGCCACTCGCAGGCTTTTTGTAAAAATTTTTCACGTCCCAGGCCTTGGCGTGTCAATCCTTCGTTTTTTAGAGCTCTTTCAACTTTTGTTTGGGTCGCAATACCGGCATGGTCTGTACCAGGTATCCACAAGACCTGTTTGCCTTTTAAGCGGGCCCAACGTATCAAAATATCTTGCAATAGATTGTTTAGGGTATGTCCTATGTGCAATATACCGGTTACATTCGGTGGTGGCATTAAAACACAGAAAGAATTTTTGCCTTCATCTGTTGAGCCTTTGAAGCATCCGGCTTCTTCCCAATTCGAGTACCATTTTGCTTCTACCTCTGAGGCTAGGTATGTTTTATCCAACAGGTTGTGAGAATTTTGAGTGCTGTTACCCGGTTCTTCCATACGAATAGGCATTTAAAACACAAAATTTTTTTTGGTCAACAAGGCATTTCGAAAGGTTGTTGTTTTTTTGCTTGTATTTATTAACCCTGTATAGTATTTGTGCTTGCTTAACAGAGTTATCTCCTGTGTCCTTTTCAAGTTCTCTTTTTGAGCGTATTTATCAACACGCAGGTAAGCGTTTTGCGGAGCCTCAGCGCAGTATAAATTTCTTGCATAACGCTTATGAGTTTTTTAGGACCGAAAAAGAAATCGTTTTTCGATTGCATGACAACGGCCTTCCCGGTTTTCACGTTTGTATGAGCTATTCGCTCATGGTGTCTATACTTCAGAAGGAAATGCTGGAGAATATCTTTTATGGAGTAGACAAAACATCAGCTCCCGTTCCCTTTACGGTGATGGCCGTTGGTGAATTTGGGAGAAATGAAAGTTTTCCTTATGCTACTTTAGATATCATTTGTCTCTACGAGGACCAATCAAGTTTTGATCTTAACCGTTTTAAAGACGTTTTTTTAACACGCTTTGTATCTCGGTTGCAGGAATGGGGGATACGGATAAACTACATCGTTGATTCTTTTCGAGGTTTTTTTTCACGACTTTCTTCTTCCGAAGAAGAACTACATCTTTTGCGTACTAACCTCTTGTCTGCTCGTTATGTTGCGGGGAGTCAGAGCCTTTTTCAGAAGTTTCAAAAAGCCTTTGAACAATATGTTGTGTGCAATAGCCAGCTATTAGGATGTTATTGGGACTGGCAAGAAAAACAACATACAAAATATGGCGAAAGTTTTGCTTTACGTGAACCCAATATTGTTAAGGGAATTGGCGGACTTAGGGATTGTCAACAATGGTTAAATTTTGAGCAGGGGGTACACCAAAGGGATTTGTTTGATAGAACTAATATTGTTAAATGTAATTTATCCTCAATCCATGAATTCTTACTTCGACTTCGTAATACGCTTTATTTTGTTAGCGGATCGAATTGTGAAGTTTTACATTTTGAAAAACTATCTTCGGTTGCAAGGGTTTTTGGATATATTGAAGGGCCCGAAGTGGAAGGCGCTTGCCAGCTTTTAAAAGATTTTTACGAAAAAGCCGCTAAAGTTGCACAACTTCATTTATTGTCAAAAACAAAATTTGCCTTTCGAGCCAAAGTAACTTCAAAATTTGCGAGTCATTACACTTCCGGCAAAAAGTTTGACGGCTTTTGTATTAAAGGTGGTTTTTTGTTACCACAACATTCCAATGTTTTTGAAGAATGCCCTGTTCGGTTGGTACGTGTATTTCGGTATTTACAAAGGTTTAAGGTCCAACTGTCACCCGATTTAATAAGGTTACTTATCAGTAAAGGTGAAAGTAACTTGGGTCCTTCAATAGCGCGCAATAGTGAAGCAAATGAAGTATTTATGGAGATTTTGTCCGAAAGTGGGAATGTTTACCCCATTTTAATTCACATGAGTAATTTCAAGATACTTGAGAAGATTCTACCGGAATTTAACGGGGCAATCAAGCACCTTTCGACAAAAATCTACCAGGATTATACAACAGGTTTGCATACTTTAAAAACGCTTCAATTTTTAGATGAGCTTTTTAATGCGGCCAAGCCAAGGCTAAGGCCTTATCAAGACGCGTTATCCAGATTGCCTGAGCCACGTCTGATTTATTTTAGTTTGCTTTTACATGACCTTGGAAAACTTTTTAAAACAAAAGATTTTGATAAAGAAACACTCAAAATAGCGCAAGATATCCTTGAGCGATTTAATTTAAATTTATATCAAAAGGAGTTTGTGTTGTTTTTGATACAACACCATCGGACAATGTTCGAATTTTGTGGTGAAAAAGACGTTTACGACCCGGAAGTTCATAAAGCCTTTGCAGAAATTGCTAGAGGGACTTTGGGGCTAAATGGTCTTTATATTCACAGCTTTTGTGGGTTAAATAGCATAAATAAGACCATATGGAATAATCATAAAGATGCGCTTCACCAGGCACTCTATGTGGGTACATTGGCATGTTTATTGGATGAGCGCCCAAACACTGATTATCTAGCAAAATTGGAGCAACAACTAAAGGCGTTTTCGAAGGCACCCGAGTGGGGTATTGCTGTAAAAGAGCATTTAGCTCAAACTCCCGAGGCACACCTTATCCAATATCCAACCGAAGTCTTAAAGAATCATATTGAATATATACAGGTTCTAAAGGAGAGCAAACAGCCTTATGTGCGTTGGCTTGACGAGCCAAATTTTGGTATAAATACATTAACATTGGTTACCTACAATACACCGGGTATATTGGCAAAGATCTGTACGATTTTAACCTATGAAAAGTTTTCGATTCTGACTTTAAAAACCTCCGCTCGAAAAGACAATATCTATGTGATTTCCTTTGGCATTGTGAATGCCGAGGGGCAATCAATCGAAAGTGCAAAAGAAAAAAAACAATGCTTAAACCTTATACAGCAGGCTTTTGCTCAGAAAAATCCTGAAAAGTTTGATAAACAAATTTCTAAAAGATTAGCGGCCAATAAAACTACATTGAAATTTAAAACTCCACCGTCGTTGAATATCTATAACGATGCTATAGAGAACCGCGTTATTATAGAGCTAAGAACGGCCGATCGTTTGGGTATTTTATATCAAATTTGTAAAATTTTTGTTAACGACCAATTTGATGTTATATTTGCTTACGTTCGTACCGAAAACGAATGTGTTTTTGATACGTTTCATATTCGTCCATTTTCGGGAAAAGCCAACTTAATTAACTTAAGAGAGCGGCTGAGTCCTATAGTCTTGGGTGACTGAATTAATTATTTCTCGTAGGGCAATAGCTTGCTAGTGTTCTTTAATAATAAATAAAAGGCTCTAAAAAGGATATTCAATGGTGTTGGATTTTATGGCACAAGCTTGGCTTCCTAAGCTTCTTTGTGTTTTGCAGACAAAATCAGTTTACTTTTGATAATGGACTAACATTTTGTCGTGGAATACTTCGTATAGATGAATAATTTGCTTCGCGATTTCAGCCATAGTCACCGACTTCATTTTATCAATTGTGGTATCCAAATATCCTGAACAACCTTTAAGTTTTGTGCATCTTGTTATAATAGCATTATGCCTTTCAATTAATTCCTTCGGTAAATTTTTTACGACATCAGGTGGCAATAATATGAGCTCCCATATCGCTTCCCTGAATTTATCTTTTGCCTTAGAGCCAAAAGCACAAGCCAGTATAGTTATGGCTGCGAAATAGTTTTCTACCATCTTTCTATAAGTATTAGTATTATAGCTAAATTGGTTCATATGAAAATCCCTATTATTTTTAGGCTGTTTTAAATTAGCAGCGATGAATAAACCATGTATATTTTCTGTTGAGGGAAGGAAAACAAAATTTTATGCCGGTAAGAAAATACGGTAAATCTTAGCTGGATGACATAAAATGCAACATCGGTTACTTAACTTTAAGGCCAAAACTTAACTGCTTACCTGTTTAATGGATAAAAATGTGATGATGACCTGCAATTTTAGTTTTATTTTTTACTGTTGGCGGTTTTTACTTTTGTGGAACAAAAATTACTTGGCCGGCCTTTAAGAGATTTGGGTTGTCCAATCGATTGGCATTTTTGATATAGTCGATAGTAGAGTTTAACTTTTGTGCAATTGTTGAAAGAGTGTCTCCTTTTTGTATTGTGTAAACAACACCCTGATGTGGGTAGTCTTCTGAAAATGTTACCGGTTTTTTACTGTTGTCAACAATGACTTTTTTTGTACCTTCGATCGCTTGAAATGCGTTACCTTCAACTTTTTTTATCGCTTCCGATAATTGGTCAAACCCTTTTTGCATCTGTTGAGCCAAATCTTGAACCTGTGCATTGACTTTACCCAATAAGACATTTTGATATTCGTCGTAAGCTTTTTGTACTTGCTGTCCAACTTCCAGATATTTTGTGCGCATATCTTCGAGCGTTTTGTTCACACTTGTTGCGAGGGATTCATAATTCATTTCAAGCTGCTTTAGCTGTTGTTTTAAAACTTGGTTTTCCTGCAATAGCCTTTCGTGGTCTGCGCTAATGCGCTTCATTTCCTGACTTAAAATGTAAACATCTTCCGAAACATTGGCTAAGGTAAGTTTTAACTTTTGTTCGCTTTGAATTCCTGGTGATGTGGTGGGCTTTGGATAGGCCCCGATACATAAGCCTATCATTAGGTTAAAAAAGAAAAATAATGCCGTAAAAACTCTACACATAGCTAGCTTGATTTTTGGCAAAAAGAATAAAAAGTCAAAAAATAAAATGCTTCTTTATTTCACCCTTTGAAAGAGCTTAGCGTTTATCGGTTAAGCTTAGCGAAATCGGTTTTCGGGAGCCAAAATGAAACTTTTTTGCTGAAAAAATAAAGACCACCAAACGGTGGCCTTTGTTGTGAATGGAAATATATTATTTAAAATAGGAATGTAAGCCCTGCGTAGTCGGTTTCATCGCGGGATCCCCTTTATGCCAATCTATCGGACATACTTCGCCATGTTTTTCGAAGTGTTGTAAGGCGTCTACCATGCGTAAAACCTCTTTAACGGAACGGCCCAACGGCATATTGTTGATAACCTGGTGTTGGACAATACCTTGTTTATCGATTAGGAACAATCCGCGATAGGCTACAAGTTCCCCTTCAGCTTGTAATCCGCAACATTCTGAACAAGTGTAACGTCCGGCTAACACGCCGTAGGAATAAGAAATGGTTTTGTTGGTGTCGGCGACTAGGGGATAAGTGATGCCCTGTATTCCCCCTTTTGTTTTGGGTAATTGTAACCACGCCCAGTGGGAAAACTCAGTATCAGTTGAGCAGCCAACGACTTGAGTCGATCGCTCTTCAAAAGCTTTCAGCTCGTTTTGAAAGGCGTGTAACTCGGTTGGGCAAACAAACGTAAAGTCTTTAGGGTAGAAAAATAAGACGACATATTGCTTGTCGATATATTGTTGAAGTGAAAAATTTTCTGTGATTTGATTGCCGTTCAATACGGCTTTGGCCATGAAAGATGGCGCTTTTTTACCAATTAAAATAGACGAATTTAATTCACACATCGGACAAAACCTTATAAAATTAAAAGATAATTGGCAAGATTTATTATACGTTTGTCGGTTGGTTGCATGCGGCAGTTTAACTCGAACTTAAATGCAATAAAAGTTTAATATGAGAACGATGATTGTTGATGCGCTAACACATTAAGAAATATCTGTTCTATTCGAAAAAGGCTGTCTGTGAAACCCTGGCTTCAGGCTATTTTATATCTTTTATAAAGTAACTTTTTTATTTAACAAGCAAGCTGTTTAATAAAACTTGTGGACTTAGCAAGAGAATCGATTGACAAGTCAAAAACTAATTGGCCTAATACCATCAAAATGCATCAGAAAACGATCGTAAAAGAGGTAAGTTTGCAGGGTAAGGGGCTACATACCGGGGAAGAGGTGACGCTCACTTTAAAGCCGGCGCCAGAAAATACCGGTATTGTTTTTCGTCGTAACGACTTGTATGGCAAGCCAGAGCTGAAGGCGCATATTGAATTTGTAACCGACCTGGTGCGTGGTACAACGCTTGCGCAAGATACGGCCAAAGTGAATACGGTAGAGCATGTTTTGAGTGCTTTGCAGGGTATGGGTATTGACAATGTTTATGTCGAACTAACCGGAGGAGAGCCTCCAATTTTGGATGGTTCGGCAAAGCATTATGTAAATTTAATTCAAATGGCTGAAACATGTGTTCAGAATGAGGAAAAAAAGTTTATTGAGTTAGTTGAGCCCATTTCGATAACGGAAGGTAACCGTTCGCTAATCGCTTTGCCTTATGATGGATTGCGTATTACGTGTACATCCTCGGATGATCGTGGAATTCATACGCAGCACCTTTCTTTGGATATTGAGCCCGAAGCTTATGCTTCTGAAATTGCTCCGGCGAGGACGTTTACGATTTACGAAGATATAGAGCCCTTATTGAAGTTGGGTAAAATTAAAGGTGGAAGCCTTGAATCGGCCATTGTAATTAAAGGTAATAAAATTTTATCGAAAGAACCATTACGTTTTCAGGATGAATTTGTGCGTCATAAAATCCTTGATTTAATTGGCGACATAACACTTTTGGGTAAGCCACTTAAGGCACACATTATTGCCGTTAGGCCCGGGCACGCCTTAAACGCAAAATTGACTAAGCGCATTTGCCAGTCCGTGGAGACTCCGCATAAGTTTGAAGCTCCACAGCATGTTGTCACTAACGAAGTTGTTCTGGATATAAAAAAAATACTGCAGCTTTTACCACATCGGTACCCTTTTGTGTTGTTGGACCGAATTGTAAAAATTGAAGGCGAAACTTTGCAGGCCATTAAGAACGTGACCATCAACGAACCTTTTTTTCAGGGACATTTCCCGGGTAATCCTGTGATGCCGGGAGTTCTACAGCTTGAAGCCATGGCTCAAGCGGCTGGAATTTTAATGAGTCGCAATTTACCCGACTATGAAGAGAAATTAACTTTTTTTATGAGTGCCGACAAGGTGAAGTTTCGGCAGGTTGTTGAACCAGGCGACCAGTTATGTATTGAGGTTAAGTTGCTAAAAGTTAAGAACGGCAAAATTGGAACAGCCGAAGGCGTTTGTCGTGTGGGTAATACGGTGGTTTCTTCGGCCGAGTTAATGTTTATGATTTTAGACGCCAAGCGGTAATTTTATGGCTTTAAAGATACATAGTACAGCGATTGTCGATCCTAAGGCGCAGTTATCGGAGGATGTAACCGTTGGAGCTTATGCCTATATTGGTGGTTCCGTGAAGTTGGGTAGCGGCACGATTGTTGAGCACCATGCAACGGTTGATGGAAATACCGAGATGGGTGAGCACAATCATGTCCATCCTTATGCCTTTATTGGTGCTAAAACACACGATTTAAAATATAAGGGCGGTGAAACTTATCTTAAGATTGGTCACCGTAATGTATTTCGAGAATATACCTCTATTCATACGGCAACAAACGACGGCGATAGTACCGTTATTAAAGATGATAACTATTTTTTGGCGTTTGTTCACTTGGGGCATGATTGTAGAGTTGGTAATAATGTGATTGTAAGCGCCTGTACGGCTATCGGTGGGCATGTTCAATTAGACGACTATGCGAACGTTGGTGGAAACTCGTCTATACACCAGTTTTGCCGTATTGGTACACATGCGATGTTGGGCGCACACTCTTTCCTAAAGAAAGATATTCCTCCTTTTATGTTGGCCATTGGAGTTCCGGCGGTCGTTAAAAGCTTTAATAAGGTGGGTATGGAGCGACGAGGTTTTTCGTTAGAAGAGCGTGAATGGGTGAAGCGTATGTTTAAGTGCCTATACCAGAAAAATTACAATCGTTCTCAGGCTTTTGAAAAAATAAACGAAATTGTTCAAGAGATGGGTAATTCCGAAAATATTCGTTCATTGGCCTTAAAAATCCTTGAATTTTCGCTGGATAGTGCCCGCGGATTGGTTTAAAAGCATAACTTTTAGATAATGCGAGAATTGTAGAAAATATTTCTTGACATTTTTGCGATATTCTTAAGAAACTACACCGTTCTTTTTTATGAAATATA
Source organism: uncultured Opitutales bacterium (assembly GCA_964508215.1). Classification (GTDB taxonomy): domain Bacteria; phylum Verrucomicrobiota; class Verrucomicrobiia; order Opitutales; family UBA9783; genus CAZDSI01. The sequence goes on from CAZDSI010000030.1 coordinate 11,360, forward strand.
AGTCTCTATTAAAACTGCTAACAGTTGGGAGTGTTAGTGCAGGCGCAATCGGCGCTACACAATTATCTGGTGTGTCTGGTTCGGGAACTGAAATTGAAAACCCAATAAGGTCATTATTATTTGGTTTGGACCGTGGTAAATTAGTTGGGTCGAACGCCACTCTAAAAAAACTTGAAAGTCCTATTTTTACTCCGTATTTGGTAAAGGATCCTGATTTTGACGCCCTATTAAGAAGATTTGCACTTTCACAACAAGAACGTGAGAGTAAAGAGCGAGACTTAAGGTCAAGATTGCAAAGTTTAGAACAAGAAAATCAGGGTTTGAGGTCCGATGTGACTCACCTGCAGCTTGGACTTTCAGAGGTTGATGTGCCCACGAAGGAGCGCGTGGTGTATAAGGATAGAGAAGTGAGGGTGCCTCTTAATGAAGGTCAAGAAAATGAAAGCTCGGTTTCGAGTTTTGATTCAAGATCAGACTCCATGACCGTAACACCCAAACTTCAAAATTTTATTGGCGAAACAGAGGTTCGGAAAGAGGCCGAAAAAAGGGATAAAACTGCTCAAGAGGTGCAGAGAAAAAAGGTAACTCCCGAAGTGTTAAGCACTCTCACGCAACGAGCGAAACAAGATGATGAAAGTGTGTCTTTGAAGGAATTTGAAAGTTTAAAGGAAGAGAACGAGGGGTTAAAGGAAGAAAGCCGGCGTTCGTCATTTGTTGGGCTTGGCAGCGTTCGTGATAATAGGGCGCCTTTTCAACAACAAGAAGTGCAAAGGGTGGACGCACCTCAAAATATAAGCTTGCCGGAACATATCGCACTTAAGAGGCAAGAACTCAATAAGGTTAATGAAAAAATTTCCCGATTAATGCAACTGCTTGATAGGGGTAATCACACTCACGAAACACAGGCTCGCCTTAATGCTTTATTAGCTCAAAGTCGTGAACAAAAAGAGGTACTAGAGGTTGATGTTCAGGCGCTGGAAGCAATACTTGATGACGGTATTCGAATGCGGGAAGAAAATGAGGCCTTACAGAAAAAAGTAAGAGAGTTGCAAAAAAAGGTTTTAGCATCGGATTCTTCCGTAGGAGCATCAGCAGATAGTGTAGGGACGGGTACAGAAAGTTTGGGGTCAAAAACTACTGGAAGCATACCGCCACCGCCACCGTTACCGAGCAAAGGAAGCATACCGCCACCGTTACCAGTGCCAGGTGTACCACCACCGCCACCCTTTTCCTAAAATTTGGCTAATCGGCCAGCACTTAAAAAAGTTGTTAAGGAAGTTAAGCCTCCTAAGCCAGGAAAAACTGAAAGCACAGGGATGGCTTCGGTACTTCAGGCAATACAAAAAGGTGGTATAAAGCTTAGGGATACAAGTAAAAATGCTTCCAGCGTCGTTTCGCCTACGGCTTCTACAAATACTGCCTCTTCTGGTGGTAACCGAGTAGGACTAACCGAAAGGATTGATGCCGAAAGAAAGGCCAAGGCGATGCATCGTGAAGACGAAGAGCACTTAAAAGCTATACGCAGGGGAGTTAACCTTCGTTCAACTGGAGACGCCTTACAGTCCTCAAGCGGCACAACTAGTACTCAAGGGTTTGGTGTAACGTTGAGAAAGAGTAGCCCGATTGGTTCAAAGAGAGACTCTGGACAAGTGGCAGAAAATGTGGGTGAGCCAGTATTATCAGATGAACAAGTTTTGTTAAACTGCCAGGAAGACTTATGGGCGCGATATCAGTTCTTTGAAAATTTATATACTAAACAAAGAGAAAAATTTGACGCGGCACTGAAAAGGAAAGAAGATCTCGATGTTTTAAAGCAAAGCTATGTCGAAATAACGAAAGAAAAACAAACCTTAGACGAAGAGGTAACAAAATACTTCAAAGGCGTTGTGCAAGACCGTGGCTCCATTATTTATCCAACAAGGGACGGTAAAAACACTTTCAGGTTTGAAAAAATAACGTACGGCACTAAAGAAACAGGTTTTAATAAGCCAAAACTTACAAAATTGTTAGCTTACGGGCAAGAACTAAAAGACGCAGGACTCTTAAACGATAAAATAACGCTAAAGATTGAACGGATACAAGCTATCGATGTTGAGTTGTCCGAAAATACAACGAACCAAAGGGATGTACGTGCCCAAATGTCTGCCGTTTTTTTAACGAAGTATGATTATAAATTAGCCAAGCTTATTGCAGAAGGGAAAATGCGTGATTTGGCAAAAGAAGATATGGTACCGGTGGCTCAATCTGCAAAAGCAGAAAAAGATAAAAAATTAAAGCTCTTCCAGAATTTTCAAATGCAAAGAGAAATAGCGCAAAAAACACCTTTGTCTGATTATATTGAAATAGCGCTTGGAAGAGTGTTTCAATAGTACAATTAACATGGATATAAAGCTGGAAAAATTCTTTCCAGCTTTGTTTTTTAACTGGATTCAATTAGATTAAGTTAGTCTCAGGAGCTAGCTAGATGGTTCCTGAAACGGTTAATTTAAGAATGAAGCTTGTTGGCTTTTACGAAAAGAGCAAAGGCTTTAAGCCTAAAAAACACACTAATCCGATCGAAAGAATAGAGGTCTTTTTCTCCACAGTAATGTTTCTATTCATAAATATTTGTTTGCTCGATAAACGGTAGGTTTTGAATATTTATAGTACTTCAGTTTTTGTAACATAATTTTGCAAATGCGTTTCTTGATCCGCACCAGGTTTTTACACTCGTAGTTTTACTTGGATACCTGGACTTCTTAATTACAACATAGAGTATCGAGCGAAACTAAAACAGATAATTGAGCAGATTGGCCATGCTTATAAAGTGAAATTAGGCGAAGAAGTAAGACAGATGCGTTATAGTGGTATACGCCAGGGGGCTGTTCGGCGACAATAAAGGAGCTGAAGGTGATGTTAGTTGGGAAGGATAAAAGGCATAATGTTTGAATAAGAAAACGATATTTTAATGTGCTGTCTTTTATATTCTATCTAATGAGAAGCGAAGAGGACCACGAGTTACCACCCGTGAGTTTCTATCGTTTTTATTAATGTTTGCTGGCTTCTCTTCTCTTCGTCCAAAATTATAAAAGAACCGTGAGATTTTTTTACTTCGCTTGAAGAATAGAAAAAGGTTAAAATCTTTGTGTGGCGGTAGAATTTTTGAGTTTTTGCTTGGTTGCCAGTTTGTTCTTATTTAGAATCCGAAGCGCTCAAGTGCTAGGTTCATTCGATTCGAGCAGCTTATTCATTTACTCATTCTATGAAACATTCTATGAAAAATAGCTTCTTTTTAAAAAGGTTAGTATTTGTAATCCTTGTCTTAATCGCCGTTAGCGGTGTACGGCTATTTTCTGCTGCCTCGGTAGCTGTTTCAACATTGGATGGTGAACGTTCTAAATTGAAGGGCACGTTAAAATACTTTGAAGAGATTATCCGCCGCCAAAAGGAGGAAAACAATGCAATTTTAACTCGATTAAGCGAGTCGGAAAAAGAAAAAGTAGATCTTGAAGAAGAAATAAGTCGCTTACAGAGCGATGACGCATCAAAACAAGAAGAGTTGGCTAGCTATTTAGACTTGGAGCCAGAAAGATATGAAGACGCTATTTCAAGTGTAAAAACTACTAGACCCGCGGAGCTTTCTACTGTTTTACTAAACGGAAAGCAAACGGTAATACCAAAAATTCCAGAGCACAAAAAGGAAGAACAAAAAGATATAGAAAGGCGGCAACAAGAAGCAAAAGGAGGTCTTACAACGGAACAACATGATACATTACAAGGTTCTGGTCCTAAGGGTTTTAGTGAGGGGTCGATGGCCCAAGAAAGAAAGAGCGTAGAAGCCGGTGTGATCGTTAGTCAACCGTTACAAGAAGTAGAAAGGTTAAGAGACGAAAACACGAGATTAAGAGAAGAGGTGAGACGTTTATCAGATTCTAAGGATATAGCGGTGAAAAATCCGACACATGAACAAGGACCTCAGACCACAAACGTTCCTAAAGAAACGGACGTTGTCGGGCAGAGTATTAAGCCAACGGATGTTGAGCAAAAGCGGAATGAAAGAGCTTTAATCGAAGAAAGTGGCGGAGATAAGATCGAAAGTTCGTTGCCTTCGGACTCTAGTGCATTGACTAGTAACATACCGCCACCACCACCCTTACCGACTAAGGCTAAGTCTCAGGGTGGTATTCCGTTAGCACCACCTTTGCCAGGTAATATACCTCCACCTCCGCCTTTACCGGTAAAGGAACAACGAGGTGTTCCAAGAGCTACAACATCGGAATCTAGAGAAGGATATTTAGCCGAAATACAAAGAGGAGTTAAACTAAAGCCAACCGGCGTCAAGTCTAGCGGCGATATGGTTTCTTCCAAGAACCAGCAACAATCCTTGTTATCAGGAATAAGTGCACAACGAGAAAAGGTTAGTGCAGGATCTAGGCCTGTAAATGCAAACGACTTACAGCAAAAAGCGCTGGAACGTTACAATCAGGTAAGTAATGTAACTTCTGAGAAATTAGAGGCTCGGAAACGCTTAGAGGCTACACAAACTTCTCTTACGGATACGATCAAAGAGACAAGGGAAGAAAGCATTACGCTAAAGAAGGAATTGGAAAATGGTTTAGCAAGATATTTGGATGAGCATTCCAAACGGGATTTTACTTTTCATCCCAAAGATGGGAAGGATACGCTTTCTTTTTCCTTGGCAATAGATCATAGAGGACGTGCTATCCACAAAGAAGATGGTTCACCCGAAGTGGGATCTATGCCAAGAGCAAAAGATTTATACAGGCATCGTGAGGAATTACTAAATGCCGGTATTTTAACACCTGAAGCCGTTGCGCGGATTGAAAAAATTCTACAGCACGACGAAAAACTTACAAAAGAAGAACGAGAACTTCACCAGGTAAAGGACCAAATTGCGTCATTAGGGCTACCAGGCGATTCTCTGGGTAAGTTTTTTATGCGTCTTAAAGCAGAGGGAAAATTACCAGAAATAAGTCAAGAGAAGATGCAAGGACTCATTCAGGAGGCTGAAAAATTAAAGGCTGAAAAATTGAAAAACCCTTCTCTGAGCGAAGGCCAAAGATTGGGAATAGAAAAACGTCCCCTTGAAGAATATTTATTACAAGCATTGGAAAAAGAATACACCCCACGAAATCAAGTTGCATCGGGCCTACGCTCTATAAAAGATGATATTGATGAGTTGGGGAAAAAAGATAAAGGTGAGAACCTAGAGGGTAGCCAAGCAGTTATTGACGAAATTACAGAAGTCCAATCCTTAATTGAGGATTCTCGTAAGCTTACTTTATTTTACGCAAATTTGGACTCTAGCCAGAAATTGAGATTATGGCAAGTTATAAGGTCTTGGCAAAGCTTAACAATGCCCAAAGGACATTCTATGCTTTTTCAATCCTTACAGAAAGACTTCCCTGATACATTCGAAAATCAGCCGCAGGTTTGGCTCATGGCTTATCTATTGTGCGCGAAATACAAAGAAGATTACAAAACGTTTGTAGATGCAAAAGATGGAATACTTTCGAATAACCAAAGCGAGCCTGTTGAGCTTTCGGAAGAAGAAGCCCAAAAATGGATTTTAAATTTAAAAGCAAAGTTAAGTAGTCCTGCAAATAAAATATTTAAAAAGGGTAAGGTAGAACTGTTATCGGCGGTAATTGCGCAGGCCTATAGGGAAAAGCTTTCGGAAGTTGCCCTGCTGATGAGACATAAGCCAGACGAGCATACCAAAGACTCTTCTTCCACTTCTACCGGTGATAAAACTTTGCCAGTCGAAAGAAAAAGGCCAGAAGACGCTTTGTCT
>CAZDSI010000031.1:0-2622 GCA_964508215.1 uncultured Opitutales bacterium
GCCAATACGCTACCTCAAGTAGCCCTCAAACTCATAGGTCAATAGTCCTACTCTCAAAGCACACCACTCTAAGGCATTTATGAGCACAAGCTCATAAATGCATTATTCTTTAATAATCAACAACTTATCGATAAAAAAATGTATAATTTTTCTAAAGTTTCACAAAGGTTATACCGATATATAAGCTATCAATGAAAAAAGACTAGTTGATAGGGCGCATACCACCTAACAGGCATGCCCAAGACAACAGGGACGTTGTCACTTCTTTCACGGAGGAAATATTATGGGAATTATTATTAATACCAACATTGCAGCTGCAACTGCAGCTAGCCGCTTGGCCTCAACAAACGCAAGCCTACAACAAAGTCTTCAGAGACTTTCAAGTGGCCAAAAAATAAATCAGCCTTCCGATGATGCGGGTGGTTTGGCGGTATCGATGAAGTTAGGTGCGGCCATCAAACGCACAACAGCAGTCCAAGCAAACACCGGAAATGCGATTTCGTTATTACAATCACAGGATGGCGCACTACAAAAAGTGGGCGATATCCTCGATCGTGTTTCTGAGCTAAAAACCTTGTACGGCGACGTAACTAAGTCGTCCAGCGATAAGGCGAGCTACAATACGGAATTTACCCAATTGATAGCACAATTAAAAAGTATTAAACAGGAAAAGTTTAATGGTGTAACCCTGTTTGGTGCTTCTTTAGGAACCGTTGGTACAAATGAAGACGGTACGCAAAAGGTTACTCTCTCCAAATGTACAATAGCAAACTTAATCAGTGCTGTTGATAAAACTTCCTTAGGAGGATTTTCAATTGGCGCTGTTACCAGTTCGCTTGCATCGGTTGCAAAAGCCCGTGCTACTAACGGAGGTCAAACAAATCGTCTGCAATTTGCTTCGGACATGCTCTCGATTAATAAAGTAAATCTTGACGCAGCCAGAAGCCGTATCATGGATACCGATATCGCTGAAGAATCCACTCGGTTTGCTAAACTCCAAATTTTAGCCCAAGCAGGCGCTTCCATGTTGGCTCAAGCCAATACGTCAACACAGATTGCCATGAAACTTATCGGATAAAGAATTATCACACTATTCAAAAACAACAAAAAGCTCCATTTTCGGAGCTTTTGTTGTTTTTTTGTTCTTTTAAAAAAGTATTTTTACCGGGAAAGCGAAAATTTATTTACTTCGACACCTTCGGCTGGCAAATTTTCTTGGCTTTGAAGCGCCGGCATTACTAGCTTTTCCATATCCATTTGTGTAATTAACCGTATATTTGAATCACGATCTAAATGTCCAACAATTATTGCGAATGCCTTATTGTTTACAGTATTAAAGACAGGCCCACCACTAAAACCTTCTGGAGTACTTGCGTCCACAACGAGTAATGAAAAAAGCGGGAAACTAGCACCAAAAGGATAAACAACGGATTGTAATTTATTATTATGCGCACCATACCCTAATCCTAAAAAGTGACCATTCGGCAATACGCGATCTAAATATTCATAAATATTGTCTTCTTCATTTAAACCTTGGTTTGCTATAAAATTTAATTCGAAAACGGAATTAGGCGTTACCGGTTGCTCGGCAACCGCTACGGCAATATCGTCAAGTTTCGCGCCATTAAAAGGCATCATTCTTGAACCCTTCTGTAAATAAGCGTGCAACTTTTCTTCCATTCCAGGCTTTCCGAAATCATCTCCTAATGCAGCTAAGCAATCTACAATTCCCTCTCTGCTTGTATACATGTAAAACTTACGTAAACGAACACCTTCGGCTGGATTTGGGCGCCCGACTTGATGGTACGCGGGATAATAACGCATATCTTCACAACCACCCTCAAGATTATGCCTTGCGGTAATAATGACACGACTTGAAATACAAAACCGGTACCAATAGCACCCGTCTTTATATTATAAACCAAACCTACCTGATTATAAGGAGGCGTTTGCAACTGCTCGTCGAGTACTGTTTATGCCGAAACATTATAAACCAAACCCTATATCCCAAATAAGAATATTTTTGAAGATTCTAACTTTTTCATGCCGAGCAACTTAAGGAAAAAAACCAAAATACTCACCAAGAGATAGTTTATCAATTAAATTTAAAATAGAAGCTTTCAAGATAGTCGCCTTATTTCTATTAAGTGCGGAGCAAAGAGGACCACGGGGCACTACCCATGGCTTTCTATTTTCGATCAAAAGAACTACTGTAAGCCACGGCATTAGAAAAAACTGCCGTAAACAAATTTTATATGGGCTCCTCAATTTTGTGCCCAACGCTTTATTTAACAGGATACAAATGGATTGGATCGTTTTTCGTGTTCAACCGTTGAAGAAAGGCCATGGCCTGGGTACACAAGCGTATTTTCGGGCAATGTATAAATTTTTTGCCGTATTGACTTTTCCAAATGCGAAAAATCCCCTCCCGGCAAATCAGTCCTCCCAACACCTTCTAGAAACAGAGTGTCACCAACAAAAAGGCAATTATGATTCTCAATATATATTCCAATCTGTCCTAAGGTATGGCCCGGAATATGAATTATTTCTAAAACTGTCCCAGCCAAAGAAACTTTTTGTCTATCTTCAACCCAATGGTTAGGCCTTACAGGTTTAAGTGGA
>CAZDSI010000031.1:2657-3617 GCA_964508215.1 uncultured Opitutales bacterium
TGGTATAAAAAGAAATATCACCCTTATGCGCATAAATCGTTGCACCGGCTTGCTGAAAAGCTGTTGCATCCGTCGTATGATCCCAATGACCATGTGTTAGGAACAAATGTACCTTATGGTCTTTAAAAACATCTTTTAATTTTGAAAAACTATCCGGTGCTGCATCGATAACAACGGCTTCGCGAGTCACAAGATTTCTTAGAATATAAACGTTCGTTTCGTATGGGCCACAGGGATAAATCTCAACACGCATTATCTTCGAAAAAACTTTTTTATAGCATTGGTAACAATCTGCAAATCTTCTTCGTTAAGGCTTGGAGAAACCGGCAAACTCAAAACCTCACTGCAAAGTCTTTGACTATTACAAGGCTCAGTACCATATGTAACGGCGCGGTTTTTGAAACAAGGTTGTTTATCAAGACTTAAAGGATAATAGATTGCAGAATCGATATTGTTTTCCGCTAAAAATGCTTTTAATTTATCCCTTTGCTTGTTTAAAACTCGTACGGTATACTGATTCCAGGTGTGTTGAGACAAAGATATTTCCTTAGGCAAAATGAGGACATCGGACAACTCCGTTAAATTACGGTTATAAAATTCGGCATTGTAGCGACGTTTTGTGAGAGCGTCATCGAGAAAAGGAACTTTAACCGAAAGTAAAGCGGCTTGCAATGCATCGATCCTAAAGTTTCCGCCAACCTGTTCATGGAAATATTGCTTAACAGCTCCATGCGTCCTTAAACATTTCGCTTTTTCAGCCAATTGATCGTCGTTTGTCACCAATAACCCGCTGTCACCAAAACCTCCAAGATTCTTTGTCGGATAAAAGCTGTAGGCCCCGATATGTCCAAATGTACCGGCCTGTTTACCTTCAAATTTCGCCCCCAACGCCTGTGCAACATCTTCAAGCACAAACAGGTTGTTCTTTCGAGCAAAATTCATTATCTCGATCATATTACA
>CAZDSI010000031.1:3634-14123 GCA_964508215.1 uncultured Opitutales bacterium
TAACGCTTTTTCAATATTGTTAAGCTCCAAATTAAAATTCTCTAACGAAACATCAACCCATACCGGTACCGCCCCCAAACGTGCAATAGATCCGGCGGTAGCAAAAAATGTAAACGCCGGGCACAGAATCTCGTCTCCCGGTTTTACATCCAAGGTCATCAGAGCCAATAGCAGAGCATCTGTTCCCGATGAAATACCAAAAACGTGCTTCACTCCCAAATATTTTGCCATGGCTTGTTCAAACTGTTTTACAGGCTCACCTAAAACAAAGTTTCCCGAATTAAGAATTTTAACACAAGCATCCTGCAATAGGGCATTTATAGGTTGGTGTTCAGTCACAAGATCTAACATTGGAATTTTTTTCATGGCCGATACAAATCTCCTTTCCTATACATTTTTTGTTAAACTTTGCCTCGCCACATTCGCTTAGAACGACGATTTAAGTTAATAAATTATCAATTACCAATAACGGTATATAAAATGGAGGCTATACTAAAATTAACAAATAGTCTGAAAAGAAAGCTTTGAACATCAATCGATAAACCTGTCCCCAAATGAAACACAGGGAAGCTCATACGGTGGGTTTTTGGATTTAAAAAACCTTAACGCCAGCCTCTCAATTTTTGGTTATGGTTATACCCTTTTAAAAATCCTTAATAATCCCCACGCCAACGACTGGTGGCGAGAGGCGGAATCGAACCGCCGACACAAGGATTTTCAGTCCTCTGCTCTACCGACTGAGCTATCTCGCCAAACACGTATGAAAGAAGCATTTAGAATTTTTCATGCGCGTCAATATGTTTTTAAAGCGTTTTAACTCCTTAGAAAACAAGCAGCACAGTCCCTTGGGCCGTCGATGGTTACGCATCGAATTAAAAGTTCCTTGATGGGTGGTACGGAGGCAAAATTTCTTGCCGAAGAAAGTTTCTTTCCGTATTAAAATCTATCTGGGCTTCCTATTAGATAGAAGGTCTTATTGCTCAGTCGCCTGAAGAGCGTAACGGTTGGCAATGGAAATACCACTTAAAAGAGCACCAACAATCCCTAAAAATCCTTGATCTGTACCACAGATGAAAAGGTTTTTTAACTCAGTTTGGCCGCTTCTTATTTTGTTTTGTGCTCCATAAATAGCACCATTAAAATGCCCCGTGTAGCGTTTTATGGTTAGCGGTGTAAAAATATCCTCATCCAAAATGGTGAGAGGTTCTTTTGGCTCACCAAGGATCTTTAAAGCGTTTCGTCTTGATCGTTGCAAGCATTCTTGCTTGCACCAAAGGTAATCCGGCTGGGGTAAACGATGCCAGTTTTCGAAGTTTGACAAATGGGTGGTTCGCAAGGTTGTTGTGTTGGTATATTCGGTTGACTCATAATTTTCTGGTAGGCAGATAACACCGCTGTCCAAATCGAGAAACTCTTCTGCACTGTCATACCGAACATTATTTGAATGGCTGTAAAAGATAATGGTAAAAGGCCATCCGAAGCTTTCGGGCCTTTTCTTTAAAATCGTAATTGTTTCCAAAAAAGTTAGTGTTTTTTTAGAAAAATTTTTAGAGTCGTCAAAATTATTATATAAAGCGCTTGTTTCGGCCAAACCGATCGAAGATAAAACAATTTTTGCTTTTATTACTTCACCGGTACTTAAAACAATTTCCGAGACATGACCATCACGCACTAGAAGCTTGCTTACACCACTCTTTACTTTCAACACCCCACCATTTTCCAAGTACTGCTTGCGCAAAAGCTCAATTATCGTACGTACTCCACCGAAAGGCCGAGAAAAGCCTTCCATGTAAATGGCCTTAAATAGAATTACAAACTGCCGCCAGTCGATATCTTGCGGAGTTGGGCTACCGTAATAAAACAGCGGTAACAAAAGCATTTCAGACAACAATGGGTCCGAAAAATAATTCTCTAGTTTTTGCCGTGTAGATAAGAATGGTCTTTCGTCAAGCGAAACCTCATCTTCTGCATTTATCTCCGAAACCAGGCGTCGAAATTGATCTATTTCCGAAGGAAATTTTTCGGCTATTTCCGATTCAAAAAAGCTAAAATTATTGTTAAATCTCAACATCCGATCGGGAAATCGGATACAAGACATTTTTTGTTCTTTTAAAGCCAAACTCTCATAAGGGATACGTAGCTGTCGGCAAATCTTTGTTAACGGTTTTTGGCGCGTCCCCTTGGGCACAAAATTTGTCATCGCGTGCAATCCAACGTCGTACTTAAAGCCGTTTTTGAAATAAAAGCTATTCAAGCCTCCTAAGAGGTTATGTTGCTCAAGCAAAAGAACTTTTTTACCAAACAGGGCCAATCGAATCCCAGCCCCAAGGCCAGACATTCCGCCACCGATAACGACAGCATCCCAATGCGTTTGCACACGCCTAAACGTTAAGCTTTTGCGCTAAATTTCGGGTGTAAATATTCGACACAAGTCTTAAGCGATTCCAGTTGGATATAATCGGCTTCCGGAACTTCTATTCCATGCTTTTTGCGCAATTCCATAACGATATCGAGGAAGTCCATCGAATCTAAATCGAGCTGGTCTCTTAACCGAACATCATCCTTTATTGAAGATAAATCCTCATCGGGAGCAATGTCGGCAATAATTTTTAATACGATTTCTCTAATTTTGGCTTTTTCCATGCTTGTAACGAGTGAAAAAATTAAGCTTTGTAACGCCCGACAATCAACACGGAATTAATACCTAACATTCCAAATGAGTTGTTTAAAATTGTCCTAGCGTTTTCTAACCTTTTTGGTTTCTGAATCACCAAATTCGTTAATTCACATTCGGGATCCAGTTCTTCTAAATTAATTGTAGGATGGATATAATCATCGGTGAAAGAGGGTAAATTGCCCGCTAACTCCAAAGCTCCAGCGGCCCCCATAGCATGGCCAATGAAACTTTTCGTGTTATTGAAATAAGTATTATGGCAATTTTCAAAAACGGCTCTTAAGGCTTCGCATTCGCGAATATCTCCAGAAGCCGTTGACGTTGCATGTGTATTGACAATAGAAATATCTTCCGCGCTTAATTCCGCTTTTTTCAGAGCCAATCTTACGCATTCCATTTGTCTTTCCGCACAGGGCAAAACAGTGTCTTTAGCATCCGAATTAATCCCATATCCCAAAATTTCACCATAAATGTGAGCCCCTCTTTTCTGAGCATCGCTCAAGCGTTCTAAGGTATACAAACAACCACCTTCGCTGATCACAATACCGTTGCGCTTTTTGTCGAAAGGCCGGCTCGCTTTATTCGGCTCGGTGTGTTCTGCCAAGGCACCTTGATTTTTAAATCCAGCAAAAATACCAAAGGTATGAATACTTTCGCTTACACCACCAACAATGGCTAAATCCACTTCCCCTAAACGTAGCATTTGAACCCCTTGAATAATACCAACGTTTCCTCCAGCACATGCGGCTCCAAGTGTATAGTGCGGGCCTGTAATACCCAGGCTAATAGTTATTTCGCCGGCTGGATTGTTGGCTACCGTGCGAGGATTGTGGTGGTGCGACCAATATTTGGTATCGTAACCAAACTGGGATATATTGTAAACCTCATTCTCCGTTTCAACATTACCATGCTCGGTAATCCCAACGTATACCCCGACACGATCCTTTTCAACCTTTGCCCAATCTAGTCCACTATCCTTAATCGCTTCGTGGGCACAATAAACTCCAATGCTTCCCGCACGAGTCCCCACACGTAATTCTTTTTTTGTTTGGTATTCGAGCGCATTAAAGGTACATACTCCCGCTAAAACAAATCCCATATAACGCATATCGATACGCTGTATGCGGGCACAACCTTCAAGCAAATTTTTACGAAATTCCGAAAGGCAATTCCCATTTGGTGATGTCAACCCAACACCAGTAATTACAATGCGCTCTTTTAGGTTCATGAAAGCTTTGAAGTTAACATAAAGTTATGACATTTGAAGCATAAAATTTGTAAATTAGCAAAAAAATTTAGAAACCTTATTTTAAGTTCTTGCCGACTAAAGCGAAAAAGGGCTTAGAGCCGTTTTGACACATTTTAAATATCGAAATCTTTTCGGCAAAAAATAAGTATTATAAGCGCTTTTTTTAAACCCTTATGATGCATATTTCATCAAAAGAGAACCAATACGGTCTAAAATATTGGACCATGAACAATTAAAAGGGTACAAATTAACGAGTTTTTCAAAATTTGGCACAACATCTTTTTCAACCAAAAGCAATTTTGCTTCTACCGGTAAAGCCGCACGTGTGCTAAACAAGTTGTTTAAAAAACCTTCGAATTGCCTTAAGCAAAGAAGGCGTTGCTGCTGGAGCTCACATAACTCATTTATTTCCGGTTTTAACACTTTTAATATTTCGAAATCTATTGTATTTGTCGGATTCTGCATCTCGACAATCTCTAAAAACTTTTCGACACCTTCCGAACACTTAGCATTAATTTCTATAAGGTGCTGCTTTCCTTGTTCATCAAAATATTTTAGTTTTTGATAAAAATCCTGCTCTTGGTAAAATATTGTTTTTGCAAAAAAAGCTATCCCTTCCGGACCTTCAAAAATTGACGGCTTTATTCCGATCAATTCTGGAGAAATGTTTGTATTTACAGCGGCAAGCTTTTCCTTAATTTTTCCCTCGGAAATGTAATCGGCAGAAGAGTAGTTTTGCATATCAAGCTAATGTTATTGCGAAGCCAACAAACCTAAAAAGACGTGGTGGGCTTGAAGGTTTTCTCCTTGCCCAAAACCACAAAATTGTGCCAAACCAGTGGTGTCCTTCGCCAAAGCCTCACAATGGCTATAAATGCTTTCCACATTTGTTTGTGTTCTAACCTGTTTTAAGGTTGCCTCCAAGGAATCGGTAGGAATCATCTCTGCAGATCTTTGCTCTAAAGTCTTTTGCCCTCCTTCGTGCTGTAACGCCTGTAAAAACACGCCACCTTCTTTACTTTGAACATTCGCTAATGTTAATTGCTTTGAAGAAGAAACAGAGCTTTTATCGCTTACTTGTGAAGAAAAACTTGTAGAACTCGGATCCAGCGGTGCCGTTGGTGTTTGACCGGTAATTCTCATTTTTAAACTAAAATATAGTCTCGTTCGGTTTGTTGATTTTTAGAGTCTTCCAAGGCTTTTAAAGCCTTATACCATCGATCAACTTCATTTAAAAAGCTTTCCATTGATAGACAAAAAACCTCCGGAGTTATTTCATTTATCGAAAAGGATTTCATATAAACTAAAGGATCCACACGCAGCACATTGGGATATACAACTAACTTCCCATTATCCAAAGGCCACCGTACCGTGTTTGAATGCAAGATTATTCGCTGAATATCGGGGTTTTCTGGAAGCAATCCTAATATCGAAGAAAATAAAAAAGTTTCACTCTTGGCATCGTAGGATAAAGTTACAACGAATTGCCCATCAATTTTTATACAGCAACGCCCACTTTCGTTAAGCTTTAACTCCGAAAAGCGTAAGCGCTTCGCCAACTGGTCCAAAAGGAGTGAAACATTTACGCTAACCATTGGTTGATCTTATAAACCGTTTTGAATGAAGGCAAGCTATTTTATGAAACTCCAGGATGGATTTTAGCAAAAATAAAATTTCCCCTATTATTAGCTTCTTAAAACTTTTTACTATCATCTTTCGGTCAAAAACTCATTGAGCAAATAACTCTCCCTAAAAAGAAAGATTCCTTATTGTCACAGCGATACAAATATACTATAAAAGCCCCATGAGCCTCCCAAAGTTCATTGCCAATTCTTTAATTGAAAGGCTAAAAAAATCCATTTCTGTCGACATACCGCATCCAGCTTTTAAAGAAAACAACTCTTTCGTTCTCTTATTTAACGATCGATTGCCCACACGATTTTTGGTCGACGAACCGCAAGACAAGCTTTATCTTACAAGTTTTCTAAGCAAAATGCCCTCCAATCTTTCGGATTGTAAAACACTTTACCGTTTTCTGCTGACAGCTAATTTTAAAGACTGTAATACAAATCACTCAACATTCGGGTTGGAAATGGACGAAGAAGGCGACGAGTCCATTGTGTATGCGTCCTACTTCAAGTTAAGCGACACACCAAAGATTGAAGATGAGTTTGTTGATTATCTCGAAAAGTTTTTAACCATTACCGAATATTGGCAAGAAACTTTTCTTACAGGAGAAACGCCGCGTAAAGAAAAAGGAAAAATTGATAGCTTGCTCGTCTTATAGCGCTTTTTAGACACTTCCGAGGCTCAAAAAAATTTTCGAGGTAGAAACATGGCCTCATTTCTTTTATTTCTCGATCACAGAAAAACAAAAACACCCAGATTTTCCTGGGCGTTTTTGAAATCTTATTTCACAGAAATCGCTTTTGGTTTAGTTTTAGCAAGCTTTGGTACGATAACTGTTAACAGACCATTCTCCATTTGAGCTTCAATTTTATCTACCTCGCTTTCCGGCGGTAGTAAATATTCGAAAGCATAGGATCTTTGTTCTTTAGCGGCTTCCTTTTCTTTAGGCTTAAAAAAAGCGTTTTCCGCCGTCCCTTTTACAATTAACCGATGGTCTTCAACACTAATGATTGCCTTATCTTTCGGAACTCCTGGCATAGCTACTTGCAGGACATAATTATTGTTAACATCCATCTGCCAAATACTTCGAGAATACCCAACGTCAGTATAAACATTCATATTTGGAAGTTCCGACAGAATTTTATGAACAATCGCGATATTGTTTCTTATCATTTGAGCAATATCGTCATATTCACTATTCCTATTAACACTATAGCTGGCAAACGTATGCGCGCCGCCTACCAGTGTGAGACCGGTTAAAACAACCATAAGCGAACATATCTTTTTCATATGCTTCTATGCTATAAAAAGGCTACAATTTTGTCAAGAATCGTACTTTCGATCACTAAAACTTATTTGGATTGCGCACGTTCGCGTTCAAGCTCAATACGTCGGTTTTCCAGTTCTTTTTCTTTGAGTTCGAGCTCCTTTTTGCGAACATCTAAACTACGCGATTCCAACTCTTGCTTTCGCCAATCAATTTTTTCTTGTTCAACATTGTATTGCTCGCGACGAATTTGGTCTCTCAGCGACGGATCGTTGCGCGGAGCCGGTGCTGGGGCTGGAGCCGGTTCGGGTTTTGGCTCATCTTCGCCAACCGAATTTCCGACAAAAGCGCCACCGAGGCCACCCAACACACCTCCCAATATGGCACCACCCGCACCGCCATCAATGGCATAACCAATAGCTGCGCCTGCGCCGGTACCCAGTGCGGCACCACCGAGCGTAGACTGTGTTTTGCCACAACCCGCTAAAAACGGTAAACTTGCAATTCCTAAAAGCAAAAATTCTTTTTTCATGATTGTCGAAATTACAAACTTTAATCAGGATTTTCAAATCTTTTTTATGCATACGAATCGATGGATTAATTTCATTCAAGAGACCTTAGATTCATTTTTTCCGGTCCCCGAAACATCACTCTTAGCCACTGAAGATCCTTACACCTTATTGATAGCCGTGCTCTTGTCGGCTCGTTGTCGTGACGAACAAGTTAACAAGGTCACACCAGAGTTATTTACCCTAGCTTCCACGGCCGAAGCTATGCTAAATCTTTCCGTCGAAAAAATTCGTTCCATTATTCGCCCTTGTGGTCTTTCGGATTCCAAAGCAAACGCCATTTTTAATCTTTCTCTTCAGCTTGTAAAAAATCATAAAGGGAGAGTTCCCGAAAATTTTAAAGACCTCGAGGATTTACCGGGGGTTGGTCATAAAACAGCCTCTGTTGTCCTCGGCCGTGCCTTTGGGATACACACTTTCCCAATAGATACGCATATTCATCGCTTAGCTAAACGCTGGCATCTGACAAACGGGAATACGCCCGTACATACCGAGAAATGTCTAAAAAACCTCTTTCCCGAAAACCGGTGGTATACCTTACACTTGCAATTTATTCATTACGGGCGAAAATTTTGTAATCGGCACGCTTGCAACAAACACCACCTTTGCACCATTTGCCAAAGAATTCCAGAGTTTCTCCCAACAATAACAACAACGAGAAACCCCACATAACCAAGATTTTCCCACACCTTCTTCAAAAAAAGAATCTTTCGACGGACCAGCATCGCTAAGAAGATGATGCAAACTCTTCGAATTAAAAGTCCCTTGCAGTTTCTTTCTCTCTCCGTGTAAATAAAACTCGCTTATTCGGTAAATCAGAATACCGTTGGGCCTTCTTTGCCGGCGGTACGGTGATATTTACCCGTAACTTTATCGCGCTCGTATTTTGTAAATCCCATCTTATTCAAGTTTTCGTTCGTTAGCATCTTTTTGGTATGGTTCGGTGTGTACCGGCTGGCAATCATCGGTACTGTATAAACCCTTTTTAAAGGTTCTCCGGTTTCAGGATGCACTAGGATAGTATCATGAATTCCGTGCTCTATTTCAATGATAGGCCCCTCTTGAGATGGATCTTGTGTGTTTACAACTTGATAAAGATAAACCGGCATTTATGAATAGTATAATTACCTGAAATAAAACGAAAAGATTTTTTAGGCGGCATTTCGAACATTTTCAGAAGTTCCGCGTTAAAACCGGAAACACGGTCCATCGCTCGGCGCTTGATCAAAAAATGGTTTGAGAAAGATTTTTTGTAAAAAAAATCTCTTTCCAGACCCTTCTCTTAAAAACTTTTACCGAAATGATTGTAAACTTAAGCTTCCGTAGGCAAAATTTAGCCATTTTATTGAAAACATTCGAACAAACCGTGCTGCTTTAAACACTCGGTTAGAGCCTCCGTCGGCAATCCTATTACATTGGTGAGAGAACCTTCAATTTTTTCTACGAGATTCTGCGTGCAGGCCTCCTGAATCGCGTATCCACCCGACTTATCCAACGGATTTATACGACCTAAATAACCCTCAATCGTTGACTTACTTAGGGGCCTAAAACTAACCCGTGTTTCTGCATGAAAATGGATTGAAAAATTTTCACCCGTACACTGCAAAGCTAAACCCGTTATAACCGAATGTGTTTTCCCGCCTAAAAATGCCAACATTTTTTTTGCAGCACTCAAATCCGTTGGTTTATTAAAGATGCGGTCACCAAAAGTTACAATGGTATCGGCCCCTAAAACATAAGCATTGGGGAACGTTATCGCAACCGCTTTAGCTTTTAAAACGGCGTTGTGAACAGCAACTTCTGTGCTATTTCCATAGTCAACAATTTTTTCACTTACATTGGCGTTATAGGCTTCAAACTTAAGCCCCATTTGTTCCAAAAGCATTTTTCGGCGCGGAGAAGTTGAGGCCAAAACCAAAAGTTTTTTCATTTTTTACAAGATTTAAAAATTAACACACTCTTTTAATCAGCTATCAGTAAATCAGCAAAAGGTTTACTGCTTGAATTTATAAAAGATTTTTTGAGAAAATCTTTTTTCACTTGAAGCCTTTCTCTTGGTGGCAAGATGTTTTTCATACCCTATAATTTTCTCGGCACTCTCTATTTCGAACATTTCCAGTCGATCAACTGCAATTGAAGTTGTCGAGCCTGCTTCCAAGTATTCCACGAAACCTTAACCGCCATATCGATTTTTTGCTGATGAAGTGTATTCTCCTTTAATCCTTCTCCTAAACCCCAGCCGATAATTCCAATAGGAGAAGGTGTTGTTAAACTGCAACGGATGTGAGCGCGGTTAGCACCAAAACATTCAACGGCCTTTGGAAGCTGTACTTTTGAAACGCAAAAAATAGGCGCCGGATTGCCCTGTCCAAAAGGTTGAAGCGTTTCAACTTCTTCTACAAGTGTAGCCGTTAAGTCGGATAAATTAAACCTTCCAGATAAATTCAACGTTTTTTCGGGCAAGCCTAAGGGGAATTTTTCGAGCAAATACCGATTTAGGTGATCCTCTATAAGCGGAACATCTTGGGGTAACAGCGTAACACCAATAGCCGATGGGTGTCCTCCCCATTGATGTAAAAAATTGGCCCCTTTTTCAAATAATTCTACAAGGTTAATAGCTTCGATTCCACGTCCCGAACCTTTCGCAAAGGCCCCTTGTTGCCCGAGAACAACAACCGGCTTATTATATTTTCGGGCTAACTTACCCGCAACAATTCCCACAACACCGATATGCCAACTTGGGTTGTATAAGATCCACAATTTGTCGTCGAAAGGCTTTAATTTGATTAAGCTTTCGGCTTCTATACCGATCGCCTTTTCTAAATTTTGCCGATCTTGGTTTAGTTCATCTAACTGCACAGCCCAATCCAAGCATTTAGAAAAATCTTCTTCCAACAATAGCTCGAGGGGCAGCTCGGCAGAACTTAAACGTCCACTGGCATTAATACGTGGCGCCAGTTTAAAGGAGATGTCTTCTACCGTAATATCGGGCTCCGGTTCAGAATAAGAGGTTTTTATTAAAGCTTTAATGCCAGGGATAATTGAATTTCTAAGTTGCTTTAATCCGTAATAAACAAAAATACGATTCTCATTTTTTAACG
>CAZDSI010000031.1:14133-17147 GCA_964508215.1 uncultured Opitutales bacterium
ACCATATCGGCAACCGTTCCCAACGCAACCAAGTCCAAAAGAGGTTTTAACTTAAATTCAAGTGCACGCTTATTCCCATTGTCGCGTAAGCACTTGAGCCATGCATGCATAAACTTAAAAACCAAACCAACCGTACACAATTGTTGCGCCGACACAGAATTATTTTGTGGCCAAACATGCGGATTTATAAGGATGCAATCAGGTACCTCTTCCTGTGGCTGATGATGGTCAATAACTATAACGTCCTGACCTCGGTCACGCATTTGTCGAATAAGTTTTGCCGAATTTGTTCCGCAATCTAGCGTAAAAAACAAACTAAAGTTTCCCTGTCGGTTAACTCGTTCTAAAAGACCTTGTGTTAGACCATAACCCTCCGTCTCACGATGTGGCACAAAGTATTTAAATGTTAGGTTGAAAAATTTAAAACAACGTGCCAATAAAGCTAAACTGGTAATACCGTCTACATCGTAATCACCAACAATTGCGATTCTTTCTTTAGCATGGGCGGCATGCTCAAGGCGATCTACACCCGTTTTAACATTTAAAATCTCGTAAGGATTTTCTAAAGACTGTAGAGAAGGATATAAGAATTTCTGAGTTGTTATAGGGTCTCTGAACCCCCGTTGCACCAATAAGCTTGCCAAAAATTCAGATATATTTAACGCACCTGATAAGTCCTTAACCTTATCTTTTTCGGCTTCCAAACTTAACCATTTCATTACCAGGTCATAACCTCATTTCGTCCAATCATAGACTGGCAAGGCATCTTGGTGAGCTTCGACACTTCGCCGATCACCTTTATGCCACCAATAGAAAATAGGACTGGCAATAAAAATAGAAGAAAATGTTCCCGTTAATACGCCAATGGCAAACACCAATGAATAATCGCTTACAATACCCGAACAATAAATAAACATAATACAAGCCGGTATAAACGTTGTCATACTGGTAAATAAAGTACGCGAAAGCGTTTTATTAATCGAAAAATGTATAATATCGTAGAGATTTTTATTGGGGTGCAAGGATAGTTCTTCACGGATACGATCAAAAATGACAATCGTATCATTGATGGAATAACCAATAACCATTAGGACAGCCGCAACCATCGGCGCACTAAACTGTCGCCCCAGCAAGACATATACACCAACGGTGATTAAAATATCGTGAATAAGTGCAATGACAGCTCCAATACCGTAACCAAATTCAAATCGTAGGGCAATGTATATCAGCATTCCCAACAAGGCAATTCCCACAGAAATTAGAGCATTATGTTGGACTTCGCGGCTAACCGAACCACCGATATTGTTTTGCGAAACAAGCTCCAGTTTTGATTGCGGAAAATGTTTTTTCAGCACTTCTAAAACTTTAAGTCCCTTTTCGCTTTCTGTCTGGATCTTTAAAAGGTTAACAATCTTCTTGTCCCCAATATATTTTTGATAAACTGAATTAACCTCTCCGAGCTTTTCTTTTTTTACTGCTTTTTCGATCGCTTTATGCTCAATAGCCGTTGCATATCTCAGTACAATTTCATCACCACCAAGAAAGTCGACACCGTAAACACGATGCCCACGAACAAAAAAAGCGACTATCCCAACCAAAATAAGCGCAATAGATAGACCAAAGGACCACTTTTTTACTTTTAAGAAATCGATATCTACCTTCGCCCAAAAAGAAGAAGGTTTGAAGTGAACCACCTCAAACATAACAAGCCATTCCAACAAAGCACGATTAAAAACAAGCACTGAAAACATACTCGTGAAAATTCCAATGGCCAAGGTAACACCAAAGCCTTTTACGGGCCCTGTGCCTAACCAAACCAGAAGAAAGGCTGTAATAAGGGTGGTTAAGTTTGAATCTAGAATGGTTACAAAAGCCTTATGATGTCCCAAGGATGTTGCAGTTGCAACATCTTTACCTTGACGCATTTCTTCTCGAATGCGCTCAAAGATCAAAATATTCGCATCAACGGCCATACCAAAGGTAAGTGCCAAGGCCGTAATACTCGGCAAAGTAATGGTCGCCCCGATCGCACCCCAGGCCCCTAAGATTAGCAAAAAGTTGAAAAATAAAGTCGCAACAGCGGCCAAACCAGGCCCTTTGTAATAATAAAAGAGAAACAAAATCACCAAAAACACACCAACCCATGCTCCTTGGTAAGCTATCTGACGGGCATCTTGAGCTAACGAGGGCCCAATTTCGCACATTTCCACAAGAGTCAATTCAAATTCAAGAGGGTTGTTCAACACATTTGACAATTCAAAAGCTTCGCGTTGTGTAAAACGGCCTGAAATGCTCGCTTGACCATTGGCAATCTCCGATTGAATTACCGGCGCCGAATAAACTTTACCGTCTAAAACGACCGCCAATTGTTTATGAAGATTCTTACGTGTTACATCTGCAAAACGCTTGGCTCCCTCCGGGGTCATAAGTAAACTAATCTCATAGTTACCGTAAGGGTTTATAACCGGTGAGGCATTTTTAACCATCTTACCAGTCATTTCGGGAATCTTTTTTACAACCAATGAAATTTCATTAATTTCGCCCGAGTCGGCGTCCTCACGTTCCAAAAATAAACGTTCGTACCCCGGTGGCGGTGTTTCCGTTGGACCTACGTGATCGTTAACTAAACGAAATTCCAGCTTTGCCGGTTTCTTAAGCGAACGTACCACATCAGGATTATCTTGTATACTTAATCCTGGCAATTGCACCTCGATATAATTTTCACCTTTGGGACGAATAATGGGTTCGGCTACGCCCAAGGCATCAATACGTGTTCCAATAACGTCAATGGCTTTTTGAACCAATTGTTTTTTCTCCCAATCTCGCTTCCCTTTTAGTGCCTGCGGGTTTATTTGCAAGGTAAAGGACACTCCACCTTTAAGATCAAGCCCCTGTTTAAAAACACTTTGTGGTTCTTTTAGTAAGGCGTGTAATAAAACTTTATTACGTCTTTTTAGATTTTTAATATCCGCCACCTTTAGGTCCGGAAAAAACCGAGCATAGTCGATCTGATC
>CAZDSI010000032.1:0-16818 GCA_964508215.1 uncultured Opitutales bacterium
GTTTTTATGGGAAGTTACTTGGGTATACGCGATTTTATCGTACTCAAGTTATCCTGAGAAACGGTTGTACGGGAGTTGTGAACTTAAAATGGCTGTCAGGCCTTTAAAAAAGGAAGACAAAAATTTTATTTCAAGCACCCACCTTTATATACAAGAGGTATAACCTGGGTACCGAACGGTACTAAAAGTAACTTCCTGCTCAAAAAAACAAAGTTAAGACTTAAAAAAGCTTGACCTGATACGCAAAATTAAAATCGTAGTCCTAAGTATGGCAGTAGAAGTAAAGATTCGTAAAAGTGAACCCTTAGAAAAAGCTTTAAGACGTTTAAAGAAAAAATTAGACCGTGAAGGTGTTTTAAAATCCGCAAAATCAAAGCGTTATTTTGAAAAGCCATCCGAAATCAGAAGACAAAAAGAAAAAGTAGCTGCCTTCAACGATATGTTGCGTTGCAAGCGCGAAGCGATGTAATCTCTTTACGCTCCATCTTTCCTTACTGTAAACGGTAAGGAAGTGTAGGTTATTTAGTTCTTCAAATAGAGCAACCTCTCACTGGTTTCTAAGCTTAGAGGAGAGTGTGATTTGAAAGCTTGGAATTTGTTGGCGGTTTATCTAGAAGAAACAGACCCCATGGTCGCTATTATAAAATTTACCAACATTTTCTTTCATGATTAAAAATTCTCCGACGATCGACCCGGATGAAATGATTTTGTGTAAAAACTATTCTGGGAATAAAAACTCATCAGCAAACATTGTTTCGAACGTCTAATTGGATTTTCTAACACTCCAATTAAAAAAATCCTTTAGTGCCTTTTTCCCTGGTTTTTCTGATAGTCAGCTACCTACCTACTGTTAAAATCGCTAGCCTAAAGGGATCCCCTACTAAATTTGCTCCAAGTAAAGTCCTTAACAGCTATTGAAAAGATCTTTCTCCAGAAAAAAATCGTAATCGAATAAACCTTGAAGTATATGGTAATATACTGGAGCTACAAACTATAAAACATGAAACACTTTAGGTTTTGTATACGGTTTAAAATATTAATAAAAAGACCAAGAGCGGCATTTCTTTGCATCTTCAAACTGTTAAAAGTACTTTTCGAGACTATATATATTCACGTTTATAAGAGCGAACACTGTTTGTCGGGAAGATAGTTTCTTTCCTGAAAACATAAGTGCCGGCAGATCTAATATTTTCCGTAGTAGAAAATATAACTTTAAGCGGTTGAAGACAAACACCAAAATCCATAGTCCTATTTTAATTAATGTTTCAAACCTTATTAACGTTTCATAAAATTTAATTTCAGTGGTCCTTTAACAGAAAGACCTATCGGTATTGTCATGGTCTTACGACACTGCAAACAAAACTTACAGGTAATTTTCTTATTAATTTGAATACTTTTTGTCTATCGAACGAAAGTCAATTAAGCTTTAAAACACTTTTTTGCATCTTCTAAGAAACTGTCGCGATAGGCCTTTAAGCTTTTTAAATCGGACGAAAGCTTCAAGCGCGTTAACAACTTAGGTTCTTCAAAGGCGGAACGACAACCGTTAAGAACCTTCGCTTGTAATTCGATAACGTAACTAAACTTGTTACGGGTATTATCATCAGCTAAAATATAGGCTCTCTCATCCTTAGAATGAGATAATATTTTTTCGATTAAGTCTTGGGTATTATCCAACAAGGCCTTAACCGGTTCTAAATCACCTTTTGAGATAAACAACTCTACCTCTTGAAGCGACATTAAAACGCTATCAAGACAAGCGTTAACTTTTCTTAAAACCTCAAACATTACAGGAAATAGAAGAAAGATTAATATTTTCTGAATTCTTCTTTGTTAACATTTCTGCCCAGGCGTCACGAATCGGTAGCAAAACTTTTCGTGCATTTACGATAGGTTCGGTTATTTTTTTGCTATTTGCTGTTTGAACTTGCGCGTTAAGATATGTATATAAGTCATACATTGTTCGTGCAAACTCTTCGGCGGGACGAAAATCAAGACAAGATTGTAACTCTGCAAAAATTGCCTGTGCCTTGGTCAAATTGTTGTGTATGATTTCTTGGTTTTTAGTGGTAAAATTTGATTTTAACGCCTTTTCTGCTTTATCAAGACAATCCAACGCAGTGTCGAACAAAAGCAATGTAATTTTTCCTGGAGACGCACTCTCAATGGAAGCGGATTTATAGACTTGATAAGACTTGCCGGTATACATAGCTATTTACTAAAGCTTTGAGACATCTGATAATAGCACGGTAGCAATTTTATCCAAATCTTTCTCACTTGGATAGTTTTCGTCGTTTAGTAATTTTTTCCCAAGTTCAATCTTTTCGGCTCTCGTATCCGACATGGTCCTTAGTTCACTTAACAGTGAGGTGGCTTTATCAATACTTTTACCTTCTACCCGCTTATCGATAACCGTATCCGCACTTATAGGAACGGAAGTAGTTTCGTGTTTACGAGATTGTTGAATACGCGCATTAAGAGGTCCACCAGAGGGCGAAAAACGAGGATCAATAGATGTATTCATAAATGCCTTTAATGTATTAAATCGACATATTCTAACTAGACTTTAGTTTAAAGGCCGAGGTAAACGGCTGAAAACTTCATATGCAGCATAATGCGCAAAAGCATCCGGTGTACAGAATAAAGTATCGTCATATGTAAGTGAAAAATTTGTAACACCTTGCTGTTCCTGATAATTTTCAAACGCTTTGTATACCGAAGGGCTTCCTATATTAAATAATTCATCGACGGCCCAGACGATTTTTCTATCTGAAAATGTTAAAAGTTTGCACCGTACACCCAATGCTATAGGTTTATAAGGATTATAATGAGTAATCTCAATAAACATTAAAGCATCGGCTTGCATCGACTCTTTTATTATATTCAAAAAATCCTGAGGTAATAGGTCTGCCGAACTAAATTGTGATTCGTTAAACCGTTTCTTTAGCCAATCACGTTCAACCGAAACAACCTCAAAACGTTTTTGTTTTAAAAGTTCACCGGTAAAGATTTCATCAAAATTTTTCAACTGCTGTAATGGCAAAATATCTGAAAAACATACGGGTAAAACGGCTACTCTTTGGGTATTAGCAGGAAGTACAGCCGATGAATAAACGTTGTTCACGACATAGGGCTTTGGACCAAATGGGGCCGGAAGATCTTTACGCGAACAAGCCGTACAACATAACAAAGTTAAACAAAGAAACATGTTTAAGGCTTTGAGAAAAAGACTTTGAAATTTAGTCTCTTGTAAAAAAAGGGGAATAAATCTTTCTAACATGTAAGATTAAAAGAAGCAAAAGCCATACCAAATTTCTTGTCACTTTAAAAATGAAGAAAGCCGACTTAGCTGATCTTGCATCTGGGACTGAGCTTGTTCAAGAAGCATAAACTTTTTCTCTTCAGCTGCTTCTTCGATCTGCAATTGCCGCTCTAAGTCGGATATTTTGCGGTCTAACTTTCTCGTCTGACTTTCGTAGGATTCTTTAACCGTGGTCAAAGTTTTATCCGTAAAATTCGTAATGTATTTATTTAACTTAACAGCAAGACCATTTTCAGCCGTTGTGAACAAGCGGGAAACATCTTCCGGAGAAGACTCCAATGCGGTCTTTAACTTTGCGTCTTTAATCTCAAGCATACCTTGCTGATTAAAGTCTATGCCAATATCCGCTAATTTTTGTATCGACGATGTTAGACCTTGTATAGGCTGAAAGGTTTCCTTCCTCAATTCGCTAACAAGAGAAGTGATCTCAGAATTGCCACGAAAAGATCCTGAGACTGTGTTTCCGCTTGAATCAGTAGTAAAACTTCTTTTATCGTTAATATACTTCTGAAGTGCATTAAACTTATCAACAAAATCTTTTAATTTCGTTTTAATATCGGTAGAACTATTTTGTATCGTAAACGATGCTAAACCTTTATCTTTTAAAGTGATTGTTAGGTCTTGTATATTGTGTGATATAGCTCCAACAACATTGCTTTGGCTGGTCAAAATATCGCCACCGTTGATAGAATATTGAGCATTTTTGCCAATACTTAATGTAGAAGTACTGCTCGTTAGCCCAAAGGCTTCCATCAAATTACCTGAAGTATCCTCAACCGCAATATCGAGGTTTCCCGTTTGCTTATTTTGTAAAACAAATCGATCAGCATTAGGTTCATAGGTTAAATAAACACCGGCATCAGAACTATTAACTTCATTTAAAATAGAGTCCAAAGTTTTACCGCTTGTATAGGTAAAAGTCCGACCATTAATGGTAAAAGACCCTTCCGATACAGTCAAATTTAGGTTAGAATTTTGAACCGTATTTTTTAACTGTACGACGCCAAGTTTTCCTGTGCTTGTAACGGCATCTTGGTCATTGGTAAACAGCTTTAAAGCCTGTAAAAAGTTGCTCGTATCACCCGAGGTACCCAAATAGATTTTCTGATGTGAAGCACTTTGCAATTTAACGGTGTCGGTTGTGTAATCGTAGCTTGCCGTTATATCACCATTTGTCGCTGTATTTATCTTATCAAATACACCCTGTAAAGAATCCGTTGAGGCTACACTCACCGTTTTCCCATTAATTGTAAAATTACCTGCTATAACCGATATTCCTAAAGGCATAGTGGCAACATTTACTCCAGAAACATTGGAGGTTTCCGATAATGATTTTGCGATTTGAAGTCCTGTGTTTTTTGTTCGCGTTGACCGTGTCGCAAGATCTTTAACATCCACGGAGTAAACACCCGTCAATGTTTGCGAGCCGGCTTGCACATTTATTATTTTAGAACTTGCCTCACTTATATCCGTGCTTCGTCCACTAAAAGCTGCTGGCTTTGTTAGCTGATCACAAACCGCTTTTAAGTTATTCAGATTTGTCTTAAGTGCTTCAAGATCTTTTATTTTGGTGGAAAGACTTTCTTTTTGCGTCTTCAAGCGATCCTGCGGAATTCGCTTGGCGGCCATTATTTTATCAACAAGAGACTGCCAATCCAGTCCAGATACTAATCCTGTTAATTTTATACTCATGCGAAGTTTAAATCGGAAGTTTTTTGAAAAACTTTAGTAGCAAATATCATACCAAACGTGAAATCGGCCAAGCCAATATATTAACGCCTTGAAGTTGAGTCGTAATAGACGTAAAACTATTCCAATGCTTAAAAAAGTTAGATTAATTAAACCACATGGAAAGTTGTGGAGTTTATTCTTAAGTCAATCTGGCAAATATTTAAAAGAAAACTGGCCTACAGAATTCAAGGATTTTTCAGAAGAACAGATAATGCAGTATTATACACAGGAATGCATTAAACGCAAGGCCGAAGGGAACCGGCATTTTTATTTTTTTGAGGTTAAAAAAGTTTACGTTGGCTTCGTAAATATGTTTGTTAGCGAAAAAATATTTGAAAAGACCGTATACAAAACACTGAACATTGCGGAGTTTTGCATTAACCCAAACTATAGACGCAAACATCTTGGGACCCTAGCCCTAGAAACAATTTTAAAGTGGGCTAAAAGGCAACAAATTAATTTAATATGGGCGGAAGTCGATAAGGACCTGGAAGTTGCTAATACTTTTTGGACCAAACAAAAATTTAACCGTATAGACTTAGGAATAAAACGGTACGGTTATTATTGGCTTTTATCAAAAATTATTTTTTTAAGGAAATCAAAATAACGCAACCCTGGTCTTATTATTTTATTACCCTATACCTTGCTTATTCTAAATAACTTCACGCCGCCATTGTGCTTAACTTATCATAATCAAAATAAAATTCTTCTTCAAAAAGGCTCAACAGCTCCCAGATTATCCGTAAAATAAGTCAAGGAATTATTATATAATATGCCAATAATAAGACCCCGTTAACGTTTGTTAACATGTTATTCTGTTGTTCTTATCGAAGCGCTTCACGATAATAGCATCATAGCAGTATGTAAACCATCTTACTCTCTTAAGTTCTCTTATTAACCGCCCACAATCGGTCCGACACAAAAGGTCACATCTATCAGATGCGAAGCGAAGAGGCCCACGGGTCACTACCCGTGGGTTTCTATTTGTACTTTTGAAAATTTGCCCCCAAAGCCCTATCGACTTTGTTCTTGATTTTTAACATCAATCACACTAAACTACTGGTATGTTTTTTCTTAGGCTTTTAGTTCTACCCTTTCGTGGGTTATGGTTAATGATTTGGGGACTTATTACGTCACTTCCAATATGGATTATTGTTGGATTGTGTTACTTGAATGTCTGGGCACCCTTAGCGTTTGAATTTTTTACAGAGAGATCAAGTGGATTTGTTTGTTCTCTAGATTCAACGAATATCAATCCCTTTAAGGGAGAATTTCTACTCCAAAACCTTTCTATAACCAACCCAAGACAATACGCCACAAGTGATTTCTTACGTGTTAACAAAATTGAAGTACAATCGAGCGTAGCACAATGGTTTAGCAGTTATCGGCACTACTACAAAATTGAGATTGACGTTCAAAAACTTACATGGGCTCTTAATTCTTTTACCGACAACAACATTCAAAAATTTATTGAAAGCTTTTTGGATCCAAAAATAATTGAAAAACAACCAGAGGCCATAACTGGAAAATCAGATAAACCTGAACAAAATAAAGGTGCAACAGATAATACGAGTACAGCCAACAAGGCAAAAGAATTAAAAAACATTTCTGATGAAAATAAAGGAAAAGGATTCTTTATAAAACAATTAGTCTTAAGGTTCAATGGCAATATAAGTATACAGGATTTTTCTTCAGGGATTTTAAGAGCTAAGGATTACCCTATTTCCTACGAAAAAACCTATAACAACATCGCCCATAAGTTAACTGAAGGCCAGAAATTGGCACTTGGCGAAACAGAATATATCGCATATGAAGATGTACTGAAAGAAGTAACAAAGACCTTTAAAGAGGGCTATGGTTTTTCTTTTCTTGTTAACAGCATTCTCTCGTCACTGAGCAAATATCCTTGCTTAACGCCGATGGTTCAAAAATTGTTTTAAAAAAACATAGCTCATATTTGTCAATTTCTAAGCTTTCGCTTGACCCAGTGGCGTAAACGAGGAAAGTTATGAGCTACGTATATGGACTTTCAAATACATCGATACGGTAAAGGCATTTTTTGCCTTTTCCTATCCATTGTATTTAATTCAGATAGCCTTATTGCAAAAACGCAAAGCAATTGGCCATTCTGGTATTCCAAAACAAAAAAACACTACAAAAACATTCGTTGCTTTTATCCCCTCCACGAATGGGAAACAAACGAATCGATAAAAAATTTTTGGCTTCGACCGTTCAGTTGGCAAAAAAATGTTTTAGATAAAAAAGAAGCTTATTTTTTGTATCCGCTGGGAACTCATAAAAAAAGCGATCGTTACGACGAATGGAGTCTTCTGTTTACTCTCATAAGCTTCGAAAAAAATGAAAGCCATCACAGGTTTCGTTTCTTTCCATTTTACTTTCGACAAAAGGGTATTGAGGCAAAAGACAATTATGAGGGCATCTTCCCTCTCGGTGGTAATGTAAAAAACTTTTTCGGCCGTGATGAGCATCAATGGTTCTGTTGGCCTTTTTGGCTAAAAACCTATAAGAATAAAGAAATTAACCGGTGGTTCCCTTGGCCTTTTTTTGACTATCGCTCCGGTAACGCTCACGGCTTTGGCTTTTGGCCTTTGGGAGGACATTTTTGGAAGATAGAGAATTATGACGAGCGGTATCTTTTATGGCCTTTGGTTTATAATCACCGCCAATTTACCTCTAAAGGCACAAACCTTAAGAAAGGTTTTTTACCTTTTTATGCCTATGAAAAATCTTCAAACATTGAGGATCTTTCAATTGTATGGCCTATCTGGGGTCGAAGACATGAAAATGAGCCTCGTTATGAGGAGCATCGATTATTATGGCCTTTATGGGTTCAAGGTCGCGGTGATAGGCGGTGGATTAATCGCTGGGCCCCTTTTTATACACATTCCCGCGTGAATGGACTCGAAAAAAAATGGTATTTTTGGCCACTATTTCGCATACTAGACTGGAAACAAAAATCATTATATTTTCACCAAGAACAATTCTTATATTTTTTATTTTGGGCCCAAAGACAACGAAATGAAGATGGAACATTTTTAGCTGAAAAAACCCATTTCTGGCCCTTTTATAGTTATTGGAACAATGGGAATGGCGAGCCCGTTTGAAGTTTTTTTCCCAAATAACGAATCTATTCGACAATTGTATTCGCCACTTTTTGCCTTTTACCGCTTCCATCAACGAACCGACGGAAGCCGCTTGCAAAGTTTATTCTTTGACTTTATAAAAGAAGAAAAGAGGGCGAAAAAAAAGGTTTTCCAAGCTTCTTTTCTAATCCATTATTCAAGCAGTACTGGAAATGCAAAATTTGAAATATTTAAGGGCTTATGGGGATACCATAAGACTCCTGATGGCAATACAGTCCGGCTGTTTTGGCATAGTTTTAAAACACCATCTGCACGTTCTAAAAAATTTTTAAATCCGCATAAAAAATTATGACTTCCCCTTTTCAAGTTTTTTACTACGCCATGGTATTGTTGTGGCGCTCTTTTAAGCAATTGCGTTTTTTAGACCGGCAAATTGGACGTTGTATCGATCAATGTTTTCATATCGGTTATAAAACACTCCCCATCGTCAGTATACTTAGCATTTTTATAGGGGCGGTATTGGCTTTACAAGCTGGATATAGTCTTAGCAAACTACCCGGAGCACAGCATTATTTAGGTAGTATCGTCGGCTTATCCATGTGCCGTGAACTTGGTCCCGTGATGACAGCCTTTCTTCTCTCTGGCAGGGTAGGATCAGCAATCACGGCCGAATTGGCGTCTATGAAAGTATACCAAGAAATTGATGCCCTTATAACGATGAATTTACCCCCTGAGCGCCTATTGGTCATGCCACGAATACTCGCCGCGGCCATCATGATGCCTTTGCTAACAATATTTTCCATTACATTTGGGTGGCTTGGCGGATGGATTGTTGTGCACACCGTCAGTTTTATAACGATTGATGGAAGTATTTACTGGCGAACACTCAAAACTTTTGTAGATATCCCCAGCATAAACGATGGATTAATTAAAGGGGAAGTTTTCGCTCTTGCGGTGGTATTGATATGTAGCAGCGTTGGACTAAAAACTAAAGGAGGCCCCCGGGAAATTGGATTTGCGGTTACCAATGCTGTAGTACAGTCCATGATCTTTATTTTGGTACTCGACTACTTTGTCACAAAAATTTTACTCTAGAGGCCAGTGGTGGAAAAACAAACAACAAGTTCATCTTCAAATTCCAAAAATCAACGGCTTCCTTTAAGTGTTGCAATAAAGGACCTGGGTAAAAAATTTGGGCAACAGGTTGTATTTTCAAAACTTAATCTTGAAATAAAACCCGGAGAAATTTTTGTTCTCATGGGCCCTAGCGGCTCGGGTAAAAGCGTTTTGCTGAAACTGATCGCAGGACTTGAACAACCCACCGAGGGCGATATCAAAATTCAAGGGTTATCGGTTAACGAAGCAAAAAAGAAGTGGGTCGTTGCCCTTGTATTTCAGGCTGGTGCACTTTTTAACTCCATTAATGTTTTTGATAATCTGGCATTGTACCCTCGAGAACACCAGCTTTACACTGAAGAGGAGATTGAAAAGCGAGTCCTAAAGACCCTCGATATGCTTTCCTTAAAAAATGCGGCCTACAAGATGCCTTCAGAGTTATCTGGAGGTATGCGAAAACGTGTAGCCATTGCAAGAGGACTCATGATGGAGCCCGATCTCATGTTGTACGATGAACCAACCTCCGAATTAGACCCTATAACCGGAGCATCAATTGTTGAAATTATTGGTATAGTCAGTCGACAGTTAAACATCACAACCATTGTGGTATCACATGAACCAAAACTGGCTTTATCCATTGGTGATCGTGTGGCCATTCTTAACAAAGGAAATATTGAGCAGCTTGAGATACCCGAAAATTTGGTAAAATCTTCCAACCCTTTTGTAAAAGAATTTTTAAACCCCGTCATCAATCTCGAAAATCCTCGATTCCGTTCTTCTTAAAAATTTTATGAAACCCAAACTCTCCGAAATTATTAAAGTATCCGCTTTTGTTTTTTTAGGCCTTGTAATGATTTATATTGTACATTCGGCGCTCACCAAACTCAGCCTTGGGAAAACACAAGGATACAACGTTAAAGCTCTGTTTAGGGATCTAAGGCAATTACAACTTGGTGACGATGTCCGTTTAGCGGGTGTACGCGTTGGAAGTGTTGCCGACACCTATCTCGAAAACGATCTCGCCGTAGCCATATTGCGTATCGATAAAAAATACCAAATTCCCGAGGACTCGATCGCAACAATTTTAATGTCCGGCCTCTTAGGGGCAAATTATGTGGCCATTACACCGGGCACTAACCCTAAGGACCTTGTCAACGGAGCACTTATCCAAACTCGATGCAGTGCAGATTTATCTTCGGTCATAAACCGTTTCGGTAAAATTGGCCAACGATTAGATCGAATTTTAAGTAATTTTGATGAGCCGGCCGAAGAAGAATCCACCGAAGAAGAACCAATAAGCGGCAAACCAACCAAAGGTAAATCCTTTTTTGCCAATCTAACCGGATTTTTTAACGAAAATCGCTCTAAGATGGATTCGATTATTGAAAATTTAAATACCATCACAACTCACTTGGCCAATGGCGAAGGAACTGTTGGCAAATTATTAAAAGAAGACAAAGCTTACAACGATCTGCTAGACATGATGCATGAAATCCGTGAAGCGGCCGATAAAACCGACACGTTGATTGCGCATGTACAAGAAATGGTCGACAAATTCCAAAAAGGCGAAGGAGCATTGGCAAAATTATTATCGGATGAAAAAATTGGCAAAGACGTGGAAGACATTGTGACCAACTTTCGCGAATTCTCTGAAAAACTCAACAGCGATAAAACCACATTAGGACGTCTAATTACTAGCGATGGTCTTTATACCAAAGCTGAAGATGCCTTAAATAAAGTTGATAAGGCCGCCGACAGTATAAACAATAACGGGCCTATAACGGCCGTTGGAGTGGCCGCTACAGCTTTATTCTGAAAAATTTTTGGGTGAAAATTTCTCCTGTAAAACGCCCTTTAGGATGTATTTCATTCCATATCCAAGAACTCCCTCCTTATAAACAGGAATGTGTGCAAAACAGAAAAAAATAAATTTGCAGAAAAGCGTTATAAAACATTGGAAAAAAATGCATCTATCGGTTGACAAACCATAAAATAACTAAACCCTTTAACTTAAAAATTGTTACATACGCAACGGTATCAATGAAATTGATTAAAGCGGTTATTCAACCTTTCAAACTAGAAGAAGCAAAACGAGCCCTTGAAAGTATTCGTATTCCCGGTATGACCGTTACCGAAGTTAAAGGTTATGGACAACTTAGAGGTAACGCTTCAATGGGGTATTTTGAGGGAGCTATTGATTTTTCACCGAATCTTGTATTGGAAATTGTCGTACAAGAACAAAAAGTTCAAGCCGTTGTTGATGCCATCGTACGCGCAACCAAAACTGGGAAAATGGGCGATGGGAAAATATTCGTTTTGCCCGTAGAAGATGTTATAAGAATACGCACGGGAGAATCTGGAGAAAGTGCATTATAAAATTATCTTGTCACTCCACAGACCGCTTATACACTTTACTCGTGTCACATGCTTAGGTTTTTAGACAAACATACCTCTAGAAAAGCGTTTACGCTTGTGGAGATAATGGTGGTTGTATTGATTATTGGTACTCTCATTGGGTTAGCTGTGCCGCGTTTTAAGCAAGCGCGCATCAAAGCACAAGTGGCAACGTATCTGGCCGATCGCAAAATTATCGCAGAAGCGGTAGAAATCTATCGTTTAAGAAACAACGGGGCAGACCCTACAAGCCGCAGTCAATCGGTTGTGGATTCGGCGCTGTATCCCTATATTAGTAGCAAGTTTCAAGGTAATAATCCACGTGACCCTTTTGGCGGCTCTTGGTATACATGGAATCAAGGTGCCTCAGATTATGGCTTTACCAACGGAATTGTCGTAAATCCCGGTAACACTTCCTTTCACATAGCGGCAACAACGCCAAGCAACGCCTATGCACAAGAGATCATGAAGTATATGCCCAAAGACGGTAGCACTTGTTGCACTGCAAATTTAATACTCTATTTCCTATGAAAGTGTCTCTAAAGGGTTACACGCAATTAAGTATACAAATTTTATAAGAAACTGGCCTATGAAACTAAATAATAAAAATATTAAGGATGCAAACGAAGCCGTTGCATCGATCGCTTATCAACTTAGTGAAATGATCGCCATTTACCCCATCACACCTTCATCGCCAATGGCCGAATGGTGCGATGAATGGTCGGCCTCCAAAAAGCAAAACATTTGGGGTATTGTACCGGAAGTTGTACAAATGCAATCGGAAGGTGGCGTTCACGGAGCCTTGCAAGGCGGTGTACTCACAACAACGTTTACGGCTTCACAAGGTCTGTTATTGATGATTCCAAACATGTACAAGATAGCGGGAGAATTGTTACCATTTTGTATGCATGTATCGGCCCGTAGCTTGGCCGCCCATGCTCTATCTATATTCGGTGATCATTCCGACGTTATGGCTTGTCGCCAGACCGGCTTTGCCATGCTGGCTTCGAACTCGGTTCAGGAAGCTCATGACTTGGCTTGTATTGCTCATGCCGCCACTTTGGAATCTCGCGTACCGTTCGTACATTTTTTTGATGGCTTCCGTACTTCACATGAAATTAATACCTTTGAATCCGTTGATAAAGAAACGCTTAAAAAATTGATTGATGAAAAAAGTCTTTTCTCTTTCCGTCAACGTGCATTGAGCCCCGATAATCCCGTAGTACGCGGAACAGCCCAAAACCCGGATGTATACTTCCAGGGCCGCGAGCGAAGCAACCCATTTTACACGCGGGTTCCTCAAATCGTAGAAGAAAAAATGAAGTTATTCGAGTCCCTCACCGGTCGCTCCTATAGACCTTTTGAGTACGTAGGTTCACCGCAAGCGGAACGCGTTCTTGTCATCATGGGATCCGGAAGCGAAACCGTTGAACAGACCGTTTACAACCTATTACAACAAGGGGAAAAAGTCGGTGTTCTAAAGGTGAGGTTATACCGTCCTTTTGCGGCAAAATCCTTCTTAAAACTGATACCCGAAACCGTTCGTTCTATCGCCGTTTTAGATCGCACAAAGGAACCCGGTGCTGTAGCCGAGCCCTTATGCCAAGATGTTCAATCCGCATTTCAAGAAGGCAAACGTAACGGTTGGATAACTTCTAACGACATTCCCACAATCGTTGGCGGGCGATATGGTCTTTCTTCTAAAGAATTTGATCCGTCTATGGCCAAAGCCGTATTTGATTCTTTAAAAACAAAAACCAAACATTCATTCACGGTCGGCATTAACGATGACGTATCAGGGTCTTCATTGGAGATAAAACATAATCTCGATCTTGAAAACCAAAATGTTTTTCGGGCTATTTTCTATGGACTGGGCTCTGATGGAACCGTTGGCGCTAATAAAAACACCATTAAAATTATCGGTGAAGAAACGGAACAATTCGTACAGGCTTACTTTGTTTATGACTCTAAAAAAGCGGGCGCAATGACGGTTTCTCACCTACGCTTTGGACCAAAACCCATCAAGGCTCCTTACTTGATTCAAAGCGCACAGTTTGTGGCATGCCATCAATTTTCGTTTCTGGATCGCTACGATGTTCTCGAAAAGATTCTTCCAGAAGGAGTATTTCTCTTAAATTCACCTTTCGCGAAAGAAAAAGTATGGGACACATTACCTGAAGAAGTACAAAAAACGATCATCGAAAAACGCCTGAAACTCTACGCTATTGACGCCTATAAGGTCGCCAAAGAAGCCAACATGGGAGGTCGTATCAACACGGTCATGCAAACCTGCTTCTTTGCCATATCCGGAGTATTACCAAAACAAGAAGCCATTGACCACATAAAGAACGCTATCAAAAAATCTTATGGAAAAAAAGGCGAAGCTGTCGTAAAACAAAACTTTGCCGCCGTAGATTCAACGCTTGAAAATTTGCATGCTATTACTGTTCCCAATAAGGTGACGGCGAAGAAAAAACGTTTAAGTTTAAATCTAAACGGAGCATCCGAGTTTGTTCAAAAAATTACCCGAACTTTACTTGATCAAAAGGGCGATACTTTACCAGTAAGCGCAATTCCCATCGACGGCACTTGGCCAACTGCCACAACCCGTTGGGAAAAACGAAGCATTGCTCAAGACGTTCCCGAATGGGATCCCACAACCTGTATACAATGTAACCGTTGTGTTTTGGTATGCCCACACGCTTGTTTGAGAGCCAAACATTTTCCAAAAACGGCACTCAGCCAAGCGCCACAACACTTCAAGGCACTTGATTTCCGCTCAAAGGAACACGCAAATCATAGCTTTACCATTCAATTGGCCCCGGAGGATTGTACGGGATGCTCGCTCTGCGTTTCGGCATGTCCCGCTAAAAAC
This sequence comes from uncultured Opitutales bacterium, assembly GCA_964508215.1. Lineage (GTDB taxonomy): Bacteria > Verrucomicrobiota > Verrucomicrobiia > Opitutales > UBA9783 > CAZDSI01. The sequence goes on from CAZDSI010000032.1 coordinate 14,543, forward strand.
AAAGCAAATCCCGAACGTAAAGCCATAAATATGGTACCGAAGGCCAATATATTAGAGGCCGAAAAAGAAAACTATGCCTATTTTGATACTCTACCATGGCCCGATGTTGCCGACGCCGCGCTGGACATCAAGAGCACACAATTTAAACAACCGTTGTTTGAATTTTCGGGAGCTTGTGCAGGCTGCGGAGAAACTCCTTACATTAAACTGCTTACCCAGTTGTTTGGAGATCGACTGTTGATGTCTAACGCCACGGGCTGTTCTTCGATTTACGGCGGTAACTTACCCACAACGCCCTATTGCGTAAACGATGAAGGTCGTGGACCCGCATGGGCAAACTCGCTCTTTGAAGATAACGCTGAGTTTGGACTTGGCATGCGGCTATCCGCTGACAAGAAAAAGCAAATTGCGCGACAATTTCTCGAAACAATGGCTCCAAAGGTTGGCGAAAACATCGCTAGCGCCATATTGTCCGCTGATCAAACAACGGAACGCGGAATCATTCAACAAAGAGAGCGAGTCAATGAACTCAAAAACAAGCTCGCAAGCCTTCTATTACCCGAAGCACAGATGCTTTTAAGTCTGGCTGATTTCTTAGTTGAAAAATCGGTATGGATTGTCGGTGGTGATGGTTGGGCTTATGATATCGGATTTGGCGGACTTGACCACGTTCTGGCCAGTGGTCGAAATATTAATGTTTTAGTTCTAGATACAGAAGTTTATTCGAATACGGGGGGACAACAATCTAAAGCTACTCCTTTGGGAGCCGTTGCAAAGTTTGCAGCTTCCGGAAAAGCACAACCGAAAAAAGATCTCGGATTGTTGGCAATAACCTATGGCAGTATTTATGTCGCACAAATTGCGCTCGGCGCAAAACCGGTACAAGCAATCAATGCTTTTGCTGAAGCCAATAGTTATCCCGGTACATCACTTATTATTGCCTATAGCCATTGTATTGAACACGGTTATCCTTTAAAAGATGGCCTTGAACAACAAAACTTGGCGGTTGATACCGGCTATTGGCCATTGTATCGCTTCGATCCCCGTAAGGCTGTCGATGGTCACTCGGGTCTCCAGCTCGATTCAGCGGCCCCGAAAGTCGGCCTTGAAACTTATCTTAAGAACGAAAACCGTTATCGGATGTTGCAAGCCAAAAACCCCGAACGTGCTGAAAAGCTTGCCGCATTAGCGCAAGAAAGCGTAAATAAACGTTTTGCCTTTTACCAACGTTTGGCAGGACAAGCCTGATATCAATTAAACACGGAAGGAAACTTTCTTCAGCAATAAAGTTTCCTTCCGAACCACCCTTCAAAAAACTTTTAATTCGGAAGGCTCGGAAACATCTTTCTTTTTTCGTAAAAAAAACGGTTTCCGATAACCCAAATGAGCCCTGCATCCCTGCGGACCTTGCCTCCTCCTACCTTCCGGATAAAACTATGCGACGAAGCATGTTGACGACGAGGATAGCCTAAGGTAAAATTCTGAAATGGATTTTTTCGAAGCGCTAAAAAACCGACACAGTTATCGTGGTGAATTTTCCGCACAACCCGTTCCGGCCGAAAACCTAAAAAAAATCGTAGAAGCTGGGACCTATGCTCCTTCCGGTAACAATGCACAAACAACTCAATTTATCATCATAAACGATAAAAACTTAATCGATCGTATTCACTCTCTGGCTTCATCAAACCATGCCATAAAAACTGCGCCAGCTTTTATCGGCTGTATTATCGACAGGGACCCTCAATCAAATGGCTTTTCTTTTCATCTCGAAGATTGCGCCGCAGCAACCGAAAACATGTTGCTTGCAATCACTGCGCTCGGTTATGCCAGTGTATGGCTTGACGGATGGCTGCGTCTCGAACAACGCCAAAAAATTTTACATGAATGGTTAAAGATACCCGAATCTAAGAAACTTCAAATCTTACTTCCAATAGGGAAGCCTTTGCAAACACCCCTATCTCACGAAAAACTTACGTTTGAACAACGCGCATGCTTTAATCAATACGATCTCGTCAGCCGCCTCTCAATTTAGAAGGGCTAGAAGCGTCTTTATTTGAAGGAAATAGTTATTCATCCAAACATGTAGCCCGAGAACATAAGCTAAACTTGCCAGCGAAAGAAAAGGGCCAAAAGGGATAACGGTTGCCAAAGTAAAATTCGGCGTCTTTTTCAAAAGATATTTTAAAATACTTCCGTAAAGGACTATTGGTAAGTAGATCACCGTGCCAATTAACGCCCCACCAAATAGGGCAAAAAGGCATCCTTGCCATCCCAAG
>CAZDSI010000033.1:0-16243 GCA_964508215.1 uncultured Opitutales bacterium
ATAGCCGTTATCGTTTGGAAAATTCGTTTACATTGGGAGAAAACAGCTTACAAGCAACGGTTAACCGGGATGACTTTCAAGGCGAATGGACACCCGTCCAAATTGTAAAGGATGACCCCAATTATAAAACCTATTACGGAAAAATTTATTATCTGCAGGTACTCGAAAGAACAACCCCGCTGTTGATGCAACCCGGCAAGGAGTATAAACTTCATATTACCTTGGAGCCGGATATTGCGTTAATTGGCGGGTGAATGTTGTATTTTAATTACCAGGAAAATATTGACACCAAGGTAAATAATTTTTCTAAATAAAATACAAGCAAGTGGTGGTTGTAGCTCAATTGGTTAGAGCACTGGATTGTGGTTCCAGGGGTTGCCGGTTCAAGTCCGGTCTACCACCCCAGAATGCTGTTGAGGATAATTTATTTTAAATTTCAAGCAAAAGGCCACCTTTCGGTGGCCTTTAAACTTTCATACTTAAAAGTTATACATCCATTATTACCGTTGTATCGGCGGCATCACCACTTCGTTTGTAGGTAACCTTCATCTTCGTAGCGTTGTCGACAATGTTACCGGCCGTTTGCCAGGTTGTTCCATCCGTAGAACACTGTACCTTACCGTAGTCTTCATTTAAAACACACTTGATAACGCTCGTATAGGATATTGAGTTACCCGCATCGTCCTTAGGGTCTCCAAGAAAATTATTTTTATTGGCAGGATCTTGGTATTTAACGACCTGAAGCACCGTCACCAAGGAATTACCGTATTCCATCATATACTGCTGGGCGGCACTCCAAATTTGGCGCATGTTATTCTTAATTGCCGTTTCTTGAGCTTGCTTACGCGCTCTTTTAAAAGCTGGAACGGCCATGGCTGCCAAAAGACCGATAATAACAACCACGATCATGATTTCAACCAATGTAAAACCTCTTTTGCCCATACGTTGATTTATGCTTCTTATCATACCTGTATCCTGCATAGTTGGGAAATAGTAAATTTAATTTCTCTGGTTGCCAATAAAAAACTTTAAAAATTTAGCAATGCTTCGCCAAGCGGTACCTGTTTGATGCGCTGCCATCCTTTGGAAGTAAGTACACGGCCTTGTGGCGTCCGTTGCAGATAACCCTCTTGAATCAGAAAAGGTTCATGCACTTCTTCTACGGTATTCGACTCTTCTCCAACGGCAACGGCCAACGTATTAACACCGACTGGCCCACCTTTGTAGTTCTCGGCCAAGGCCCTTAAAATGCGCTTATCCATCTCATCAAGACCATTTTCGTCAATATCGAGTAATGTTAAAGCCTCTTGCGCAACCAAACGATTTATTTTTCCAGTATGCTTTTGTTCTGCATAATCTCGAATAAAATAAATCAAATTATTTGCAATACGCGGTGTACCACGTGCTCGGGAAGCAATTTCTAAGGCCCCCCGTTCATCAACTTCAATCCTCAACAAATCACAGGTTCGCTTCACGATAACTTCTAAATCGGTTGCGGTATAGTAATCTAATCGAGTCTGTAAGGTAAAGCGGCTACGCAAAGGAGCCGTTAACAAACCCGTACGCGTTGTCGCACCAACCAGCGTAAAACGTGGAATGGATAAGCGTACGTTGCGGGCATTCGGACCTTGATCAATTAAAACATCGATCCGAAAATCTTCCATTGCGGAATACAAATACTCTTCAACCGCTTTTGGGATACGATGAATTTCGTCGATAAATAAAATATCACGCTCTTCTAGGTTTGTGAGTAATCCGGCCAAATCTCCCGCTTTTTCGATAACTGGCCCCGAACTGACTTTTACCTGACAACCCAGTTCGTTACCAAGGACATGCGCCAATGTCGTTTTTCCTAAGCCTGGAGGCCCGCTTAGCAAAATATGATTTAAGGCTTCTTTACGTTTACGTGCTGCGCCTACCATAATCTGCAAACGCTCAAGTGTTTTTGCTTGTCCTGTAAAGTCGGCAAATTTTAAGGGCCTTAAAGAAACTTCCTTGTCCAAATCACGCGTATTAAGTTCGGTTGAGGGCTTTTTCATTCACTTTTGAATTCGGCTGCAAGTGCGGCTAAAGTTGCTTTAGCGTCTCCGTACAACATTCGCGTATTCTCTTTAATAAAAAGGTGGTTTTCCAAACCCGAAAAGCCCTTGCCCTTACCACGTTTCAATACAAAGACATTTTTTGCCCTTTGAACTTCTAAAATTGGCATACCATAAATCGGGGAATTTTTATCCTCTTTGGCTGCTGGATTTACAACATCGTTCGCACCCACGACAATGGCAACATCGACCTGCTCCCAACGTTGGTTAGCATTTTCAATCTCAATCAGCTGCTCGTAAGGAACGTCGGCTTCGGCCAGTAATACATTCATATGCCCTGGCATACGCCCCGCTACAGGATGAATAGCGTAAAAAACCTCTATACCTTTATCTTCCAAACGTTTTGCCAGCTCTTTAATGACATGTTGTGCCTGAGCAACAGCCATACCATACCCCGGGACAAAAGCGACCGTTTTTGCGGCCTCCAAAATGTAATAGGCATCTTCCGAAGTAATAGCTTTTGGCTCCTTTTGGTCCTCTGAATTCTGGACAGAAGCTTTTGCGATCGCACCAAAAGACCCGAATAGAACATTTTTTAACGAGCGGTTCATGGCCTTACACATAATCACGGTTAATATGAGCCCACTAGTTCCGACCAAACATCCGGCAACGATCAATACCTTATTGAAAATAATTAAGCCTGCAGCACACGCGGCCATACCGGAAAAACTGTTTAGCAAAGAAATGACCACCGGCATGTCGCCTCCACCAATGGGTAGAATAACCAGAATCCCTAACAATAGGGAAAGAATAAGGGTTAAAATCAATCCACTCGCATTTGCATGAGCAATCCAACCATAGATACCTAAAACTGTTAGTAAGATTGTTAAAATCGATAATAATTTTTGCCCCTTAAAAAGAGTTGGTGCTCCCGACAACCAGCGTTGGTTTAATTTTGCATAGGCTACAACACTACCTGTAAAGGTAATTCCACCAATCCATATGGTTGTCACCGTTGTAAATTGATTAAAAAGCTGATCAAAATCGAACAGAGTTTTCGTGATTGGCTTAAGACCTTCGGCGTATCCAACCAAAAGGCTTGCAAACCCACCAAAGCCATTAAGAAGTGCAACCATTTCGGGCATACTGGTCATTTTGACCTTTATAGCCATACAAAGCCCAACTAACGTTCCCAAGAGGCCAGAAATTAGGACCCATTTAAAATGAGCGATATCTTTTTCCCCTAAGGTCGTTACAATGGCCAAGAGCATACCAACTCCGGAGATAATATTGCCTAAACGTGCTGAACGAGCCTTATTGAGCAATTTAATACCCAAAATAAAGAGAAATGAAGCGATTATATAACCACTAACAACCCATAGTTTGTTCATTGTTTTTTCGAATTTTTGGTTTTAAACATTTTCAACATTCGATCGGTAACCCAGTAGCCGCCAACCACATTGATCATGGCGAAAAAAACACCAAAAGCTCCTAACCACAAGGTCCACCCTTCAGCATTTGGGTCCGCCAATATAACCAGCGCCCCAATGAGAGAAATTCCAGAAATAGCATTTGTTCCCGACATTAACGGGGTATGTAACTGTGAAGGTACTTTTGCAATAAGCTCAAAACCCAGCAAACTGGCCAAAAGTACACCAAAAAACAACCAACCATAATCCATATTAAACCCCGCATATTAGATAATTGAACATTTAAAGGAAAGATTAAAGTGATATAAGCAGTTTTTACCGTCGAAGCCTAAGAACCTGAGTTAAAGAAAAACAATTATGGCAATTTGAAGAGTGCACCAATCCCTTGCCCTTAAACACATCCTATGCCTCCAAAAGAACCAAGCACCTTCTCCAGAAACGATGATTACACCTTTGTCTTCTTCTTTGGCTATCGTTGCGGTAAGCGAAGCTCGTCTAACACCGGATGATATTACTTTTTTAGAAGACAAAAAGCAGGCCACCATGGCAACAATCGAAGCCATTCGCATGGCCAAATTCGTAAAGAGCAAGAAGAGGTGTGTCGCTGGGTTACCGAAGGAGCACAAAGAGTAAGCGGTGGTAGCGGATCCTCATCTTCCTCTGCTGGTGAACAAAAACGGAGGGGAAGACATCGTGGAAAACACCACCAGCAAGCAAAATCCCCAAAAGTACCTATAGAAGTTGCTGCAGAATCTAAAATTCCCACAGAAACTTTACGTAAAATGAAGCGGGAATTAAATGCCGTTTTAGCCAAGAAATCGAATGATTATCGAGATGTTATAGATTTTACAAATAATGTTTTAAAATATTATCGTGGAGAAGATTCATAGAGAGGGTGTTGGTTCGGCTCTTCTCGTTCGAAAACATGGCGAAGATGTTGTTTACAAACCAAACGAGATAAACACATTTGGCTCAGCACTTATAAACTTGATGTTAGGCCGAAGGTAAATCATTTAAAGCGCGAACTTTTGTTAAGATCTTCTAAAATCCCTTTATTCGTCTTTTAAGCAGAAGTTTCGCGTTAAAACCGCGTCAAATTAAAAATCCCCATAAGATCTGCCAAGAACACATCTCTTAAAATTAAAAGTTACTTAAAGAAGTGCGTGGAAGAAAACTTTCTCTTGCTCAAAAAAGTTTTTCTTTTGTTCTTCAAGCTGGAAATCTTTTGTTTATCTCTCTTGCAACCTTATCAAATTTTTCGCATTCTATCCCTACAATTTTTAGCCCAAGGCAGGGAACACATGAAAACACAATTAATTGAAATTGTTCCATACAATCCAAATTGGCCAAAGATGTTTGAAAAAGAAGCTGAGCTTATCAAACACGTCCTTGGTAAACATTGTTTAGAAATACATCACATTGGTTCAACCGCTGTGCCACAATTGATCGCAAAGCCAAAATTGGATATTCTAGCAATCGTCGATAAATTAGGGAATGGCTTAGTCCTTCAAGACTTTGGTTACAAATTCAAAGGAGAATTAAACATCCCCTTGCGCTATTACTTTTCAAAACCTGGTGATGGTATTCAACCGAAAATAAACCTCCACCTCGTGGAAAAAGACCACGGGTTCATTCAACTCAATTTACATTTTCGAGATTACCTAAGAAATAATACGACAGCACTTTTAGCCTATTCGACTCTCAAAGAGGAGCTATTAAGAAATCCTTCCTCACATGCAAAACAAGAGTCTAATTTTACAGGATACAATTTAGGCAAAGATAATTTTATAAAAACCATTTTGAAGCAATCTGGCTTTAACGGGCTTAGCGTAAATTTCTGCCTGCACAAAAATGAGTGGTCCGAATACCATCGCATTCTCGAAGAACAAATTTTCAAACCGATACAAATAGCTTATGACCGGACCCCCCCAATATTTTCGGATAAAAGCCATTATCATTTCGTAATGTACAAAGGAACCACAATTGTTTCTGTAGCACAAATCGAATTATTAAACGCAACCGAAGCCGCATTACGACATCTCGAAACAAACGAAGCTCATAAAAAGTTAGGCTATGCTACTCATTTGCTAAAAATCCTTGAAAATTGGGCCAAACAACAAGCCTATAAGGTTATAAAGCTTCATGCCAACACAAAGACAGAAAATTACTATAGAGCGCTTGGCTATATCGACATGGCATCTAAAGGCCAATGGCTAGATTCTGACCCTATCAGTTTAGGGAAACTGTTAGAATAACATTAAAGAATGCTTTTCTCATTCTATTGAATAAAAAAAGCATTCTATTTCCATACTGAGCCTTATTGAGGCTTAAAAAGCTGTGGTTCAAAGCTTTATTTGGCTCCGTTTCAGAAAAGGAACACAGTTATAACCTTGTAACTCCAAATTGGTCAAGCGTTGTCTCCCATTGGGCAAGATTAAATGCCGACCCTGAGTAGATATGCAACTTACCGCCATTGGGGGAAAAGAACCGCCATTGAGGCAAACCAAGTTCTAATCCGGCCGGTCTCTGGGAATGGCGGGAAGCAACGCCAACAAAAATTTGGCCAACAATCCCTTCGGCCAACATAGCACCAAGCTCTTGCGCAACCAAAATACGTAGCACACATGCCGGCATTTTTGAAGAGCTGAAGATATTTTCCCAACTTGCTCCATCAATGATAAGCGCTCTTTGACTCTCGAGGTCTATCCATAACCTAAGACCTTCTGGCAATTCAAGCGTAGGAGAAAGTTCTGTTCCCCGACTTATTTGGGGCTGCCGCTGAAAAAACCGAGCCAGTCGAGATAAAAATTTCGTGTTTAAATTGTGACAATTTTGTAATACAAGTACCTGCGGCTTTGTAATGCTTAGGAAATCCCAGAAGTATTGTTCTGAACGACAATTTTCGAAATCAAATTCTTTAAGAATAAAAAATGTTTTTCGCCGAAAAAAATCTTCAGGGAAATCTGTATATACTCTCGGTGAGCTCCCGCAAAACAGCCGGTGTAACAGGCTGGGATGATGCATAACTTTCTGCATTTTTTCTGGCGTTACGATACATGTCTTCTTTAAAATGATTAAAACCCTTTTTAAATAGCCTTCCGAGGCAAAATTCCCTCTCCATGGACTTCGATTCGCACACGCGTCGAGATTTAAGAGGACCTGGCCATCACAATGCCCTAACACCAGCTCCCAAACATCGCCTGGCAACTCACAAAATAAGGCGTTCTTACCAGTCCCACTATGCCTGCCTCCTAAAGCAAAAGATGTGACCATTAACGTAAACCCTAAAGCCCATAAAAGCTCTTTCTTTTTTGGGAAAAAAACACACATTGCAAGCATTTTTCTAATGCAAAAAAAACCAAATGTCAATAAAACTTCAATTATAGCCGAACTTTGTCTTGTTTTTTCATAAAAATACACTTAAAGTATTTTAAGCCTTTGGCATTAATTTTTAGTCCAAAAGCTTTCTTGAAAAACATTGTTTTGAATTTATAGGCACAAGCATATGGTTGTCCCACCAAATAAATCGGCGTTATCTAAAAACCTTAAGCGATCTTTATTGTTAAAAATTATTTCTAAATCGACGCCCACAAAAGAAGATTTGGATTCGGTTATCGAGCTTACGGCAAACAAAGTTGTTGACGACTTGGAAGCTCAAAGTATGACCGTTTACCTTGTCGAAGGTGAAACGATTTCTTTTAAATACGTTTATTACTCGCCAAGCCTATGGGCTAACGCAGCTGCCTTAGAAACAAAATTTGAAGAAAAGCGTCAACAACTTTTAAAATTACATATACCGTTGGGTACGGGAATGGTTGGTAAGGTTATCCAAACCGGGAACTCAAATATTTTTACAACCGAAAACGGCGGAGAAGAGCTTTATAACCTGTCTAAAAACACGGACTTCGATGTAAGCTCTATGATTACCGTTCCACTGAAGGAACAAAGGGTTATTGGCGCACTTCAAGTTCTCAACAAAGAACCTTCGGCAAAAAAGAAGGTCTTCGATCAAGCAGACCTCGTTTATTTGCAAGAAATCGCTGAATACACCTCGGCCTTGCTTTTAAGAATCCTTGATCCAAATTATGAAATCAATGAAAACGATACGGCAAAGTACATTGCACGCTTTACCGAAACTCCGCTTATCACCAACGAAAAAGAAATCGAAATCGATTCCAAATTGGTCGATATGGTTGGGGATGAAATCGTACGTAAGACAGGCATATTCCCTTACCGTCTAATTGAAGAACGTAACGTGGCGGCCTTAATGAAAAATCCTATGGATTTTCAAAGCCGTGAATCGTTTACTCTAAAAACACAATTCATGATTGACGAGGTAGCCGTTGTACCGGCTTCTCTTTTTGATCGTTTGTGTCAGCTGTATTTTCAAAGCTCGACCACCAGTGCTGGTCCGGATATTCTCGCCAGTGGGCAATCTATTCATGAAATTACAAGTTTGCTGGGTAAAGAATATTCCAGCCTTGAAAACGTAGACGAAAATAACCTAGAAGCCTTAAAAAGTGAAAATGAAGCAAGCGCCCCAATTGTAAAACTTGTCAATCAAGTTATTGAAGATGCCTATTTCTCAGGAGCAAGCGATATCCACATCGAACCACAAGAAGATAAATTGTTGGTTCGTTACCGCATCGACGGTGTTTGTGTTGAAAAACTTTCCTTACCACCCAAAGTTGCTGGACCTATCGTTGCCCGTGTAAAGATTATGTGCGACCTTGATATTGCACAAAAGCGTTTACCGCAAGATGGCCGTATTGACTTTGCAAAATTTACAACAAAAAAAATCAATGTCGACTTACGTGTAGCAACTTGCCCAGCTTTATTCGGCGAAAAAATTGTTATGCGTATTTTGGATAAAACCAAATCCGCGCTACCCATTACCGCGCTGGGATTTTCAGAAGAAAATTTGGAAGCCTATCGTAAGTGTATTCGCTACCCCTATGGTATGATTTTGCACTGTGGACCGACCGGTTCAGGTAAGTCCATGACACTTTTCTCAGCCTTACGTGAAGTGGCAAGCCCGGAAATCAATATTCAAACGGCAGAAGACCCAGTAGAATATACGATACCCGGCATCAACCAACTGCAAACACACAAAGCCATTGGGTTAACGTTCGCTGCAGCCCTACGATCCTTCTTACGTATGGACCCCGATGTTATCCTCGTTGGTGAAATTCGAGACGAGGAAACAGCGGAAATAGCCATCGAAGCCGCTCTAACGGGACACCTTTTACTTAGCACGCTGCACACCAACGATGCTCCTTCAACAATCGCACGATTCACCGATATGGGTATCGATCCTTTTATGATTTCGGCCTCGTTGTTGGTGGTTTGTGCCCAACGTTTGATTCGTCGCATATGTAAAAAATGTGCGGTTCCGCATACACCTGATGCCGATGAAAAACGCCTTCTTGAAACAGCGTTAGGGTGGTGTGGTGAAATTGTTACGGCTAACGAACATGGCTGCCCTTACTGTGGCGGAAGTGGGATGCGCGGACGTGTTGGTGTCCACGAACTCATGCAAAACAATGCCGATATCACCCGTGCCATCAACAGCAAGGCGGATACGGCGAAGATTAAAGAAATCGCCATGGCCACAGGAATGAAAACTTTGCATCAAGACGCCATGCTAAAGGTTAAGGAAAAAACAACAACCGTCATGGAAGCCATCTCAAATGCGCCACCGGACCGATAATCCTTACTCTCTTTACAATAGAAGGCTTTCTTCACAAAAGAAAGCCTTCTTTGATTCTGAATATTGTTTTGGTATTTTAAATGAAAAATCGTTCTCTACTAAGGTTATGATCGGCCGTTATTCCCATTACGATTTCTCGCAAACTGGCGATAATCTGGTACATCCTTAGCTTTCAATTCTAAGCCGTAAACAGCTGGATGGTTGTGAAATTTTTTTAACTGCTCAAGCGTAAAATTTGTTTTGCAGCAAAACGGTAGTGTTCCTTCAAGCGCGTAATTAGGATTCAAATGGAAGCTAACCTTCAAATCCGCATTACCTTCAACGGCCTGTAAATGTTGCTCGAGTTTTTTTAAGAAATCCTCGGCCTCTGTAACAGGTTTTAAAATCCAATGATAAACTTCAATGAATGAACTAAAGCTCTTCTTAAAATCATAGGCACGCGCAATATTTAGCTGAACGTTATCGGCCGTCTTACGTATATTTCCTTCCACAAGGATAACATTTCTAGGTTGAATAATTTCCCCAAAGGCATCAAAGGTTTCAGGAAAAAATTGTAGATTGTAAAGTTCCGTTTTATTTGACAGGGTAAACGCAATCCATGGCCGATTTGTTTTCTTTGAAATACGTTTTTGCACATCTTCAACAACACCGCACAAACGAAAGGCTTCACCGTTTGGAACAAGGACTAGCTCTTCTTTTGTGAAGGTTTGAAATACACGTTGTAATCCATTTAAATCATCCAAGGGGTGGCCCGACAGATAAAAGCCAAGCAATTCCTTTTCGTACTTTAGCTTTTCATACAAAGGCATTTTTTGCACCGAACTATTTACGCTACCATTGCCGTTGGCGTTTGAAATCTCTTCAAAATCAAACAGCGAAATTTGTCCCTTGTTTTTATCGGATTGAAGTGAGGAGGCCTCTTTTAAGTTTTTCTCTAAATCCGATAAAAGCATCTGGCGATCTTCACCAAAAGCATCAAAAGCTCCAGCTTTAATAAGGCATTCCATTACCCGTTTATTACTCACCTTTGAATCCACACGTTTGGCAAAATCAAAAAAGCCCAAAAAGTTACCATGCCGGGTTTTTTCTTCAAGAATATGTTTTGCCGCAACATCACCCACTCCTTTGATAGCCGCCAACCCAAAACGAATTTCACCACTATTTTTTCCGGAAGTAACAATTGGAGTAAAGGCTTCAAGCGAATGGTTAACATCGGGGCCGAGAACCTGAATCCCCATATGCTTACATTCTTCCAATAAAAAGGATAACTTTTCGGCGTTACCCAATTCCGAAGAAAGCAATGCAGCCATAAATTGCACCGGGAAATTGGCTTTTAGGTAAGCCGTTTGATAAATGATGATAGCATAAGCGTCCGAGTGAGACTTATTAAACCCATAACCCGCAAACTTAGACAAAATATTAAAAATTTCTTCCGCTTTTGCGCTATCAATCCCGTTATGCTCCCATGCACCTTCAACAAAGATCTTACGTTGGGCGTTCATCTCCTCAACTTTCTTTTTGCCCATTGCTCGCCTTAAAATATCAGCACCGGCCAACGTATAACCGGCGATTACTCTTGCCGCTTCCATGACTTGCTCTTGGAAGACGAGAATACCATAGGTTTTTTTCGAAACCGGTTCTAACAAAGGATGCACATAGGAAATTTCCTCCGGGTTTTTCTTACCCTTAATGTATTCCGGTATCCATTCCATAGGTCCAGGCCGATTTAGAGCGCTTAAAGCACTGATTTCGTCAATGGAAGTAATTTCGAACTGCTTACAAATTTTTTGAACAAAAGGTGCCTCCAATTGAAACACACCGATTGTTTTCCCCTCGTTAAGCATTTTAAAAGTAATGCTATCGTCGAATGGAATCGTATTGATGTTAAAACGCTTTTGTGATGTTGAGTTACGTATAAACTTCTGGGCATCATCGATCACGGTCAAGGTCTTCAAGCCCAAGAAGTCCATTTTTAACATTCCCAGTTCTTCAACAAAATCCTTAGAATATTGGGTTGTAAGCACCCCTTCCTGTAGTGTTACCGGAAGCGTTTCGATCAAAGGCTTATCGGAAATCAACATTCCTGCGGCATGCGTACCCACATTTCGCACCATACCTTCTAAAACTTGTCCTTGCTCGATAATTTTTTTCGCAATTGGAGAAGATTCAATAGCATGATGCAATTCGGAAGATTTTTGTACGGCATCTTCCAAGGTAATTTTTAGATCATCGGGAATCATTTTCGCCAAACGATCGGCATCGGCATAGGGAACATCATGGACCCGCGCCAAATCGCGAACAACCATTTTTGCACCTAGAGTACCAAAAGTGATGATGTTACCGACATTATCCTTCCCATATTTTTTTTTTTTTTTTCCTAAAACTTCTTCGCGGCGCCGCATGCAAAAATCAATATCAATATCGGGAGGCGAAACACGCTCAGGGTTCAAAAAACGCTCAAAAAGCAAACTAAAGCGAATGGGATCTGTTTCCGTAATGCGCATTAAATAGGCCACCAAACTACCCGCAACTGAACCACGACCAGGCCCCACCGGTATACCTTGTGTTTTAGCCCAATTAATAAAGTCCCAAACGATCAAAAAATAATCAACAAACCCCATTTTTTCGATCGTTTCCCATTCGAACTTAAGCCGTTTTATAAGTGCTTCCGGTGAATAATCAAAAACGTCTGGGCCTGAACCCGTTTCAAAATTGATTTTATATCTTTCCCATAAGCCCTGAATACAGAGATCCCTAAAAAATTCCTTATTCGAAGAAAATTTTATTTTTATCTCTTCTGGCAAAGGGAAAACCGGATAACAGTTCTGCCCAAACGGTAAAGCTACGTCGCACATATCCGGAACAAGATTGGTGTTTTCGATGGCTTCTGGTATCTCGCCAAAAACTTGCAACATTTCTTCTCGAGATTTCAGATAAAATTGCCTTGTGGGCATACGCATACGGTTTTCGTCTTGTAATTTTGTACCCGTCTGTATGCATAACAACGCATCGTGTGCTTCCCAATCCGAAGGCATCACATAATGAACGTCGTTTGTAGCAACCAGGCGAACATCAAATTTTTTAGCCAGTGCAATAAGCTTTGGGTTTAAAGCTGACTGTTCGGGCATTCCGTGGTCTTGAAGCTCGATAAAGAAGCGTTCACGGCCGAAAATATCCAACAACCGTTTAAGTGCTTCGGTCGCTTTTGATTCCTCTTCACGCATCAAATATTGCGCAATAGCACCGTTTAAGCATCCCGAAAGAGACAAAAGCCCTTCCGAATGTTTAGCCAGCATTTCAATGTCTGTACGCGGCTTATAATAGAACCCGTTCACGTGGGCATCGGAAACAATCTTGCTAAGGTTTTGATACCCTGTCCAGGTTTGAGCCAAAAGCCCCATATGGGTCAATTTTAAGCTGCCGGTTTCACTCTCTCTACGTTTTTCCAAACGTGAGCCCTCAAAATTCAGATAAACTTCACAACCCAAGATCGGTTTAATACCCTTCTTCTTGGCCATCTTGTAAAAACTGGGGATACCGAACAAATTACCATGTTCAGTCAAAGCAATGGCCGACATGTTAAGTTGTTTCGCGCGCTCAAGCAAACGGTCAATACGACAGGCACCATCCAAAAGGCTGTAATCCGAGTGAACATGCAAATGAACAAAATTACTTTTCCCCATACAAGATTCATCCTTGTCAATCTCGTTCATGGAGTCTATTCAAAAAAAAAATTTATGTTTCGTCTTTTTTCGCGAAAAACGGAACTCTGTTTATCGGTGCCAGCTCAGCATATTTTTGACAGATCTTTCGCGTTAAAACAGTTTAAGCCCAGGGCCCTGCCCTTTAAACCCGCCAGGGACAATGCCACTGGACTCGAAAATGCTCCGCATTTTATTAAAATTCGTTTTTCTTTGGAAGGTGCGAAAGCCTTTTCTTTTCACGTAAAAAGAAAATTTGTACAAATCATGGCGGAGAGGGAGGGATTCGAACCCTCGGTACCCGTTTAAGGGTACACAGCATTTCCAGTGCTGCACATTCGGCCGCTCTGTCACCTCTCCACAAAGAAAATTTTAAAGCCGAATGTGTATTTAATTAGTCGAAAAATTTCAAAACCGGCAAGGTTTAACGTTGAAAAACTAAAGTTACGCCAGCGGTTACAATGGCCGAAATAGTCATCAATTTCAACAAAATGTTCAAACTTGGTCCCGCCGTGTCTTTAAAAGGATCTCCAACGGTATCACCAATAACCGCTGCCTTATGAGCCTGAGAACCTTTTCCACCAAAATGACCTTCTTCAATGTACTTCTTGGCATTGTCCCAAGCACCACCCGCATTGGCCATAAAAATAGCCAATACAAAACCACTACTAAGCGTACCCGACAATAGCCCAATAACACCGGGAACACCGAGTAAAATACCAACCAAAAATGGAACAAATATAGCGCTTAAAGCTGGGAGTAGCATTTCTTTCTGTGCGGCCGTGGTTGAAATACGGACACATTGTGCGTAATCCGGTTCGGCTACACCTTCCATTATACCCTTAATTTCGCGAAATTGGCGTCGTACTTCTTCAACCATTTTGGCTGCCGCACGGCCTACAGCGTTCATGGCAATTCCACAGAAAGCAAAAGCCATCATGGAACCAATAAAAAGCCCCATAAGGACTCTTGGATTTAGAAGTTGTACCTCGAAGTAATGCGCCAGTTGAACTAAAGTTGCTTCGGCAACACGAACCGTTTCTCCGGCAAAAGAAATCGTTTCTTGCCCCATACGTAATAAGCCCATTTTAAGTTCTTGCACATAAGCGGCAATCAAGGCTAAAGCGGTCAATGCTGCTGACCCAATTGCAAAACCTTTTCCAATAGCCGCGGTTGTATTTCCAATCGCATCTAAAGCATCCGTACGCTTGCGAACTTCGGGTGGTAATTTGCTCATTTCCGCATTTCCACCGGCATTATCGGCTATAGGGCCATAGGCGTCGGTAGCCAAAGTAATACCAAGCGTTGAAAGCATGCCAACGGCCGCAATTCCTATACCGTACAAGCCCTTATTCATTTCATGTATATCGAACCCCGAAGCAAAACCAAAAGATAAAGCCATCGCAATAACTACGGCCATTACCGGCAAAACGGTGGAAATCATACCAACGCCTAGACCACCAATAACAACGGGCCCAGGGCCGGTTTGTGCTCTTTCTGAAATATGCTGCGTTGGTTTGTAATCACCCGAAGTATAGTACTCGCTTGTTTTTCCGATAGCAATACCACTAATTAAACCGGTTATCACAGCTAACCATATTCCACAAGGTAAGCCAAGCACCACTTTCAAAAGCACCCAGGAAACGATAGCAAAACCAAAAGATGCAATATTAATGCCCTTATTCAAAGCTTTTAAAATGTCACTTCCGGTTGCATGTTCGGCGACTTTAACGTTAAAAATTCCAAAAATTGACAAAAACACACCAAGGGCCGCAACCAGTACCGGTGCTAAAATTGCATTGGCTTGTAAATGATCCTGCCCAAAATACGCCAAGGCGCCCAAAGAGGTAGCCGCCAAAATGGCTCCATAGTAGGATTCATAAAGATCGGCCCCCATACCCGCGACATCTCCCACGTTATCGCCAACATTATCGGCAATGGTTGCGGGATTACGTGGATCATCTTCGGGGATACCCGCTTCAACTTTACCCACAATATCGGCCCCAACATCGGCAGCTTTTGTAAAAATACCACCACCAACACGGGCAAACAAAGCTTGCAGAGATGCCCCAATACCAAATGTAACCATAATCGTAGAAATTAGCAGACCTTTTTCAGAAGGGCTAATGGCTGAAACATAGCGATTCAAAACACAAAACCAAAAGGAAAAATCTAAAAGCGCTAGGCCAACAACAATAAGCCCCATAACGGCGCCACTACGAAAAGCAACACGTAATCCGTGGTCAAGCGATTCGCTCGCTGCTTGAGCTGTGCGCGAAGCAGCTGATGTTGCCGTACGCATACCTAAAAATCCGGCTAACCCCGAATAAAACCCGGCCGTCAAAAAAGCAAAAGGCATCCACGGATTTTGCAAATGGAACCCGTACGAAAGGATGGCAAATAAAATAGTCAAAACAACAAACACACAAAACACGACTTTGTATTGCTGTTTTAAATACGCCATTGCACCTTGACGCACATAGGAGGCTATTTTTCGCATGGTTTCATTGCCCTCGTTTTCTTTTTGCAATTGCAGGTAAAAGAATAACGCGCATCCCAATGCACTTGCCGAAGCAAGTGGCACTAACCAAAATAACCCTGTCATAATTCCTCCGTTTAACATTTTTAGTGTAAATTTAAGTGTAACACAAGACGCTCCCTCATGCAAGGTTTTAAATACCCCGTGATTTATTACCATCCGTGTTCGGATTCTGAATAAAATGTCTCATAAGAAAAAATGTCAACGAATAAATTGCTCGTGCTAAAGAATTGCTCTCTTTACTTAGTCCTAAAATTCTAATCAACAAAGGTAAACCGCTAAAGCCTTTAATACTATAATGGGCTATACGGCAAAGAGCTTCAAATTTCCAATGCTTTCAAAATTAGAACCTTGTAATAAAATTCTAATATAACTAAGCCTGTTACACTTTTATGCCAGAAAGCGAAGGCTTTCCAGCTGTAGGGTTCTTCGGTGTTCTTTTCTGTCAGGAGTCAAAATTATTTAGCCAATACTCCGTTGTGTTGACGAAATTTTCCAGTACCTTTTCGAAGTTTTCGTAGGAACATCTTTCAAGCGAACAATGCTGCGTTAACATTACCATCTCGCTAAACTGTTGAACACCAAACGTTGTACCGTTGGTATCTTTCCATAATACGTTGGATTCGAGTAAGCGTGGATATACTTCAGGGATATTTTTTTCTTCTACATTTCCAAGTTTTGAAACAAGAGAAAAACAACCGGGCTCATTTCTTAACTCAATGCGAACTAAAATTTTATCATCAAATAACAAAAAACATTGGTTAGTTTCATCGAGAGAAAGAGATCGGAAGAGCACACGTCTGAACTCCAGTCAGACGTGTGCT
>CAZDSI010000034.1:0-10293 GCA_964508215.1 uncultured Opitutales bacterium
GAAAGAATTAAGATAGAAACAAAAAAGATAAAAAAAGAATTTCAATAAAGTGCAAAGCATTTTCGGTTCTAAGGGGCACGCTATTAGCTGTAATTTTTTACCGATAAAAATTTGTCTATTTTTAAATATTTTGATTATTTTAAAACATGAAAATTTTGGGGCAGAAATTTTTTGATTTCTTACACTTTTTAGACGCAACGGTTTTATGGAAACTGAAATTGTCCGATCTTTGTGTAAGCATCCTTATTTTTGTTTTGTTTTTAGGGATTCGCCGAGTAGTCCTTTGTAAAACCGAAAAAATCCTTGAGCGTCAGCCATCTTCTTACGTACAAGTTTGTTTATTGGCTTTAAAAAAACCTTTAGGTTTATTTCTAATATTGGTGGCCTTGTTTTTTTCGATTGGATACCTGCCGTTAGAACCAGCACGTATGGCTTTTGTCGTAAAAATCTTTAAAGGCGGTTCGGTTTTGTCGCTAGTCTGGGTCGCCGTTGGTTTAGTAGATTGCTTATCACTTTATTGCAAGGAACGTGCTGAAAAAAAAGGTGATAAAACACTTATGAGCTTTTGTCCTTTTCTGGAAAAAGCTTTACGGATTGGTATCGTTGTATTGGGTGTACTCGTTGTCGCCGATAATTTGGGATATTCAATGAATGGAGTTTTTGCCACATTTGGCTTAAGTGGTGCAGCTTTGGCGATTGCTTCTAAGGATGTTTTGGCAAATTTTTTTAACTCCTTATCGATCGTTGTAGATCAACCTTTTAGGGTAGGGGATTCGATTCAAATCGGTAGTATTGAAGGTACTGTAGAATCTATTGGCGTACGCTCAACCCGAATACGTACCCTTGATCAATCTTTACTTACGCTTCCCAATAACACACTCGTTAACGAGCGTATTTACAATTGGACCAGCGTGCAAAAACGGCGAGTGAAACAGGTATTGGGGCTTTCTTACGAAACCACGGCCGAAAAAATGACGCAATTGATTCAAGATATACGAAATCTTTTGGAACAAGAAAAGGATATCGAAAAAAATTCCATATGGGTTAGTTTTTCGGGAATTTCACAAAACTCTTTGGAAATTTTCATTACCTATCTTACAATCGGTGGTGATTGGAACTTACATATGCTTGTAAGGCAAAGCATAAACCTTAAGGTTTTGGAGTTGTGCAAAATGCGTCAGGTTTCGTTTGCGTTTTTACCGGTAGCCGCTTTGTTTCCGCCAAAAACGGAAAACTGACTTCGTAATTTTTTCGCCTTAAGTTCTAAAGATTTGTGGTAAAAGAATATCCTACAAAAGGAAAAAATTAAAAGTAACGTTACGTTTTTTATTCTTTTTGGATTAATTTAATTAATCAACAAGCTCGAAAACAATCCAACACAGTAATTGAAAAGCCGTTAAGCCGGCAAGTACACCATAAGTTATCCGAGTGAACATGTTACGTTTTCTTTTCTTTACCTCTATTAAAATTTCATGACCAACCATAAATACCCTCTTTATTTTTTGACACCTTCTTAAAATGTAAATATAAAAATCATAAATGGCTTGCATTTTTTTGTATAAGAAAAATTGGAAAGAACTTGAACGTTTATTTCACAATTTACAAACCAGCACAGAGGAATTAGCCCTAACGCGTGAAGATGGTTTGGCTATGAATGTTTGTCTTGAAGAGGTTTTTACGAACATTCTAAAGTATGGAGATCTGCCGAATGGTAACGATTATGTTATCTACCTAAGAATTGAACGTGATGAAGACAAATTATCTTGTACCGTAAAAGATAATGGCCAACCTTTTAATCCCTTGCAAAATTTTTCTCAGAGCCAGCCATTAAAGCTGGAGGAAATAAGCGGAAACGGTATAGGTCTTAAATTGGTGTCGAAGCTTATGGATCAGGTTACTTATTCTTACAATAACTATTGGAACCAGATTACTTTACTAAAGTACCTAGGGAATAAAAACTAGCATTTGCCGAATTTTAAACCTCTTACGAAATTAACCGGCCAAGACTATAACAAAAGTTAGTAAAAAAATGTACTTGTAAATTCTATTTGGGTTAGTTTACCCATTTTGCGGCAGAAAACTTTTGACAAAAAGTAGGTTACGTTTAGCTAAAATACACACACATGCAATTTAATAAACATATTTTCATTGCCGGATTTGCAATTTTTTCCATGTTTTTTGGGGCCGGCAACCTTGTTTTTCCTTTATTGATAGGACAGTTGTCCTGTCAACATTACGTTTCGGCGATTTTCGGAGTATTGATTACCGGTGTATTAGTTCCTTTGATGGGGTTAGTCAGCATGTTGTTGTTTCGCTGTAACCGTGAAGCCTATTTCGGGTCACTTGGCAACGGAGTTTCTTGGGTCATAAGTTTTCTTATTTTATCGCTAATTGGACCATTTGGAGCTGGACCACGCTGTATAAATGTTGCATGTGGAAGTTTTCAAGCAATTTGGCCAGGCCTATCGCCGGTTGTATTTAATATCATTTTTTGTGTTCTTATTGCCTGGTGTATTTTTAATCGCGATGGCGTTATTGCCATTTTGGGTGGTTGGCTATCTCCGGCTTTGTTGGTTGCACTTTTGGTTATAATTTATGGGGGAATAAAAAATGCACCGCCTTCCATTCTTGAAGCCAGTTTATCCAGTTGGGATGCTTTTTGCATAGGGTTGCGTAAGGGGTATCAAACGATGGATTTATTAGCATCTTTTTTCTTTTCGACGACGACTTATCTTTATTTAAAAGCCCAATTTACGAAAACCGAAAGCTTTGAAGATAAGAAATCCCCGATATTAAAATTTTGCTTGGCTTCTTCCCTAATTGGTACCGGAGCTCTAGCCTTCATTTACATAAGTTTGGTTATGTTGGGTGCAAATTATTCGGATACGTTAACAAACGTTGCCGGAGATAAGCTATTGATTGTTTTATCCGAAAAAGCACTTGGGAAAAGTTCCTTACCATTGGTTGCTGTTTTATTTACGCTCGCATGTCTAACAACAGCCGTTGCAGTTTTACACTTATTTTCAGAGTTTTTAAAAGAGGCCATATGCAAAAATAAGATTTCAGAACGCACGTCGCTTTTTATCACTCTTTTAATCACTTACGTCATTTCT
This sequence comes from uncultured Opitutales bacterium, assembly GCA_964508215.1. GTDB lineage: Bacteria > Verrucomicrobiota > Verrucomicrobiia > Opitutales > UBA9783 > CAZDSI01. The sequence goes on from CAZDSI010000034.1 coordinate 3,114, forward strand.
CTATTTGGGTTTACGGCTATCTGTAATTCCTTAGAAGTTGTGATGGAATTTCTATATCCGGCCCTTATTACCTATGCTACAGCCAACATTATTTCGAAATTTTTTATATTTGAAAAAACGGCCTGGTGTTTTTATGGAGTATTGGGATGCTTTATTTTAATAAAGTTCTTATGATATGCTAAGACTACACAATACTTTAAGCGGGCAAGTTGAAACCGTTTCGTCGAACAATAAAGAGCATAGTTTTGGTATGTACTGCTGTGGCCCAACGGTCTATGGCCCGGCACATATTGGAAATTTTAGGACCTATCTTGTGCAAGATGTTCTTTTTCGATTATTAAAAACCTTAGGGTTTAAAGTGACTTATGTGCGCAATATTACCGATGTTGACGACAAGACGATTCGGCACTCCCAAATGGAAGGCGTGTCGTTAAAAAGTTTTACAAAAAAATGGTATGAGAAGTTTATAAACGATAGTGAGCGTTTAAACCTATTGCCACCGACGATTGAACCTAAGGCTACCGAACATATTCAAGATCAAATCGATTTGATCACAACGCTTCAACGTAAAGGATACGCTTATCAGAGCGATGAAGGCTCGGTATACTTTCGTTTAAAATCTTTCAAACAATACGGAAGGCTTTCAAAAATTGAATTTCGACAGCTTGAGACACAAAGCACCAATAGCGCTGGTTCTGTAAATAATGTGGATGAGTACGATCGCGAATCGATTGGTGATTTTGCCTTATGGAAAGCTTATAAGCCTAGCGATGGGGATGTGTTTTGGGAAAGTCCTTGGGGTAAAGGTAGGCCCGGTTGGCACATCGAGTGTAGTGCCATGTCTAACCGTTATTTGGGAAAGACAATCGATTTACACGCCGGAGGCATAGACCTTTGTTTTCCGCATCACGAAAACGAGATTGCTCAATCCGAAGCGGCCAATGAAGAAACGTTTGTACGACATTGGTTACATGTTGCCCACTTGCAGGTCGACGGACAAAAAATGTCTAAAAGTCTCGGTAATCTTTATACTCTAGCCGATATTGAAAAATATGGTTATGGTCCACAAATTTTACGCTATGCTTTGTTGACGGGGCATTATCGCCATCCTTTAAACTTTACATTTGACCTCTTACACGCTTCGAAAAACGCCCTTGCGCGTATGGGAAGGTGGCTCAACAATCTATTAGATATTGGGCAGCGGCGCATCGACGACCTTGAGTTTCATAGCGTGCCTCTTGAATGGCAAAACCTCAAGGAGGTTTGGCAGGCTTTATTGGATGACTTAAATATCCCAAAGGCTCTAGGGCTTTTGTTCACTCAGATCAATAACCCAAATTTTAAGCCAAACAATATGGATTGTTTTGTTGAAGAAATGTCGGCTATCCTTTACGTTTTGGGGGTTAGTACTCGAGATTTTGAAGAAAAAGCCATAGCGATTCCCGAGGCAATAAAAGTATTGGCAGAGCAACGATGGAAAGCAAAATGCGATCGACGTTTTTCCGAGGCCGATCAACTCCGACAACAGCTCGAAACCGAAGGTTGGCAAGTATTGGATAAAAAAGATACCTATAGTATCTTACCACGCTGAAACCATGGACGCAGTCTTCGGACCCAAAAATGCTCCGCATTTTATGTTCGTTTTTCTTTTCGAAAGAATCAGAAACCTTTTCTTTTTTCGCAAAAAGAAAGGATTTCTGATTTACTTCCGCTACCAGGGAGTGTGTCCAGGGTGGATTAACCTCATTTAAAATTTAAAGGAAAATAATCAAGCAAAGAAACTCCGGTCGGTGTTATTAGGGTATTGATTTGCCAGTAGGAAAATCCTTTTTTTACGGCCTTTTGAACGGCTTGTTGTATGGATTGTGCCTGTTTGCTTTCGGTTGGTGGCGGAACGAAACGAACGGCATTGTAAGAAAAACATAATGCGATGAAAACACGCTTTTTCGGCGTTACCCAGGAACATAATGTTTTATGGTGCTTAACAAGCCTTTCGAAAAAAGCCTTACCCGAAGGTGGAGCTAGCAGTGATAAATTTTCGGGTAATTCATCCCAATATAACTTTTTTAAAGGAGCTTTAAGCTCAAGAAAAATTTCTTGGTCTTTAGAAGCTAAATAAAAATCGATACGGGAATCACCAATTTTCTTTTCAGGTTGGATTATCCAATTTTCCGTATTGATCATCAAGGGTAGTAGGTTTTTTTGTAACCATTTATGTACCCAAATATTGAATTGGCTTTGATGAATTCCAATCCAAGATGTTTCGTTATCCAGAGATATTGCTTCAACCGTATAAGCTGTTCTTCTTACAGAATTTAAAGCTTTTGTACAAAGGCAGGGTAGGTTCTCAAAATTTCGCAGCCCTCCAATAGACCCTGTTGATGGACAATGGGCCAAACAGCGCTCGTTGCCGACTACAATTTCAAAAAGGAAACGGTTTGGTCGAGATAAAATTTTACCACGTGCAAAACAAATAGGAATGAAAGAATTATTCATGTCCGGACGAATTTGGCTTGCAACCCACCTGGCTCAGGTTTTGTAGATAAGAAACAACGGAACTAATAACACCGGGTGGAGTGGAAGCTCCAGCGCTTACACCAATTTTCTTTACCTTGTGCCATTCAATATTTAAGTTCTTCAAATCTTCACTGGTTTCGATGTGGTAAGTGGTTACATGTTTTTGAGCCAGTTCGACGAGTTTATGCGTATTAGATGAGTTGTAGCCTCCAACAATTATCATGCAGTCAAGATTATTATCTTGAATAAGGTGTAACAACCCTTCCTGACGTGAACGCGTACTTTTACAAATAGTATCTTTTACAATCGTGTTTTGGAACTGTCCTTTCACAAAATCGGCCAACCTTGAAAATTTTTCGACGGACATTGTACTTTGCGATACCAAACAAATTTTTGTTTCAGCCAGCAAAGGAAGATTTTTCAGATCTTCTGGTTTTGTAATAATAAATCCCTTAGAATAATTGTTCGTATAGCCCAAAAGACCTATAGCCTCTGGATGGTCAGGTGAGCCGTATATTAACACAACATAACCTTTTCGCGCATAACTTAAAACTGTTCCGGCAATTTTACCAACATCGGGACAGGTTGCGTCGGCCAATGGTAAATTTAAGGATTTTAACCAACATCGACGCTCTGGGGATATACCATGTGCTCTTATAAGCAAACATTGTTTTAAGTCTTTATCGGTAATTTTCGAAATTAATAAAGGATCACTACAAGAACAAATTTTTTGCCCTTCAAGCTCTTGAATCATCGTTTCGTTATGAATAAGAGGCCCGTCGGTATAAACAACATCGTAAGTTGTTTTCAATTTCCTCGCCAAGTCTATGGCCCTTTTTACACCGTAGCAAAAACCGGCTAATGGGTCTAAAATAACGTCCATAATATGGTAGCTTTGTTAGAGGTTCCTCGTTTGTCGATTCTAAAACCAATTTTGTAAAAATTCTTAGGATCTTCCAATCAATCAACTTACAAGCCTTGTATAGATTGAAGGCAAAATCGCAAGCCAGTGAGATTTTCTCTAACTATCGGTTTTTTGATTACGTGTTGTGTAAAGGATTAACAATAGTGTAGGCCCGCCCAAAAGAGCGGTAAAAACGCCGATGGGAAGTTCACCTCCGGGAAGCAGAGTGCGGGACATTAAGTCGGCCAATACAAGCAAAATAGCTCCGGTAAAGGCAGACCCTATCAACAAAATTTTGTGATCGGCCCCAAAAATCCTACGTATGGCATGCGGTACAATAAGCCCAATGAATCCGATTGTGCCACAAATGGCAACGCTACTGCCAATGATGGCGGCCAATAAAAAAAGAACGGCCCGTTGCAGGCTAATAGAATTCCATCCCAACATTCGGGCTTCGATATCACCAAACAATAAAACATTTAAACCGTGGCTCAATCCATAAGCAATTGTGCAGGGAATTCCAACCAAGAAAACAAGCCAAATAATATCACACCAAGAAAGATACATAAGGCTTCCAAGAGTCCAAAAAGTAAAATCTCTTAAAATTTCGTTATTGGCCAAGGCTAAAATGAGTCCGATGATGGCCGCCGATAAGGCGTTTACGGCTACTCCGGTTAAAATTATAACGAAAGATCTTTCGTGTGAAAAAAGGCGACCCAATTTATAGACAATGGAAACAACCCCGATCCCAACCAAAAAACCGACAAATGGTATTATTTTCTGGGGTGTAGAATGGCCGTTGGTTATAAACAAAGCCAATAAAGTTCCCATTGCAACCCCCGATGAGATCCCAACGAATCCTGGTTCAGCTAAGGAATTACGGAAAATACTTTGGGTTAAAGCTCCCGATACGGCCAATCCGGCCCCAATTATCGCTGCGGCAATGATACGAACACCACGCAGATGGATTAAAATAAAAGAATGTATATTTTGATCCAAATTAACAAAACGGCTTGGAAATATATCCTTGATCAAACCATTGTATAGTAAAGCCGGTACCTTATTCCAAGGGATAAAAACATAACCACAGCTCAGCGAAAACCAGCAGGCTAGTAGTAGGAAACAACCCAAAACGACAGCCAGCCTAAAAACGTTAATGTTTCTTTTTATGTGGTCCAAAACTGCGAATTGGCATATTTTTACGCGGCACGGAAGTTCTTTGTAACCGAAAAATGATGCGCGCCTTATCAAAATCGTAGGGACTCATTTCCATTCTTACAGAATCACCAACTCCAATTTTTATAAAATTTTTTCGTAACTTTCCTGAAATGTGCGCCAACACCTCATGGCCATTTTCGAGTTGCACCCGAAACATAGTTCCCGGTAATACGGCTAAAACTTTACCATCAACTTCGATAGATTCTTCCATGTGATAAAAACGCATAACATATACCCATAAACTCCAAAGCGCGTCAAGTTTTTACATTGGAATGTTTTATAAAGGTGGAATAAAAGATGCTTTGAAGCAAGGTCTTGTTCACGAAACAGTCGGCTTTTCTCTTTACAACGAACAGGAATAGAATTAAATTAAACATGCAGCCATGGCACAGGAAAAGTTTCTCTTAAAAATCTTGTCAGGCCCACACAGAGGGGCTGAGGTACCGCTTTCATCGGATGCATTATTGTTAGGCCAAGGTGAGACTTGTGATGTTGTTTTGGCCGATGAAACCTTGCAAAAGGAGCACATAAAGCTACAGATTGAAAAGGATTATGATTGTCGCTTGATACCCATTGGGAAAATAACTTTTTACATCAACGGCAATCCATACAATGAGCCTACTCTTTTGCATCCCTTTCAGTATGTCTTGATCGGTAAAACACTTTTCGCAATAGGGCCGAGCGATCAACCGTGGCCAGACTTATCAGAAGAAAACGCGCCTCCCATTGCTAAGGAAAAGCCAAAATCCGAAATTCCTACCGAAGCATCTGCACCCGAGGCGGCCACAGATCAGAAAAGCGCCGATTCTGCAACAACGACCACTGCAACCGGAGAGAAGGGCGAAAACAAAGCGGATCCATCAAGTCCTAAGCCAACGGATGAAGCAAAACAAAAAGCGAGCGATAGCCAACCTAACGTAGCCAAAAAGCAACCGAAGCGCAGCTTCTGGCGTCTTCTTTTATTCTTTTTATTTTTTTTACTTATTGTCAGTGCTGTAATTGGAGGAGGATATGGTTATTATCTTCACAAAAAACATGAAGCAATGGCAAAAATGCCGCCACCTCCGCCACCGGTTCCGCCAAGGGAAATTATACAAAAAGGTCTCATTAAACTCGGTGTGGATAAGAACTTTTTTGAGATAAAGGATGAGAAAGGACTGCTCGATGTTCAGGCCTATGTCGCAACAAATGAATTGAAGACAAAAATTAATAACTACTTGCAAACTTTGACACAAATTCCGATTCGTTCGACACGTATTCGTAGCCAAGAAAGTCTTATTGCTTCTGCGCAGGAAATTTTTAAGGATTTAGGGTATGTTCTAACTGTAGAGCCTTTGCCCGACCCTGATGGTTTATTATTAAAAGGATATTTGTTAGATATAAATCAATTGCCCGTAATTAAGAGCCGACTGTTTTCAGATTTACCAAGCTTAAAAAAAGTTGAAACCAATGTTTTGAGCGCCGGCGATGCAAATGACATGGCTTATAACTTGCTTGAAAAGTACCAGCTTGCTGGACTCATAAAAATTGTACCCTTTGAGCGTGGCCTTATTTTGCATGGAAACATTGAAGAACGTGATGAGTCAAAATGGAAAAAAGTTTACAAAGATCTCCGCAAGACGTTTGAAAACCTGTGCAAGCTTATTGTTCGCATTGCTATCGTCCCAGCTCAAACCTTAAAACAGAACTTTTTCGAAGCCCCTATTGAATCTATTACAATTTCGGAGGAAAGTCATACCGCTTGGATTGATCTTCAAAACGGACAGCGTTATTTTGAATCTTCGCTCTTGCCATCTGGCTATCTTATTCAGAAAATAGGACCGGATGGTATCTTACTGAGCAAGAACGGAGAAGTGATTAACTTTAAAACAGAGGAAATATGAAGACCAAGACATTAGAACAACCAACGCAATTGGTCGAAATGGAAGAAAAATTGCGTAATGATAAAACGGGGCAATACCGTCGGGAATTATTGGATAATTTGGCCCTTTATAAAAGCCAAACAGCCCATTTAGCCCAACGTGGAGATTGGACACCCTCCGAATTTCAAGCTCTAGAACTGCTAAAAAAGGCGCTTGAAAAAGCTAACTTTATCTTAAAAAACTCAAAATTTTAATCGCTATGGCTACCGACATACCTGCTTTTCGCGAAATAACCAGTTCTTCAGCGCTTGACCAAGTTTACACTAAGATGTCTCCGTTGCTTGACCGTGCAGAAGACGAAATTCAACACATCCTCGATGAACTTAACACAAAGGACCCGGGTGAACTCGACCAATCACGTTTGATGTACGCCCAATTGGCATCGACACGTTGGCAAATGGCCTTGGGTCAAACTTTGTAGCCGCAATTGCGTCGGGCTTAAAAACTCCTATTCAAAATCTTAGAGGTTAAAAGGAAATCTTATGAACAAAAAGACCGTATCTACAAACACTTCGAATGCAAATTTTACCGAGATTTCTGGTGAGTTGTTGGAGCTTTTAGCACAAATTGGTTATATGGGTATTAACCAGGGGTTTACGTCTGAAGCACAAACAATTTT
>CAZDSI010000034.1:10323-16210 GCA_964508215.1 uncultured Opitutales bacterium
CAATAAAGATGCCCTTTTGCTGCAATCCACAGCCTACTTATTCCTTGGAAAAATAAAAGAAGGAACAAAGGGACTAATTGAGATACTGAAAAAAGATCCTTCGAATGATTTAGCTAAAAGTTTTTTAGCGCTAGCGTTCAAGATGGGTAAAGCCGATGATTATGCCAAAAGTGCTGCCCAAGCGGTCTTGGATGAAAGCAAGGACGTAGCTGCTCAAGAACTAGCCGAAGCTCTGATCGATTTTTATAATACACAAGCGAAAAATTCTGTACCTTCTTTGAGAGAGCTAACGGCTTCGCAGGCGAAAAAAACATCACGCGTAAAATAACCTATGGATATCGAAGGATTGAACCAAGCAAAAGATCAACTTTTGCAAAGTAAGTTGTTACAAGAAAACAACGTAACGTTTAATACGGGTATACCATCGGTTGAAAACATAGAAGCGTTTTCCAAGAAAATTGGAGACGTTATTTCGGTTGAAGAAACAAAGGCTTTAGAGAAAATTGAAAACCTCACAAATCAGGCGAAACCAAGTGAAATAAAATCCCCCGGTGACGAAATCCTTATGATGTTGCAGAAAGCATCAAGCACACATTCGAATCAGGTTCAATCCATTTCGGCCCAAATGGCCGACCTTGGTAATACGAAGGCGATCGAAATGAAGGATTTATTGAAATTGCAAAATTTATCCTTCGAATACCAAATGATTACGGATCTTACGTCTAAGGGTGTAAATTCGTTTATTCAAGGGACCCAAACCCTCTTTCGAAATCAGTAAGACTGCTTGTATGAAAAGTTCTCCTTTAAAAGGTAAATTGGCATCACTAGGTATTGGTATTTTCCTGTTGTTATTAACAGGTTGTAGCGTACAACCTCTGTACACCAATTTGAGCGAAAAGGAAGCAAACGAAATGTTGGCTATCCTGATGGCCAATCAAATAAAAAGTACAAAAACGACCGGTGCAGAAAACACGTGGAACGTTAATGTCGATTCTCGACAATTTGCCGAATCTGTAGGTGTTTTAAATGAAGCCGGCTACCCCAAAGATAGTTTCACATCGATGGGAGATATTTTTAAGAAAAGCGGTTTGGTGTCATCACCTTTGGAAGAACGAGTACGTTTCATGTATGCGTTATCGGAAAAACTTTCGGAAACGCTTACGCATATCCATGGTGTTGTAACCGCACGTGTACATATTGTATTGCCCGAAAACGACCCCTATTCGGAAAAACTAATGCCTTCCTCGGCCTCGGTCTTTATTTCCTATTTACCGCATGTTAACGTCGAAGAATTTGTTAAGGATATTAAGCAGTTGGTCACAAACAGTATAGAAGGCCTTTCCTATGATAAAGTAACCGTTGTGCTTTTTCCAAGTGCTTCGCCAAAAGAGCGATTACCCATTACGACTATCCAAGAAAACAACGCCTATAGAGAAATATTAAACATAAAAATAGCGGCGGAATCGGTACGTGACTTTTGGCTCTTTTTGGGAATTTTATTGTTAACGATTTTGGGCATTTTTGGACTATTATTCTTCTTCATGTGGAAATACCTAAAAAAGCCAGAAGTAAAGAATGAATAACCCATCGTTTGTCCGGCTGCTATGGCAATCTCAACGTCCCCTCTTAGGGAAATTGTTGTGCTATAACGATGTTTTAGACGATATACATGATGACCATCTAAGCGCACTATTCCCGCCACAGATTTTAAAGTTTCTTATAAAAACATCTTTTGATAATCGAAAAATTTTTAAAATTTTAAGGCAACGTTTGGGGGTAAAACCTGTTCCCTTAACCTGGTTTCAAAATGAACCCTATCGCCTTTTACTTTTCCCAGGGGAGGACATCATGCGGTTATTGAAGTATGTAGGGTCTATATTAAACTTGGAAGGCATAAAAAAAACAGTTCATCGGCCAGCCCGTGAAGAATTGAAGAAATATCTTGGAGAGGAGGTTTATACCTTTGCCTTAAAGCGTTCTCCATTATACCGGCCCTTTTTTAAAAATATTTCAATCCCCACAAATTACAAAACGGTTTACACAATGGAAAGTATTCAAAACACTGGAAAGTATTGCATTGAATGTTGTTTTGCGGCCGCATCGAATGAGATTTTGGCTCGTTTTTTGCTGAAATTCCCAGCGTCATCAAAATGGAACTTTTCTCATGCGGTTGATTTCGAAACAAAAAATTACGTTTTTAGTTTGCTCAAGCGCTTATTAAGCAAAGAAATGCATCACCCCCTTGCAACATGCTTATAATTAATTCCAATAAGAAAATTGTAAACGAGACGAAAGTTGTTCGTGCCGAAGAATATGCTAGCTTGATCGATGCCGCAACAATTGTCGAAGACGCCAAAAAGAAGGCAAAAAAAATTATCGAGCAAGCAAATATTCAAGCAAATCTTGTTATAACGGAAGCACAGAAAGCTTATGAGCAAGAGAAAAATCGGGGTTACGCTGAAGGTAAACTAGCCGGACATCAGAAAAATGTGGATATGATGTTTGACATGATGGTCAAAGGTATTGACTACGTCGCAAATTTGGAATCAACACTTGTACATGTCGTTCAGCAATCCTTGGAACGAATTTTGGGTGAAACCCACGAAGAAGAACGAATTGTGATGATTGTTCGTCAAGCGCTGAAAACTGTAAAAGATTCAAAATCGATAAAAATACGTCTACATCCTGAACAAGTTGGGATCCTCCGTATTAAAATAGACGAACTGATAAAAACAAGAAACGACATACAATTCATCGAATGTTCTGGAGACAACCAATTACAAAAAGACCAATGTGTTTTGGAAACAGAATTTGGAATTATTGATGCCAGCTTAGATGTGCAGTTAAAAGCGATTCTTACGGCGCTTGAAAAAGTTATTCGATAAGTTTATGAGCTCTCAAACATCTTTTGATAGTTTAACGCACCTTTTAGATAATGCCATTCAAGCGACGTCGACGGTTGCCGTTAAGGGAAGAGTACTGCAGGTCATTGGAACAATTATCAAAGCTTCTGTACCGGGAGTGAAAGTAGGGGAGCTTTGTCATCTCAAAAACCCCTTTGATAAAACCGAATTATTGGCCGAGGTTGTTGGCTTTGCGCAAGAGGCAGCTTTGCTTACGCCACTGGGTGATCTTACCGGTGTTTCGGCTTCAACAGAAGTTGTAGCGTCCGGTAAGGTGCACATGGTCCCTGTCGGCCCTGGTCTGTTGGGACGTGTACTGGATGGACTTGGTAATGCCGCTGACGTTAGCACAAAAGGCCCTTTTATTCCCGAAACCTATTATCCGGTTTATGCGGACCCACCAAACGCCATGACGCGAAACCCAATTGATAAGCCAATTTCTCTTGGACTGCGCGTGCTTGATGGTTTATTAACCTGTGGCGAAGGACAACGTATGGGAATTTTTGCGGCGGCCGGTGGTGGTAAAAGTACTTTGTTGGCCCAAATTATACGCAATACCGAGGCGGAAATTATTGTTCTTGCATTAATTGGAGAACGTGGAAGAGAAGTTAGAGAATTTATCGAACGTGATCTTGGCGAAGAAGGTGTTAAACGTTCGGTATTGGTTATTGCTACTTCCGATCGTTCTTCAATGGAGCGCCTCAAGGCCGCTTATGTTGCAACTGCGGTTGCTGAATATTTTAGGGACCAGGGACGTAAGGTCTTGTTAATGATGGACTCGGTAACGCGCTTTGGCCGTGCACAAAGAGAGATCGGATTGGCCGCTGGTGAGCCACCAACAAGGCGTGGATTTCCACCATCTGTCTTTTCGACATTGCCAAAGCTCATGGAACGTGCCGGACAATCCGATAAAGGCTCAATCACCGCACTTTACACGGTACTCGTTGAAGGTGATGATATGACCGAGCCGATTGCCGATGAAACACGTTCTATTCTGGATGGGCACATTATTCTTTCGCGTAAGCTGGCAAGTGCTAATCACTATCCGGCTATCGATGTTTTGGCCAGTGTAAGTCGTGTTATGAACGCTATCGTAGCTACGGAACATAACCAAGCCGCGGGTAGGATGCGTAACATGTTGGCAAAATATCGTGAAGTAGAATTGCTTGTTCGTATTGGTGAATATAAAAAAGGTTCCGACGCAGAAGTCGACGTAGCCATTGAAAAAGTTCCAACAATTAACGCGTTTTTAAAGCAAGGCTTAAGTGAAAAGTCACATTTCGAAGAGACCATTCAACGCATGATAGAAATTGTGAACTCTTAATTTTCTTGTACATGAAATATGAGCTGGAAGATATCTTAAAGGTTCGTAATTTTCGCAAAAATAAGGCCAGCGATAACGTTATAAAAGCAAGAAGAAAATTACAAGAAGCGGAAAAAAAAGTCGTTGAAGAACAAGCGAAACTGGACGCTTTTGTTCAAAAAAAGCCAGGTTACATTGAGCAAATATACGAACAGGTAATAAAGAAAAATCTCAAGCGTAAAAATATCGATCTTATCGCTTTTAAAATTGCAAAACTCGATGAGGAGCAAACGAAGCTTGAAATTAATGTGGAAAAAGCTCAAGCTAAGGTCAACGAGGCCAAAGAACACTTAAAAGAGTGTCAAGCAGCCTTATTACAAGCAACTAAGGATGTACAAAAGATTGAAGAGCATAAGACAACTTGGGTCGAAGAGGAAAATTTGGCCGAACAAGAACTTGTCGAAAAGGAAATGGAAGACTTTAAAGCCAAAAAACCACAATATTGATTAACAGCTAACAACTATGACCGACCAACCAACTCGCATATCAGAAAAATATTCAACTACGGATTCTACTTCGAAAACGAACGATTCGAGAGATAATACACCATCCCTCTCTGAAAATGACCCACGCGTAAAGGAATTTCGTGAAAGGATAAAGCAGGGCTCCGACAAAAACGAACAGGAAACTACAGCTGGTAATTCCCAAGCCGCATTATCAATAGCCGAGATGTTAAAGCAAGCTATGCAAGCAAATGAAAAAACGGATAAAACATCGCCTGAAAAACAGGCTAAAGGCCATGAATTTGATTTATCAAAACTATTAGGTGCTGAAATTGCGCATGTCAAAAATCCAAAAGAAGGCCAAAAAACGAACCAACAGGATGCTATAAATTTCTTAAGTTTAGTTAAGAGCACAGCCACAAAGGCGCAAAGTGAGCCAAATAAAGAGGCCCTTGAAGCCAATTTAGCCAAAAATGCTCCAACATTCAACGAGAAGAAAGAAATTAAACCAAGCAATTTGGTTTCTACTACAACCAGCGGCAATACCGTTGATGGAAGTGTAATTCTTCAAACACTTCAGCAATCTTCGTCAACGCAACAGGTGTCAAATGTTGAGGTCCAAAAACTTTCAAGGGTAAATATTGAATTGATCGAACGTATATTGGTGTCGAACGCTGCTTTAAACAATAACCAGGAAGTACGTGTTACGTTTAATCAAAATGTATTACCAGGTACAGAAGTAAGCATCTCTAGACAAGGAAACGCATTAAACGTAACCTTTGTTTCGACGGTAGACACTTCGTTTACATTTTTAAACACAAACCAAGCTGGGTTGAGGGATCATTTGGTTCAACGCTTATCGCTGAACGAGGTAAACATAAACGTACGTTCTTCAGCCTCCAATGACGGTATGCCAAACGACGGTCGTTCGCGAAATCAGCGCGAGTATTTTGACATGGATAGCGAATCCGTATGATAAAAAGCTGGGCACCATCTGTACGTTTTTCCCCGCTGTTACAGCTGGCAATGAATAAAATCATTGGCCAAAAACGTTTATTGTCGTTTAAATTTCTCGAGCACGATTGTTGCCTTGAATGGGAACCAAGAGGCGTAGCTTACATCCCTAAAGTGGTATGCAATGGCTTATGGAACGGTTCGGATTTTAGCCTCTTCTTGGA
>CAZDSI010000035.1:0-15967 GCA_964508215.1 uncultured Opitutales bacterium
AAATAACCTTGAATGAAGAGCTTAATCTGTTCATAAGCTAGAATTAGATAGATCAAATAAATGTTTTTGAATCAAATGGTTCTTTTGTGTGTTGGTCTTATTAAAAGTTGCAAAAACAAAAAAAAGATTTTAAATAAGGGATAAACCTGTACAACTTACACTATGAGTCGCATACCCTTTCGAGCTTTGTTTTCAACGATGTTAATTTGCGTTCTTCCTTTTGGATGTAAATGCAATTGTAAAAAAGAACGAGACCTAAAAGCGACACACCAAGCCTATATAAACGAGCAGATTGCTTTAGCCAATAAGCATATTGAGCAGCAAGAAATCGATAAAGCTATTTTACTTCTAGAAAATCTTTCACACCGTTTCCCTTATGAGCCTACGATTTGGGAAATGCTTGGTGTTTCGTATTCTACGGCAAAGAAAAACGCCTTGGCGGCCACGACTTTTGAGCGTGTTGCTTATATGGGGGTTGAGTTCCAAGAAAACGCGCTTTATGCTGCCCAAGCTTATAAAGATATTGAAGATTGGAGTTCGGCATCACGCTGCTATCGTTTTTATCTCGATGGATTTCCAAAAGATTCAAATGCCTGGAAAGAACTGTCTATGGCCGAACGTATGCAGGGCCATACCTTTTTAGCCTTACAGAGTTATTTGAAATCTCTCGATGTGACCAGTAAAAACCTTTCCGAAAAGGACGCTATCACCTTAGGAGAATTGTTTTTAGAAGTAAAAAACCTTGTCCAGGCCGATTTTTGGCTAAGGTATGTCATTGAGAAAACCCCTGATTCTCTCGATGCACATTTGGGTTTATTGAGATTGGCCTATGAACAAAAGCTTTGGGTTGATGTTGCCAAGGAGATTGCCATTATTGAAAAGACGGATATAGAAGCTATAAGGCGTTCAAATTTAGAATTCATTCGAAACGATTTAGCCAATCATCTTGCTTTGCAAAAAGAAGCCAATGAATCGAATGCCAAAGCTTCGGAGGCCCATAATAACATGGAGGAAGCGGTAAGTTCTCAGGTTGTAGACTTGTTGGTCGACTACGATTTTGAAAAAGATTTTTGGTTAAACCACTTTCGCGAGGTTATAAGCAAGATTACACTTAATAATACAAATCTTATTGCAAGTTTTGAAGATCCCGAAGCGCTCAATAAGTATTTAACCGAAGGAGCCTATTTGCAAGAAAGGCTAAATTTAACCAACAATTTTGGATTGAAAAATCTTAAAACCGATATGGAGGTCTTGCAAATTTTGGCAAACCAAAACAACGAAATAGCAGCTCAAGAAAGCCAGAAAGAAGAAGATGCCGGACAACCTAATGAGGCCGAACAGCCATTAAACATTGTTGAGCTTTCATCCACTGTTTCTTATAATTTATTTTTGAAGCAAGGTCATGAGGCTCTCCTAAAAGGCGACGTGAAAGAAGCCATTAAATCTTATCAAATGGCGGTTGTTCAGGACATTAAGCCCTCCGAAGCGTGGTATGCCTTGGCGCAAGCGTTCTTTATTAATAAAGAATGGAGTAAGGCTGAATTGGCTATTTTGGAGGCTTTGGAGCGTGAGCCCAGAAATATAACCTTTGAATTACATTTTCTGCGAATTGCGCAAAAAAAATATTCTTCAACACAATTTATGGATTTGCTGAAAAAAGCCTACGAAAACTTTCCGAGCAGCCCTGAAATTACTTTAATTCTTGGAAGAGCTTACGAGAGAATAGGACAGAATCGTGTCAACGCCATTACGGCCTACCAAAAATTCTTAGAGTTAGCCCCCTCTTCTCATCCCAAAAGACAGGAAGTGCAAAATAGTCTTGCACGTTTAATGCCAAAGCGTGATGAATAGGAGTAATGGCTTTAGTTAAACGTGAATGCTTAGAAAAAATTCGGCAAACCGTTTCAATTGTTGATGTGGTTAGTCCTTATGTGCGTTTAAAACGTGCCGGCAGCAGCCTTAAGGGGTTAAGCCCGTTTACAGAGGAAAAAACCCCTTCCTTTTTTGTTAACCCCAGTAAAAATGTTTTTAAGTGCTTCAGCAGCGGTTATGCCGGAGATATCTTTCAATTTGTACAATTAAAAGAAAACCTTTCTTTTAACGAGGCTATAGAATTTCTAGCGGAGCGTTTTGGCATTGCTCTTGAGTACGAAAGTTCATTCGTAAGAGATACGAATTCCACCGTTTCGCTACGAAAAGAGCTGTTCAATTTATACGAGGTTGTTAACCAACACTTTAAAGATTGCTTTTGGCATGAAAAACACCCTTTAAGCCAGCAAGTTCGTTCATATTGGAGTGAGACGCGCAAGTTTTCCTTTGAGACCGCCAAAAAATTTGAAATTGGGTTGGCTCCCTTGAAGGCGGACGCGCTTTGGAGCCATCTAAGTTCTAAAAATTTTAATTTAAATGTCTTGAAACAATCGGGATTATTTTACGGGTCGCATGATTCTACAATTAAGCCATTACATGCGCGCTTCCAAGGGCGGCTAATGATCCCCATTAAGGATATACAGGGTCGTGTAATCGCATTTTCGGGTCGTCAGTTACCGTTTGCAGCGGCTCCTATGGATCCCGCAAAGGAGGCAAAATATATTAACTCGCCTGAAACCCCCTTGTTTTCGAAAGGGCAGGTGTTGTTTAACTTGGATACCGCTCGGCAATACGTAGATAAAATTCCTTACATGTTTTTGGTTGAGGGGCAACTTGACGCTTTACGTTGTTATGAAAAAGGTCTTAAGACGGCCGTAGCTCCACAAGGGACGGGAATAACCGAGAACCAGCTAAAACTTATTCAACGTTACGATAATCCCTTGATTTGTTTTCTAGATGGTGACGTTGCCGGTCAGAAGGCGGGATTGAGGTTGTTTGAAATGGCCTTGAAGATTGGCTTGTCGGTGCGCTTTTGGATTCTCGAAAAGGAAAAAGACCCGGATGCTTTTTTACTGAACTATGATGGAGAGGTTTCGATTGGAAAAATAGAATCCTTTTGGGTACATCCCGTTACGTTTTTGGTTAGGGTATATCAGAAACTCGAAAATGTTCGTGAAAAGGCGAATGCCAAGATTATTGAAACCTTGTTTACTGCGTTGGCGCATTCCGAATCGGCGCTTACGACAAATGAATTCTTGCGTCAGTTGTCGCTAGAGTTAGGTCTTCCTTTAAAGGCATTAGAGCTAGATTTTGAAAAATTTTCCAAGAAAGTGTTTGGTACTCGATTTGGCCCTGTTACATCTAGGGATAACGTATTGGATTTGCAAAAAATGATGCATACCGCCGAAGCACAGCTTTTGATGCTTTTAATGAATTGTAAGGGAACGTTAAAAAAAGTTATAGGGCAGGTTGATGAAAACTGGCTAACGGTGGAAAGTACGTGTGGCTTGTTGCTTCAAAAAGTTATTTTTGAAATAAAGGAAAATAATATTGAAGAGATCTCAAAAATTCCCAGCTGGGAATTTACGGAAGAAGAAAAAAAAATTTGGTTTTTGCTTTTGAGTGAAAACTTAAAGATTGAAAACCCAAAAGAAATGCTTGAATTATGTTTAAAACAAATATACAAAAAATTCCTGAAAAAGCAAATTTTAGATGTTGACAAGCAACTGGCAAACAGTTCTATTCAAAAAGATTCAAAAGAATTCAACGCTTTGAAGATGGAGCGTTTACGATTAAAACAGGCTTTAGCCACCGAACACCGATTTCAAGTTGAAATTGACTGATATCTATTATTAAGCACCTATGACCATTCAAAGAAAAGTAAAGGTTATTAAGGCCAAAGAGATTTTGAATGAAAAAATCCGGCAATTAATTGCATTAGCCAAGCAACAAGGGTTTTTAACGATCCAAGATATTAATCGTCATTTACCGGAAAATGTAAAAAACCCAGATGAGATTGAAAATGTCATCAATATCTTAGAAAATTTAGAAATTGATATTCTCGATAACGAAGAGGCCGAAAAATACCGTCAAAAAATTGAGAATAACGAAGACGATGAGGGCCGATCAGAAGGCGAAGATACCTTGGAAGATCCTGTCCGCATGTATTTAAAGCAGATGGGACAAGTGCCTTTGTTGACACGCGAACAGGAAGTCCAGATTTCGAAGCGTATTGAAAAGGCCGAATACGCTGCACAGGATAAGCTTTTTGCCTATGGAATTACGTGTGATTTCCAGACGAATTTAGCAAATAAATTGATCAAGCGTGAAGAACGCTTTGACAAAGTTGTTGTCGACAAAAAGATCGACAGCCGAGAAGAGTATTACCAATCGCTTGATCGTCTTGTTCAACAAAGCGAGGCAATTAAAGAGCAATTAGAAAAGATTTGGGAAGGTTATCTCAAGGAGAAGGACTCTGAATCCAAAGAAAAATTGCTGGCTCGTTATCGTAAGTATGAGTCTCAATTGAAACCGATTTTTAAAAAATATTGTTTTAAATTAAAAGTTTTTGAAGAGTTCCTGAACGGCCTTTCACCAGTTGTTCGTGAAGTTGAAAATTTAACCGATTGTTTGCAGTCGGTGCAAAAGAAACAATCGACATTACGATTCCAGACGATTGATACCGAAAAGATGCGTAAGCGCCTTGAAGAAATTGAAAATTTTTACCGTATGCCCGCCAAAGAAATCGTCGATTTGGTACGTTCGGTAAGAAAAAATATAAAGGATGCTCATCGCGCAAAAACGGAAATGGTTGAAGCCAACTTGCGTTTGGTTATCAGTATTGCCAAGAAATACACCAATCGCGGTTTGTCATTTTTAGACCTTATTCAAGAAGGGAATATGGGTCTTATGAAGGCTGTTGAAAAGTTCGAGTATCGTCGCGGTTATAAGTTTTCAACCTATGCTACTTGGTGGATACGCCAAGCGATTACACGTTCGATAGCCGATCAAGCGAGAACTATCCGTATTCCGGTGCATATGATTGAGACGCTTAATAAGGTTATTCAGGTGCAGAAACAGTTGGTGCAGGAATTGGGTTACGACCCAACCCCAGAAGAAGTTGCCGAGGAATTGCAAATCCCCGTTAATCGTATCGAAGCCATCATGAAGATGGCCCAGCAACCGATTTCGTTGCAAAGTCCTGTTGGTGAAAGTGAAGACAGTTGCTTTGGTGATTTTATTGAAGACAAATCGGCCGATAATCCTTACGATATGACGGCCTATAGTCTTTTAAAGGAAAAGCTAATACGTGTTTTGGATACCCTTACCGATCGAGAGCGCCGGGTGCTGGCTTTGCGTTTTGGATTACAAGATGGATATAGCCGTACTTTGGAAGAAGTTGGTAAAACGTTTAATGTAACACGTGAACGAATTCGTCAAATTGAAGCGAAAGCCTTACGTAAGATGCGCCATCCAACGCGGTTACGTCAATTTAAAGGTTTCCTTGAGGGCGAATTTGACCCGCAAGAGGTTGGATTTGAAGCTTTTCAAAACCCAAACCGTCGTCAGGAAAAATTAAATTTTATATCTCAATTAAAGCAGCAAACTCAGAAAACCACTAACGAAATCGAGGATGAAGATTAATCTTTAGACTATTAAGATGGGGTCAGTATAAATGTTATGGTGCGTTTGGAGAGACGCACCATTTTTTTTAGATGAACTGTTTGAGCGAGACACGTTACAATTGCGAAGGATCTATTTTCCTCAGAACGATTTTTTACTAGGGAGCATTACGTGATGTAACCTGAGTTAGCCGAAATTTTTTACAACTACTTATTTTTGCCTATTGGCTATAGGTGAGAATAAAAATAGCATTGACTTTATTGTGCTCACATTATTTCATTTTTGGTTCCGCTTTTGGGTGCTTTTTTATGGAAACGAATGCGCTAGTTATTAAAAATCTTCACGTAAGCGTTGGTGATAAACCCGTAATTAACGACTTTTCGCTTACAATAAAACCGGGAGAGGTTCATGTGCTCATGGGAGCTAATGGCACGGGTAAAAGTTCCTTAACAAAAGCTCTTGCAGGTCATAACGATTATCGAGTTACAAATGGGGATATCTATATAAACGGTATTTCGGTTCGGGAAATGTCGGCTGACGAAAGGGCTCGAGAAGGATTATTTTTAGCATTTCAACAGCCTCATGAGCTTGAAGGGGTTAGCGTTGCAAATTTTGTACGTACAGCGTTGAAAAGCCAGACTCGGTTTAAAACTACTTTTTCAGCCACCGATTATTACAAACAATTATATCGAGAGTTAGAGCGCGTTAATCTTTCGCGTGAGTTTACGAGCCGCTCTTTAAATCAAGGGTTCTCAGGAAGCGAGAAAAAGCGTTTAGAGCTTTTGCAGATGATCTTTTTAAGGCCAAAATATGCTCTTCTTGATGAAATCGACAGCGGTATGGATGTCGATGCTTTAAAACTTGTTCTTAGCGTTATTGAAGACTTAAAAAAAGAAGCCAAGACAGGTTTTTTATTTATTACGCATCACACTAATTTGGTGGAGGAGCTGCACCCCGATGCGGTACATGTTTTAAGTGAGGGTTCGATTAAGCTTTCGGGGCAGACGGAAATACTTCGCCTATTAAACGAAAAAGGTTACGAAGGCCTTAAAACTCCCAATGAGCACGTTAAACATTAATATCGATCGATCAAAGTCCGATTTCAAGGTTAATACCCAATACCTTTTTGACGCGGGGTTTGGGCTAAATAAAAAGACCGTACATTATCTTTCGGAAGCAAAACAAGAGCCCGACTATTTACTCCAATTTCGTCTAAATGCGCTGAAGACTTTTTTTGAAAAACCTTTGCCATCTTGGGTCCCGAAGGTAATTGGTGATATTGATTTTCAGTCTATACGCTATTATTTAGCGCATGACCGAAATGTGCGTAACGACTGGGAAGCGGTACCCGATAACATTAAAACAACTTTTGAGCGCCTTGGTATCCCCGAAAAGGAACGAAAGTTTTTGGCCGGAGTCGAGGCGCAGTTTGATAGCGAATTTGCCTATTCCAAAATGCATGATCGTTTAAGGGAGCAAGGTGTAATATTTACAGATTCAAGCGAAGGGTTAAAAAAACATTACGATATTTTTGGTCCTTATTTTTCGAAAATTGTCCCCGTGGACGATAACCGTTTTAGCGCTTTAAATGGGGCTGTTTTTAGCGGTGGCAGTTTTATTTATGTTCCACCGGGAGTAAAGGTTGCACAGCCGCTTCAAGCCTATTTCCGAATTAATGCGGAACGTTTCGGGCAATTTGAGCGTACGCTTATTATTGTCGACGAAGGAGCCGAATTAACTTATATGGAAGGTTGTACGGCGCCTACTTTTGATTCCCACAATCTTCATTCTGCAGTGGTTGAACTTGTGGCGTTGAAGGGAGCAAAGCTGCAGTACATTACTGTTCAAAATTGGGCCAACAACGTTTTTAACCTTGTTACCAAGCGTGGGATGGCAGCCGAAGAAGCTGAAATACGCTGGATTGATTGTAATATCGGTTCGCGTATTACCATGAAGTACCCCGGCATTTTGTTAAAGGGTGCCAAATCAAAAGGAGAAGTGTTGAGCATTGCTATGGCAACGAGTGGGCAGATCCAGGATACCGGTGCAAAGATGATACATTTGGCCAATGAAACAACTTCAAATATTGTTTCAAAATCTGTTTCGATTGGAGAAGGTTTGGCCGGTTATCGCGGAAAAGTGTTTGTTCAATCTGGCCTCAAAGGTTGCAAAAATAGTACCGAATGTTCCTCGTTATTGCTTAATGCTTCAAGTAAAACGGGTACTTATCCGCGAGTCGATGTTTCTGGAAACTTGAACAGTGTTAGCCATGAAGCCAGTGTTTCAACTCTGGACGAAGAGAAGATTTTTTACATGCAGCAGCGAGGATTAAAACGTGCGGAAGCTATTAGTATGGCGGTAAATGGTTTTGTTAATGATTTGGTACAAGAATTTCCTATGGAATATAGTGTTGAGCTTAAGCGCCTTATTGATCTTGAGGTGAGCGATTCGGTTGGGTGAATTAAATAAATTAAAAAAATTTCCTATTTTTGACATGGCCTATATCTTAAACAAGAACCCTAATAGTCGGACTACTCCTTTAAAAACATCCAAAACATTGAATCCGGAAGTTAAGGTAGCATTGTCCGATACATCTTTTGATGCACATTTTTATTTGTCCAAATCGGGTAAAATCGAAAGCATAAGATCTTGTTTGGCGGTAGAATGCATGCCAAAGGAGGAGTTTTGTGATTCTTTGCCGAGCTTTGTTTTGGATGGCCCGAAACATTTATTACAATTGAAGCACAGTGGTGTTTTGGTTCTTGAGCGCGAAGCACAAGCTCAATCTCCTTTGGGCCTTATAGTCGATGAAGATAGTACCTGGTTGTTTTCGAATTTATTAATTCTACTGAGCGGATGGAAGCAGGTGCAACCACCTATGCTCCGTTAATTTGGGTAAAGACTAACGGAAAATTAAAGCATATTCGCTATTATTTACATCAGAGTTCGCTTAATGAAAGCGAGAAAGTGTACATCGATCAAAATGGTAATGGCGAATTTTTTAATTTTCATTTTGGTAAAGGTAAGGACTATAAAACAAATTTTCTTGCCAATCTCCTGGGTAGGAATGCCAGTGTATCCATTCGAGAGTTAAATATTTTAAGGCCTTTACAATCGATTGTTTCAAACATAACCGTTGAGCATTATGCGCCACAAACTTCTTCTTCGGTTTTGCTTAAAAATATTGTTTTAAGTAAGGGTTTTTCGAGTTTTGATGGCCTTGTACGAATACGCCCTGAGGCCGAAAATTCAACCGCAGAGCAAAAGAATTATAATTTGTTAACCGATGATAGCAGTCGTTCGGTTTCAATCCCAAACTTGGACATCCAAAATCAAAATGTGAGATGTACGCATGGAACCGCGACACAACATTTGGACGATGAAGTGCTTTTCTACATGAATAGCCGTGGTATTGATAAAATCAGTGCGCAAGAGCTATTTGTTGAAGGATTTGCGGAAGCTGTATTTGAGCAGATTCCTTCAAGTTATCAAGAACAGTGTCGAACTCTATTTCAAAACTATTTTTGCTAATGGATGTTATAAGCGAAAAGAAGAGTATTCAATGTGAAGAATCGGAGCTTAAAAGTGAGATTTGGGAAGTGTTGAAGTCGGTTTATGATCCAGAGGTTGGATTAGATATTGTTAACCTTGGGCTAATCTACGATGTTGGTTAAAACAGCGAACTTGGCCGGTTTTACGGTTGAAATTGCTTTAACCTTGACTTCTCCAACGTGTCCTTTGGGTGGTTTTATTATTGATTCTATTCGGTCAACGGTTGCTGCTATGAGCGCAAAAGTCAGTGATGTACAGGTTCAGCTGGTATGGGATCCTCCATGGTCTAGGGACCGCATATCCGAAGTTGGTAAGATGGAGCTTGGTTTGATTTAGGTCGTTAAAGATTAATGCCTAAAGAAGTTTTTTGTTAAGAGGCATAAATAGTAAAAATAACTATCTTTTTAACCTTAAACCAAAAAGAGCAAAGGAGAACTTTTGTTCTATCTCAAAGAATCTATTTCATCTTTTTGCTATCTCAAAAACCCTAAAAGCCAAACCTCTTAAGGAAGGAGATCTTAACTTTTAGGGTGTGGACTAAAATACATTATACCTCCCTTCATCCTAAAAAACGTAAGAAAGATATAAAGCTACATGTAAGATGCGAGGGTTAACTTTCATTCGCACGTTATAGTAAGGTCGTGAAAGGCCTCCTTCGAATGTTTTTCGGTTGTAAAGTGTGTAGGTGGCTTGTACTCCTACATGAACCCTTTCTATGGCTCTTTCGGCCCCTAAACCGAGGACGATGCCGGGTAATAATTTCTTATCGTTACGCCGGAAATCACGCCCATAAATATGTTCCGTGTATTCCCATTTATACCGATCCAAACAAACTCCGATAATTCCGAAAAGCATACATTTTTCACCCCAAAGATAGCCTGGTTTTAAATGTATTGCACCACCAATATTTCGTTCTAATATTGAGATTACGTAATTCTCATGGCCGGTTTCTTGAGTGTTAATTTCGGGTCTTAGTTTGCCGAAAAGAAGAGACATTTCTACCGCAACGGTCCATGGCTGATGAGCCTTACGATAGCGATATCCGAAGAAAACATCCGGAGAAAGTACGTTCTTTTTGAATTTTCGTCCTTCCGCTTTATCAGCGGAAGGAACCGGAGTGTAAACCGGAGTTCGGTTCTGCTCCTCGGCCGTTTGCGAAGCATCGAACTGTGACCAACCAGCTTTTAAGCCGGTGTAGAATCCTTGCTTAAATTCGCCGTTGGCAAAGATTGGAGCCAAAAGGCATACAAAAATTATTCCTTTTCTTCTCATCCCTTTCCTTTCTTTAACGATTTATATGGTCATATATTTCTTGGCCGATTCCCACTAGCTCTCCTACATTAGTTCTACCACGTTTTATAATTTGAAGGATATTTCTCCAGTCAATATCTTCTGGGTCCTTGATTTTCTGCCCTAACCTTGCGTCGAAGGTACTTGTGACATTCTTTTGAATATCGGCTAATTGTTCAGCTTCTTCGAGGTTTTTTACTTGTCCAATTATTGTAAGGACGAGTGCCCCTGTAAGATGATGCCTTATAGGATCCTCTACTCCAGAGTCTGTCGCCAATATCATACGACTAATGTTGTACAGCACACCCATCCTTGTACTCCAAACGCTACTTTCATCTTTTGCTTTTTGTAACTCTTGCTGAAGCTTTTCTTGGTTTTCTCTTATAGCCCGAGAACCAGCTTTTGCATCCTCCGCTTCTTTTGCGGCGGTGGCCAAACGCCTATCGGATTCTGCTTGAGCGGCTCTGGCAGCTAGGATATCTTTTTGCAGCTGTTCGTTTTCAGTGCGAAGAGCGGCAAGGTCACCACGGGCTCGATTACGTTCACCAAGAAGTGCATCGCGTTCGCCGGTAATAGCGGCCAAACGCTGGTTCAGTTGTTCGGAGGCCTGCCGGGCCGTGTCACGTTCCCCACGCAAGGCATCGCGCTCAGCATTCAGAGCGGCCAGCTGTTGCTCCAAGCGTATACGAGCTTGTTCGGCTGCGGCTTGAGCATCGCGAGCGGCCTTGAGGTCGCGTTCCGACTGTTGTCTCAATTGTTCTTGTGTCTGCCGAAGGGCGGCGAGATCGTTGCGGGTCTGATCGCGTTCGCCGGTAATGCTCTGAAGCTGTTGCCGAAACTGTTCCTGTGCCTGCTGAGTTGCGGTGGTTAACTGTTGTCGAAGTCTAGCTAATTGGTCTTCGAGATCTCGAACATGTGCTTTTGTTGCACTCAATGGGGTTTCCATAGCCTGTATGGAACCTGTGCCTATCAGTAGCACGCTAAAAAAAATAAACACCCTCCGGTAAAGAAGATGCTTACTTTTGCCTTGACAATGAGTTGTCATTTATTAATATACCCTCCCATCTGTTTAAACTTCGAAAACTTTAGAATTTTTTTAAAAA
The DNA here is from genome assembly GCA_964508215.1 of uncultured Opitutales bacterium. Taxonomy (GTDB): domain Bacteria; phylum Verrucomicrobiota; class Verrucomicrobiia; order Opitutales; family UBA9783; genus CAZDSI01. The sequence continues at coordinate 11,439 of CAZDSI010000035.1, forward strand.
AAGTCAATCGTTTTTGTTTATTTTTAGGGCAAAAAATAACAAACTATTGTGCTATAGCCTATAAAAAAATATTAGGATGGATTATTTTTTTGAGGTGTCCGAAAAGTGAATAACAATAGTAATGATTATAGAATAAGGCTTAAGCGTAAAAATGAATAAACCCTTCCTTTATGGAAGAGTCTATTCAGTGTTTTAAGTAATTAAAAAGGCTTTGAGGCCCACTTAGGAGCTAATGCTAGCTTAAATTGTTAACCAAGCGGCCGGCTTCGGACAATTTTTTATTCATATCAGAAAACTGTTCGAGGACTGTCTTGGAAATCTTGCCAACTTTCTTGATGTTTATGAGCTCGTTTTTGGCGCTTCGAGCGGAATCTTGAGTGCTTGTGGCCAACGAGTTCGTGGAGACGGAAATTGCTCCGATAGATTTAGCAATTTCATTAATGGTAATGGACTGTTCCTCGACCGCTGAAGCAATCGATGCGGCAATTTGATTAATTTCACCAATAATGTTTGTAATTTCTTCGATCGATTGCACCGATTCTTTTGTCTTTTCTTGGATATTACCGATTTGTACCGCAATTTGTTGTGTGGATTCTGAGCTCTTTCTTGCGAGTTCCTTAACTTCATTGGCAACGACGGCGAATCCTTTACCCGCTTCCCCGGCGCTAGCCGCTTCAATAGTGGCATTTAAAGCCAGCAAATTGGTTTGTGCGGCTATATCGTTGATGATTTCTACGATTTTACCAATTTCGTTCGAAGCCCGACCCAATTCGTCCATGACTTCTCTTGTTGTTTTTGCTTTTTTATTGGCTTCAAAAGTGATATTGGATTCTTTGGTGCAGTTTTCGGCAACTTCTTTTATGGAGGCGCTAACTTCTTCAATAGCCGAGGAAATATTGTGTGATGATGAGGAGATTTCTTCCGAATGATTCGCCATGGTATTTAGATTTAACGATAGGCGCTCGCTATCATTTGATACCGAATCCGATAGTTCGGACATTTCTCTCATTGAATCTGCAGCGTTTTGGGCAATTTTTGACAATATTTCGATATTGTTTTGAAACCGATCTATGCCTTCAGTTTTGGTCTGAGTTTTTGTCGTGTTTGCGAGATTACCAGTTAAAAGTAAATTTGCTATTTGTGAAGACTCTCCTGAATAGTGATGGAAATTTTCTTGCAATAGATTAAGCGGGTATTGCCCGGTGGCAACTTTAGTTAAATGCTTTTCAAGTATTTCGAGGCTACGAATAGGGGAAATGGCAAGATAGGTAAAAATAATAGCTCCAATGAATACTATTGCGAAAAACTTCCATCCCCAGCCTAGTATTGATGTGTTGTTTTGAGAGTTGTTTGTGTATTTGCTTAAGAAATTGCGTGCCGTTGTATAAAACCTATCAAAGTTTTGCGTAAAAATTTTTTTGGAGTCGTTTAATCGGTTGGTGATCTCGTCGTAGGTTTTTGTCAGTTCAATCAGTGATTGAATCTTTGGTGTGATTACGTTAAGCCATGCAAGGTCTTGGCTTGCATATTTTGTTTTGAGAGTGTTGGCACGTTTTACAAATTTTTCAAGAATTCCGATAACATTGTCCAGCGGTGTGTCTTGCGTATCTTGTCTTAAGAAGGCGGCATAGGCTTCTTGTGCATAAGAGAGCATATTGTTGACCAAATATTGTTCCTTGAATTTTGGAAGGTCATTGTCGGTGGAGTCAAAAGAGAACCAGGGGTCGTTCTCGTTTTCGGCGTTTACAGTAACAATCTCTGAGCGATACTTATTTGAAATCTTCAAGAGTTCTTGCACAAGCGGGGCAATGACATTGTTTTCGTATAAATTTAAGATTTGTTGCCGAGTGGATAGTTCGTCGCTCATGTTCGCGATTATCTGCTGGAAATTTTTCTTAAGCAGTCCAAGGATTTCATTTAAGTCAGGGGTTGGGGATAAACTTTTTATTGCGCTTAAAATTTCTTCATGATGGCGGATAAAAAGACTTTCTTTTGCTTTAGGGGTGCTTGCATTGTCTTGACTAATTTGTTGCAGCGCTTGCAGTTGTAATAAGATTGGTGAAGTATCCAAATTGGAATAGGCTTGTGTTGTGGAGCAATAATTAGATTTTATTTGCCAAGATATGCCTAACGCGACGAGAACTGTAACGAAAAGCAGCGAAGTTAGAATCCAAAAACTTCTTCTAATAGTTAACCCTGTAGAACCCGGTTCTACAACATCCTTTGTTGTCCCTTGTATTTGTGCTAGCATTGTATTATTCTAGTTTTAATGTAATATGTGTCAACAAGCTTCAATTTTAGAAACGATATCTTGGGGTGGCAATCTTTTTTTGGTTGTATTTGAGGAAGCTTTTCTGTTTTCTAGCTTGACTGTAGGCGTTTCTATTTCAAAACTTTTGTGGTTTAATCGTATAAGGTTATGAGTTTAACTAAATTTAAGAAATGTCTTTTATTCGGGATGGCCTTTGCCAACCCTGTCTTGCCTGCTGTATTTGGTGAATTTCATTTGGAAAAAGCGGCAGTTGATGGCGCAGGTAAAGAAGTGATGTTCTTACTGGATAGAAACACCGGTTATTCTTATTGGTGCGATTCTTTCGTAGATGATTCCGATCCTAAAAATCCTAAAATTGTACGCGCATGGCGTAAGGTAGAGAAAGATTACAATTCTGAGAAAGAGGGGTATGATGCCAAAAAGGCTAAATCCTTGAAGGGATCAAAAGTTGAGGCGGAAGAAAAATAATTCAACAAGCTAAAGATATTTAAATGGGGTCCGTAGGTGCGAGTTTGATAAAATGGTTAAAAAACGAAAATGTAGGCTTGTTTTTACTTCGCTTATTTATGGCCATTTTCCTCGTTACTTACGGCATCCGTACTTTTATGGATGGGACAATGGTTTTAAAAAAGCTAGGAGAGGCGGCGATGTTGCTGCGCTTTCCATTTTCTCAAGCATTTTGGGGTGCGATAGTCGCCTTTAGTTTTATTTGGGCAGGGATTTTTATTTTGTTAGGGTTCTATTTTCGGCTGTCGGTTTTTATTGTTTTTATTACCCAACTAGTTGCTGTTTTACCAAATTTTTCCTGGTATGCGTTTGTTACCCCTCCCTTTAGTCCTTCTTTAATTCTTTTGACGGTTAGTTTGAGCCTAATATTTATTGGGCCTGGGAAGTACAGTATTAATAATTGAAGTGAAAGCAAATATAGAAAACATTAGTCCGGTTTCTCAAAAGGTTAATATAACGGTTGAGCCGGTAAATTTAAAAAACGCACAAGAAACGGTATTCGCTAGTTTACAACAAAAGCTAACGTTGCCTGGGTTTCGTAAGGGAAAAGTGCCTTTTGAAATCTTACAAAAGCGTTATGCTAAAGAAATTCAAGACGAAATAAAGCGTAGCTTATTTAACCAAGCACTTGAATTATTAGAGAAGGAACAAAAAGTAAAGATTGTTGGCGTCGAAAAATATGAGTTTAGCCTAAATGATACGGAAGGTTCGTTAACATTGTTTATTGAAACTCTACCAGGTTTTACAGTTCCAGACTATGCATCATTGAAGCTGGAGCCTTTTTCAGAAAACGTAGATGAAAAAGACGTTGATGCGTTCATTGAGCGTTTACGAAAACAAAACGCTTCCTATGAAATTGTTGACCGTACTGTTCAAAAGGGCGACTACGTTAAGCTATCGTACAAAGGCTCCATTGATAGTACACTCATCGAGAGCATGCCTGACGTTCCAAAGATTTGGGGAACGCAGAAAATGACTTGGGAGGAAGCTGGTAATTTAGACAATCCGGGTGTGTCGGCAATTATAGAGGGTATTGTGGGTATGCAGAAGGGCCAGTCAAAGGATCTTCTAATGAATTTCCCAAGCGATTTTACGGTACCGACATTGGTTGGACAAAAAGCCATTTATTCTGTTGAGGTTCATGAAGTTCGTGAACCAAAGTTACCGGCACTTGACGAAGCTTTTTGCAAGCAGCATCAAGTTAAGAGTCTTGAGGAGCTTCGGGAATCTATTGCCAAGACTTTGAAAGAGCAAAAAGCGTTGGCCTATCGTAATCGACAAAAACAGATTATCTCGGAGTTTTTAACCAAAAACATGGATTGTGTGTTGCCCAAAAGCCTTTTACAGGCTGAAACCGAGGACGTACTACAGGAGATGGTCAATTTGTTTTCTGGGCGTGGAGTTAACGAGCGAACCTTAAAGAACCAGAAAGATACCTTGGTCGAGAAAGCACAAGCTTTCGCACAAGAACGGCTAAAGTTAAAACTCTGCTTGCAAAAAATAGCCGAAGAAGAAAATCTTCGCTTGGAAGAGAAAGATTTACAACAGGCTATCCTGCAAGAAGCGGTAAGGCAACGGCTATCGGTTGAAAAACTCGTTCAATGGTTAAAGAAAAATCGTTTAGAACGTGATCGTTTACAACGTAACGCATTTCAATCAAAAATATTGCACTTTATATACAATAAAATAAAAATAGAACCCGCAGAAGTTGCCCATTCTGCATGAATACGAAATGATGTGAATTATTTAC
>CAZDSI010000036.1:0-1952 GCA_964508215.1 uncultured Opitutales bacterium
TTGGCAACTTCGGTGGTTTGTAAGGCCCGTTTGCGTAGGGTTAACTTTTCGGCGAACAAATAGTTATTTAAAAATCCCGGTATTCCCGCTGAAGCGCTTGTTTTTAAGGGGCCGGCATTGACAATGTTAAACCGTATTTCGCTGTCGGCGCTAAAAGATTTTGCCAGGAAACGGACCATACTTTCTAACGCGGCTTTTATCGGAGATAGGTAACCGTAATGAACCGCGGTAACTTGTGAGGAAATCCCAACGGTTACTACCGAGGCTTGCTTGTGAAGTAAAGGCTTAAAAGCGTGAGCTAGTTCTATCAATGAGAAGGCTGAAATTGTTGTGGCTTGTAAAAAGTCGGGTCGCGGTGTTTCGTGAAAAGCGCACACTCCTTTACTGTAATTGGCGTAGGCCACGGAATGTAAAAGCCCATGAAATTCTCCGCATTGTTTTTTTATCGTTTGTGCGAGCTCTTCAAGAGCGCCTTCTTTTTCAACGTCGCAGATGAAAAGTTTATCTCCTTCGACGTAGCGAGATAATTCTTCTTTCCTTTGTTCGTTGCGTACTCCGTAAAAGACATTGGCGCCGTTTTCTTTTAAAACATTCCCAACGTGCCATGCGATGCTCTTTCGGTTAGCCAAACCGAGAATAAAGAAGTTCTTATTTTCAACACCCAAAAAACTCATTTTTTAATACTATCAACGAGGCCTAGTGAAAATTCGGTGGTCAAAACGAGTTGCTCCTCTTTACGCACAAGCCCTTTAAAGAAATGAAAACCCTTTAAGCTTTCGACAAAATTGGCCTCGATTGAAATGGTATCCTCGGGGTAAACCATGCGTTTAAACTTTGTTTCGGCAACGCGAACAAGTACGGGTATCTTAGACCGTAACGATGGATCAGCTTTTAATTTCTCGGCCAAAAAAATACCCGCCGTTTGAAATACGGCTTCACACAATAGCACGCTGGGGAATTGGGGATAATGACCCTTAAAATAAAATTCTTCTGACCTTATTTTGCGTTCTGTTATAATCTTTTCATTAGAAAGTTCTTTTACACAATCCACAAATAAGAAAGGAGGACGATGCGGAATCGCTTCCAACACAAGTTTTTCGGTCATATCCGTCATTTTGGCATTTTTTAAGACTTATTTAAAACAAATCAACGTTAATTTAAGTTTAAAAAAATAAAAGGCACAAAATGAGGAAATTTTTTGTATGCGAAGAAAATTTCCATCCGCATCCCATACAAGAACTTTTATATTTTTATATTTCGAGCCATCGCGTCGAAACATAAAATGCGAAGCATTTTTTTGTTAAGGGGCTGCGCTTCTTGCGGCTTCCAGGGGCAGTATCTTTGGTAAAAAAAGGTTTTCGCATTTTTACTTTTCACGCAAGCGTTCTGCTATGTAACTCTATCAGATGCGAAGCGAAGAGGACCACGGGTTACTACCCGTGGGTTTCTATTTACATGTAGTTTTTTACTTCTTAAAACATTCTCCAATCCCATTGACTTTAAAAAAAATACGGTTCTTTTTTAAACAATGGAGTTTTTTCTCGAAAAATTTTTAGAACAAAACGTAAAGTGTGCGGCCTTACAGTTAGAGGTTTTTAATGAGGACCTAAACCCAGAAATACGACCGGCTGATGAGCGCTTTGGGGATTTTCAGGCCAATGGCCCCATGTCTTTTTTAAAGAGAAATAAAGTCAACCCTTTGCCATGGATAACCCGCTTGCGCGAAATCTTAATGGGCATGAAAGAATTTTCGAGCGGTCTTTTGAACGTTGAAATTGCGGGACCCGGATTTATGAACTTTCGTGTTACGGACAAGGGCCTACTTCAATGGCTTTCGCTTTATAAAAAAAATAAGAAAGAAGCTTTTAAGCACTCATTTGGAGGTAAAACGGTGGTTATTGATTATTCCTCTCCGAATTCGGCCAAAAGAATGCACGTTGGGCACCTTCGCT
>CAZDSI010000036.1:1968-6895 GCA_964508215.1 uncultured Opitutales bacterium
TCGATGGTAATTGGTGAAGCCTTACAACGGCTGGTAAGTTTTGCGGGTGCCAAAGTTGTCCGTGACAACCATATCGGCGACTGGGGTACGCAGTTTGGTTTGCTCATTGCCGCCGTAAAGGATAAGCACTACAGCTTTGAGGGTTCAGCGGAAGAAATCCTGGATACCGTTGAGGAATTTTACCGTGAGGCAAACCAAAGGGCTGGCGAGGATTCCGCCTTTATGGAGCGCGCTCGATTAGAATTGGTTAAGTTGCAACAAGGGGATAAGGAAAATATAGGCATATGGGAAAAAATAAATGCTTATTCCTATAAGACTTTCGAAACCATTTACGAACGAATGGGGGTTAGTTTTGATGTTGTTTTGGGAGAGTCTTTTTATCGTGATAAGGTAGAGGCCGTATATAAGGAATTGCAAGAGCTGGGTATCGCCGAAAATAACGAAGGTGCTTTAGTGGTATTTCATCCGGAACATCCACGTTATGCGCAACAACCTTTTATTGTTCGAAAATCCGATGGTGCCTCAAATTATGCCTCAACTGATTTGGCCACTTTCAAATACCGGACAGAAGCGTTTAAAGCCGATCTTATTCTTATCGTTACCGATGGACGTCAGCGTGACCATTTTGAACAATTAGCATTAACGGTAGAGAAGTGGTATAAATTCCTCGGTAAAAAAGCCCCGCAAATGTACCATATATGGTTTGGAATGGTTCAAAACCCGGATGGAAAAGCTATTAAAACACGATCGGGTGGTAGTATTAAACTCCATGAATTACTCGATGAAGCTGTGGAACGCGCCTACCAATTAATCAACGAAAAAAGCCCCGATCTCGATGAAGTTGAAAAACGCCGGGTTGCCGAAGTGGTTGGCCTTGGAGCTATTAAGTACGCGGACTTAGCGCAAGAAAGAACCTCCAATTATCGCTTTGAATGGGAAAAAATGATCAATTTCGATGGTAATACGGCACCTTATCTGCTGTACGCCGTTGCACGCATTTACGCTATCTTTCGAAAGTTGGGTATCGAGCCAAAAGATTGGACAAAAGATTTGGATATGGCATCACAATTTGATACCAATGAAGAACGTAGCTTAGCCCGAAAATTGGTGGCCTTTCCAAGTGTACTGCAGTTGACTCTCGAAGAATTTAAACCCCATTGGCTCTGTCGCTATCTTTTCGACCTAGCGGGATCCTTTTCAAGCTTTTATAATACTAACAAGGTTGCCGTAGATGATGAAAAAATAAAAGATCGTCGTCTACTTTTGTGCCAATCAACGCTTTCAACGCTTGAAACTGGTTTACATTTACTGGGACTTGAAACCATTCAAAAAATGTAATGAAGTAACTCGGGTCCGAGGTGTGAAAAAACTTTTTTCATCGGTAAGGTTTTAATCGTACGGTAACCGGAAAAGTCTTAAAGCATTAGACTCTGATGAGATGCAAAGCATTTTCAAGCCAGGAGCCTTACCCTTTTGAGGGCAACACCCTTAACGTAACGTCAATTTGGGCTTATTGATCGTTTAAGATTGAAGATAAATAAAATTTCTGGTAACTAAGGTTTATGTTAAGGGGTTATAAAAAGATATTTTATTGTATTGTTTATATGGGGTGTGTATTGGTTGATTTACAAGGAGCGGTAATTAGCTCAACTTTTCAATCCCTTTGGAAAGAAAAATTCTCTTATACGCTCAAGGCCGGTGTTGTTTACGATTTGGAAGAAAACACATTTTTGTTTGCCGATAACGCCGATAAAAACTTTTTTTCGGCATCTGTCCAAAAAATCCTAACCGCACTTCTAGCAGTAGAAATTTTAGGTCCGCAATTTCAATATGAAACCTGCTTGTATGCCGATGGAACTGTCCATAACAGTTTGCTGGATGGAAACTTACTTGTCGTCGGTTCCGGTGATCCTTCGATGGATTTTTATTTCCAAGGTGATAAAGGTGGAGATAAGGTTATTGAGAAGTGGATAGATGAGGTAAAACAAAAGGGCATTCAATCGATTCGTGGAAGGGTCCGCATTGATAACTCCGCTTTTGAATCAAATGGAATCGGTAAAGGCTGGATGTTTGAAGACCTACTTTACCGTTTTTCGGCACCGATTTCGGCATTTTCATTAAATCAAAATTGTGTAAATATTGAGGTGAAACCAAATGCAGTCGTTCAACAACCTCCGAGTATTCGGTTCTTAGAGCCTTGTGAAGGCTTAAAGATTAGTAATAGCCTTTTAACAACAGGAGAAAAAAATAAGAACGAGCGGTTGTTTGATTTTGACTTGGAGTCTAACGGTTCTGGAGAAATTATGATTTCTGGCTTCATTTCTAAAAATAGCGATCCAGTTGTTTATCCTATCGTCGTTCCCGATCCAAACGCTCGTTTGCTTCAAGCCTTTAAAACTTTTCTCAATTCGCGAAAAGTAAGCGTATTTAATGAACCTTTGCCCTCAACTTTAAAGCCAACACTATTGGCCAAGCATGTTTCCTCACCGTTAACGGAGCTACTGGCTCACATGCTCAAGTATAGCGACAATTTTTATGCCGAATCCATTTTTAAGACGCTTTCGTTGAAAAACGAAGGGAAGGGTACTTCAAGCGCTTCGGCCAAAATCGCTGCAAAGTTTTTGGAAGATGTAATTCATGTACCTCGGCAAAATTTTAAGGTTGTCGATGGCAGTGGCTTATCGCGGTATAATTTTATGACACCAAGAACTATGTGTGCAATCTTACAGTATATTTACAAGTCTGGTCGTTTTGAGCTTTTTAAAAAGATGTTAACCTCGTTAAAGGAAGACAAAAAGACGCTTTCAAAATTGGCAAAAATTTATACCGATTCTGTACCGAACATTTGGTTTAAAACGGGTAATATGTCGGGTATAGCGTCGGTTGCTGGATTTTTGACCACAAAACACGGTAAAACATTAGCCTTTGTTTTTTCTGTTAACAATTTTAACGATCCAACGTTGGCGGTGCATACTTTTTTTGCCGAGCTTTCAAAGGAACTTGATAAATAGGCTGTCGGGAAATAAAGACCGTTAAGGTAAGCCCGAGTTTCGCGATAAAAGTGAAAGTACAAAAACCTTTTTTTACGAAAAAAAGAAAGGTTCCCAGCACCCTTCCAAAGAAAAACAAAACTTTATTAAAATGCGGGATACGGAAGGAAACTTCCTTCGGCAAGAAAGTTTCCTTCCGAACCACCCTTCAAAGAACTTTTAATATAAAATGCGAAGAATTTTGTTGAATCCGGGGCGCAAATTTCAACGTTAGAACCCTGCCCTTAAGGTACGGTTGCATGAAAAATACAAACGTATTTGTAATGTTCTGGTTTCTATTTACCTTTTATGAGCTTTGTATAAATTATTTTCGTGCCAAGCCATTAAAAGGAAAGCTATCGTAAAACATCCGTTTGCGAACATGGCCATGAAATTCTTATTTGCGGCCGCTACAATTGTGTACCAAAGGCTTCCTATTGCAAATAAACATTGGGGTTGCGCTCGGTTAAGGGTTGGTCGAAATAAAATAAGCATTGGTGCCAAAATCATAACCGGTATACCCCATAAAGATTCACCGCCCCCGGATAGCCCCGAGTGGATCATGCCTATAGCAATAAGCACAATGGGCTCTTTAATCAAAGCTAGTAACCAATAGGTTAGTATCGGCGTATCGATATTCTTAGGCGTATGGATTTCCGTTGATGTATCTTTTTTACCGGTTTCAAATCGGTTGGCCAATATTAAATTTGCGTAACCAAAACATAATCCACAAATAACACCGTAAACGGATCTTTGAGCAATAGCCAATATGGCCGATAGAATACAGGCATAGCCCATAATTTCTAAGCCAAAGTATTCTCTTTGTGGAAGACGTGTTTTTAATTTATAAGAATTCGGCATTAAGCTTACGCTTTTGCTAAGAAAGATAACCAGTGAAGCAAGAAATATAATTAAAAAAGACAATTTGCCATTTTGCCCAAATAAAAATGTATTACCAATGGCCAATACAATGCCCGGGTCGCAAAAAACAGATTTTAAGTCTCTGAGTTTTGCATGAGATTTTGGAGTTTGAGCCATAACGTTTATTTAATATTAACGGATATCGGTTCTAGTGGAGTAGTTGAGGTCAATAAAGCTTCAGATTTTTGTTTCAAAATTGTTAACCAGTCACTAGCAATACGCACACATTCACGCTCAAAAACGTCGAATTCATCGGCCGTCAGCTCGTCCAATAAAGGTTCCTCTTTGGATGCTGCAGAGGTTGTGTTAGGATATAACGAAACGGTTTGAAAAGTATACTTATTTTTTGCAATAGTCTTGAATTTTGACTCGATAGATTTGCGAACGCCATTATCAGCGACCAACTCGGTGACGCGTTGAGGTAAGTTGAGCGAATACTCGTTTTGACCGTATTTAGTCTTCAGGTAAGTAATTTTTTCGTTTAAGATTTTAAATTCTTCAAGTTTTTGTTGGTGTTCTAAATTCTTTTTTTGCAATTGAGCAATTAGATCGCTTTCGATGAAACTATACTTTTTCTCATACCCCAAAGGCGTCCAAGGAATTGTTGGGATTGAATCCCAGGGTAGTGCATTTGGCATATCCGATTCACCGAGAGGTAGAGTTTCATTAAATGAGGGTAAGGGAATATCTGCGGCTACACCTTTTTGTTGTGTCGAGCTACCATCGGGCAAGTACCATTTTTGAATGGTAATTTTAACGGAGCCAAGATAGGGTGTTTTACGTGGTAACAAGGAAAGTCGGTCCATTTCGATAAGGGCTTGTACGGATCCTTTGCCGTGTGTGTGTGGGTCTCCAACAATTAAAGCTCGGCGATGGTTCTTTAGGGCGCCGGCAAAAATTTCGGATGCCGAAGCACTAAAGCGTGAAACCAATATAATCATTGGTCCTGCCCATTCAACATCACTTCCCTTGACGAA
>CAZDSI010000036.1:6913-11618 GCA_964508215.1 uncultured Opitutales bacterium
TTCCGCTCGTATCTTTCACTTGAACAACTGGACAATTTTCCAAAAATAGTCCGGTTAATCGAATTGCTTCGGAAAGCAAGCCGCCGCCATTACGACGAAGGTCAAAAACAAGCGTTTCCATCCCCAGCCGCTTTAATTCTTTAAGCAGTTTTTTAACATCATCGGTGGTGTTTTGCTTTGTTTCTTCATCATCACCATAAAATGCGGGCAGATCGATATAACCAACCTTATTATTTTGTCCTTAGTCGTTTGTAATGTTGTATAACTTGCCTGAGGCAAGGTTATTGGTAAGTTTGATTTCGTCGCGAACAAGAACCACTTCTTTTCGATCGGAAGGGTTACCGTCTACCGGTTGAATAACAAGTTTTACTTTGGTGCCTTTTGGGCCGCGTATGAGTTTTACCGATTGTCGCAGTTTTAATCCAAAAATGTTTACCGGCTCTTCATTATCTTGTCCAACGGCCAATATCTTGTCACCGTGTTTTATCTGTTTTGAAGCTTCGGCTGGTCCACCCGGTAATAGTTGTTCGATGATGCAATAACCATTTTCTTCGCGTAGGTAAGCGCCAATACCGACCAACGAGTTATGCAATACAATTGAAAAATCCTCCATGGAGTCCGCTGAAAAGAATTGAGTATGCGGATCGTACATATGACACAAAACATTTAAAAATATTTCCTGTATTTCGTTTTCGTCAATTTTTGATAAAAATTCATTAAAATGCTTATAGCGATCGCGTAGTATATTGATACCTTCGGGAATGTTTTTCAGTGCGCTTTCAATTGATGGTAGCGTATCTTCGGGATTGGTCGCTTTTGCCACATCTTTTTTAGGGTCTTTTTTGAGGTCAATTTTCGGTTTGTAGGCCAATATTTCGTTTAAAAGCTCATATTTAAGGCGCGATTCCCAAAGTGTGTCGGCGGCATTCTCATCCTTTGGCCAGGGAGCATTTTTTCGATCGGGTTGAAAATTTTCGTTTGGTGTGTCAAAGTTAAAAGGCTTTTCTAACCGTGCAATAATCCAATCCAAGCGTTTAGAAGCTTTCTCGTAATAATCGGAAAACATTACAAAGGCTGGCATAAGGCTACCACCTTTTAGTAAAATTTCCATGGAATTCGCAAAACGTTTAACAAAATTATCAATATCACCTTGCGTTAAAATCATACGATTTGCGTCAAGGCTGTTAAGGTAGTCTTCAATAATTTTCTTCTGGTCTAACTGGCCAATTTTTTGGTTGATGAAATGCAATTCCTCTAAAAATCGTACCAAATAAATGGTTTCGGTACGCATTTTCGCCGTAGGTAAAAGTCCTTTAACGGGTTCCTCTTTTGCCGCTTCGTTCTTTTTTAACGGTTCTGACGAAATTGGTATTGTTATGGATTGAATGTCAACGTCGCCGGAAAGGTTACAGTTAAAAGCTGAAGTGAATAGAATGTAAACAATGAGGCAGAGAATTTTTCTTTTATCTCTCATAAAGCCAAAAAGTCTTGATGCTTGCATAGATTATAATTTATCACGATATCGTTCTAAAAACTCTTTTTCCTCAGCAGAAAGTGAGCCAAAGCCATAAAAATGCATTTTTTTTAATATTTCTTCAAGTTTTTCTTCCTTCTTATCGGTATTAGAACCCAAGTGTACCGTATAGTGGCCTTTAAATTCTTTTTTAGGGGTTGCGGGCTGGCTTTCAAGCCACATTTTTGCCTTAAAGAATAAAAGCCCAAAAACCATACCTCCCAAATGCGCCGAGCTGGCAATTGTGGATAATTGTGGGATTTCTTGAAATAAACATTGTAAAATTTCGTACAACCATAGTCCATAGCCTATCCATTTTGCACGTAGGGTAATGGGCAAAAAAAAGAACAGTAATAGCGTCAACGATTTATCAGGATAGGTTTGGCAAAAATAAATCAACAAAGCCATTAAGCCAGCTGAAGCCCCGATAAGGCTAAATTCTGTACGTATGTTTATGGCTAGCCAGAATAAAGCTCCGCTTATGATTCCGCCCAAAAAAAGAAATAAAAAGCACTTTAACTCGAACTCGTGCTTTAGTAAAAATTCTCCCAAGAAAAAAATGCCGATGGAATTGAAAAATAAATGCCAAAAATTCCCATGCAAGAAGGAATAGGTAAGTAAAGTCCAGATGTGTCCTTCACGTACGTGTGTACCAGAAAGAGACAAAAATTTTTCAACCGCAAAATTGTTAAACCAAAGGCTAAGTGTTTGTATAAAAACAAATAAAATACCGTAAGCCCCTAACAATGTTCGAAGGGCTTTGAACTTAAAAGAATTTCGATAGGCGTTAAATGAGTAAACGCGCATAGGTTTATAGTTGTTTGTTTATGATTAAACTTCAAGAATTTAATTTACGGGTTTCTCATTTTAAAAATAAATTTGTAGCGTTTTTAAAACCCATAATGGGTTTTTGTTTGTTTTTGGCAGCCTGTAAGGCATTATTTTAAGAACGTGGTGAAAGTAATATTTTTGTTGATTCAAAAATTTTTACCCTTAAACGAGCGAGTGGTTTAATTTAAAGCAATGAGTGCTAATCCAAATCTTTGAAGTTACCTCCCTTCTTTAACCTTTTTTGGCATTAAGAAAAGGTGGATGGCAGAGTAAAGCAGGAGAAAGTGGTTAAAGCTATCGAAGTTTGCACGAAGTAAATTGGCTCGTATTGGAAGATGAATAAAAGTTTCTTTTGCGATATCATAGCGCCTCTCTGATATAGACCGATTAAAAAACTAACCAAATGAAAAACGATGGCTCAATGTTGGGTATGGCAATCGTTCGATTTAAGCATATTAAGATTGCAAAATAAAAAAAGAACCCGCGAGTTGATCGTGAGTTCTTTTTTAAAAGTTTGAGCTTAAGAGTAAGAAGCTATTTCTAAACCAAGCCCATAGTTTTTATTGGCGTAATGCCTGAAGATAGTTTTGATTAACGGCTTCCCAGTTTAAAACTTTCCAGAAAGCTTCGATATAATCGGCACGACGATTTTGGTATTTAAGGTAATAAGCGTGCTCCCAAATATCCATAACGAGGATAGGTGTACCTTCAAAGTTACAGAACCCACGCATCAAGGGCGTGTCATGATTGTAGGTGCAACCCAATTTTAGTTGCTTAAATTCATCGACGTAAAGCCAAGTCCAGCCGCTGCCAACAAGCCCAAGGCTTGCGGTCGTTAAGTCTGCCTTAAAGCTTTCTATTCCTGTCGGCCAAACTGTTTCAAGAGCTTTTTTTTTTTTTTTTTTAGGTTGATTATCCGAACCTGTTGGAGCCATGATGGACCAATATAGGCTGTGGTTGGCGTGTCCACCACCATTGGCTCGAACGACTTGCCGAACACTTGATGGGACTGTATTTAAATTTTTTAAGAGCTCTTCAATATTTTGCGGTGCGTCGTAACCAATTGAATCCAATGCCTTATTAACCTTGTCAATATACCCTTGATGATGTTTGGTGTGATGAATTTCAAGAGTACGAGCATCGATATAGGGTTCCAATGCGTCGTATTTATATGGTAATGTGGGCAACATGTACTTCATAATTACTTATGATATACGGAAGAATAGGTTACTCAAGGCTAAAAAGCTAAACCTTGGATTTTAGCAAAATATGGGGTTTGGCATGTTCAGAAGATGATTTTTTCTCTGGATTTAAAATAAGCCCGTTGAATTCAAAATATTTTCCGCATCCCGATTGCCTTAATTTTTCTAAAATCTTTTGGGAAGGTTCGTTCAAATATTGAAGGGTTATTTCTAGCCTTTCAAGGTTTTGAAAGGTGCAAATAAGACCCATAGGGCTATCTAAAAAGAGGGGTTCAATGGATTTTAAAAAGGGACAATCTTTTACGGTTAAAACTTTCAAATTTTTGAGTGCGGCGAGGTTTGCTAAGCTCGATACTTTTGTCGCGCTTAAATCTAATGTCTCTAAAACCGGGCATTCGAATTCCTTAGGTATAAGGTTAATAGGGTTGTTGGAGGCGTTGAAATATTTTAAGGAGCGAAGTTTCCCAAAATCCCCATTAAGTTGTTGGACTTCATTGTGCGATATATCGAGTTCTTCTAGCTCCAAAAAACACATTAAGAATCCATATTTTAAACGATTATGGGAAAGATCTAAATACTTAAGTGAGAGTCTTACCAGTGCTGAAGGGCGTTTAATGTTGTTGTGAGAAAGATTTAATTTGGTTAAATTATTAAGCTTCGCCAGAGGCTGTATGTTTTCAATTTCGTTACCGGCCAGAGAAAGCGATTTTAAGGCTGTTAAATACTCGATGCCTTCAAGGTTTTTTATACCAGCATTTTCGGCCGATAAGTGATCGATGGTTTGTAATGAGGAAATGTTGTTGTCGTTGCCTTGTAGATAACTATCGATGATTTTCAATAGTGATGCATCGGCAAATCGTGGCTTTTTGGCTTCAAAGTTTTCGGCCAGAGACAAATTAACCGGTAGACTCAAAAGTGTAAACATCCAGTAACAGGCTTTCATGAAATGTACTTTAATAGACTTTAAGGAAAATGTAAAGTGTCTTAATGTAGGTGTATTGAAAGCTTTAAGAATGATGTGTTCAGATACACCTGTAATTCAATTTGAATTGGCAAAATATTAGAAGACAGGCTCTTTTGATGGTAAAGTAGTGGTAAGAAAGAGGCTAGTGCCGAATACGCAAAAAAATAAGTTGGTAAAGGAGATTAATGAGCCAAG
>CAZDSI010000036.1:11628-14542 GCA_964508215.1 uncultured Opitutales bacterium
TAATTTAAAGACGAGCGCATAAATAAAGAATTTTTTTAATTTTTCCTACCCGATAGTGAAAAACGTAAGAAGAAATGTAGGGAATAATCTTAAGAAGTTGTGTGGTGTTAGATGACCATTTAGTTTTTAAAAGCCATGGAGTTAGTAATTATTGTTCAGGCTAAAGGAGCTTAGAGAGATAGCTGTTGCATCTTTTATAGGGCTAGTTTGGGATTATGTGAAATTTTAACATTATTTTTTTGCCTTTCGGGTCTAAGTTTTTAAGCTGTTTAATCTTATGGGAGAAGTCAAAAAAGCATGCCAAAAATTGGCGGCTGGCGCAGTGCTTGCGCTGGTCTTAAACTTTCCGCTAAGCGGAAACGCGGGAAACCGCCCCATATGGCCGACAAATAACAATAGTTTTTTCGAAGGTAAGCCCCTAAGTGCTTATATTCAAGCAAGCGAAAAAGAAGACCCGGTTTCGGGTACGTTTGGATTTGTTCGTGACGAAGGAAAATTGTTCCATGGTGGAATTGATTTGCTTTCGGTTGACAAAACTAAACGAGGGTTTGCTGTCGATCAAGTTAGAGCCATTTTACCGGGAAGGGTTGCTTTCATTAATGATCACAGTCTAAGGGGAGACTTTGGACGTTATGTTATTATTGAGCATGATGATCCTGGTTTTAATTACTATACTTTTTACGGACATCTTGCCTCAGTAATTAAAAGCCTGTCGGTGGGAGATGCGATCGAACAGGGTACAGTTTTAGGGGTTATGGGTTGTAAGCGTTGTTCGGGGTTTAGTTTGGCAAAAAGTGCGCCTTTGTTGCATTTTGAAATTGGCTTGCGGCTCGGTTCGCTTGAAAAATTTGAGTCCTGGTATGTGGCGCAAAACTTCAAGACGAAAAATGTTTACGGCCTATGGAATAAGCTGAACCGATTGAGTTTTGACCCACTAGGCTATTATAATTGCAATAAAGACCAAGTTTTGGGTTATGTTCGGGCTTTACCAATTGCTTTCACCTTGAAAATTGGGAGTTCGGAAACCGTAGACCTCTTAAAACGCTGTCCTGGTTTATTGGTCCAACCTTTACAAAGCGATAAGACGGTTAAGGGCTGGCTGATAGACTTTACGTGGTTTGGGTTACCGATAAATTGGCTACCGATATACGATGAGGCATTGGATAACGGCAAAATTGATCTAACCTACCTGAATAAAGAGGAGTTAACACGTAACGGAACAAGAGATACCATTGTTTTTGATAAATCGGGTAATCCATGTATGGGCAAGCTCTTGGAGGATGAATTGAAAATTTTATTTGGGTTCGAAAAACTCGAATTCAATATAAAAGTTTAAACTGTGCTATGCCTCCTTGGTGATCAGTGAGAGCTTAGGTCCGAGGGGGCTTGGCTTAATTTTTATTGAACGCAACGAGCTTTGAACTGTCCGTATGATGGAATTAATTTAAAGGTTTTTCCTAAATTAGGATTGGCTATCTTAAAATGAGCGTGACTCAAGGTTTGCCAATAAAGTTTCAACAAAGCCGTTGTTTCTGCCAATTTTTTTTACACAAGTTCTAGCCTTGGCGAAAAGTTTCTGAACAAGTTGGCGGCTTTCCTTAATACCGTACACAAGAGGATAGGTGTGTTTTTTGTTTGAAATATCTTGACCGGTAGGTTTGCCAAGGATTTCCGGTGTCTTTTGAAGATCTAAAATATCGTCTTGTACCTGAAAAGCAAAACCGATGCAGACTCCGGCTGTTTTGAGAAGATTTAATTGGCCTTTTTGTGCGATTGCACCGGCTATCTCAAAACAAGCCTGTATTAGGGCCGATGTTTTTTTTAGGTTTATGTAATTTAATCTTTGGCGCTCTCGAAAAATTCCCATTACACAATCTTCGGCTTGACCACCAACAAGGCCCGTGCTGCCGCTTGCGATTGACAAGATACGAGTGCATTCCAAGGCTACGGAGGGATATTTTTGGTAGCCATGGCTTAAAATTTGAAAAGCTTTTGTTAGCAGGGCGTCTCCGGCCAGAAGAGCAGTGATTTCATCAAAACGACGATGACAAGTTGGCATATGTCGTCGTAAATCGCTGTTATCGCAACATGGCAAATCATCGTGGATGAGACTATAGGTATGTAAGCATTCAACCGCTGCGGCGGCGGGATAAGGATCAATTTTTGAATTTAGGCATTCGGCAATGCTCACGATGAATACGGGGCGTAGCCGCTTTCCACCGGCAAAAACGCTATAACGCATGGCTTCGTGCAATCGAGTGGGGTAGGTTTCTTTCGAGGGTAACCAACGATTGAGTTCTTCTTCGATACGTGTTTTGTAAGTTTCCAGCTGTTTTAAAAAATCCATTTTTTAATCTTTATGGGCTAACTTCTATAAGATACGGTTCTGAGTTTATGCCAACACAAAACTTCGAGGGTAAATTGTCGGTAAAGCAAAAAGTGTTTTTTTATATTTTTACCACAGTTATTTTAATGGTTACGGCATTGGGCAGAACACCACTAATTGGTCCTCTTAAACCTTTTTTGCAAAAAACTTTTAGTCTTTCGGCGGTCTCAATAAGCGCAATGTATACTTTGGGGACATTAATTGCCAGTTTATGCATTTCGGGTTTTGGAGGTTATATTTATCGGCGTTATTTAGTGGGCAAGCTGTTTTTGTTGGCTTTCTTAATTTTTGCAATTGTTCCCGTTGGTTTGTGTGTGTTGACGCTAAAACATAACTTGTTTACTGGGATGGTTATATTTGTTTTCCTGGTTTGCTTGTTTTTCCTTATGCGTTTTGTTGCGCAAGGCCTAATCCCTTTGTTTTTACGAAATATGACGGCTCTTTATTGTAAGCCAAAAGAGCAGCCATGGGTAAGTGCCTTGCATACAACGGCCTTGACCTGGTCGGTTGGTGGGTTGACATGGCTTA
>CAZDSI010000037.1:0-704 GCA_964508215.1 uncultured Opitutales bacterium
CACGCCGGCCCATACCTCAAGAATACCTTAACGAGTACTACAAAAAACTCGATATGTTGGTACAAAAAACGGTTCACGCTAGCTTTATTTTAGATACCATAGCCGCATTGAAATCAGAAAACTTTTAATTTAAATCATGGGATACAAAAATGTTAGATATTATAAAATATAAAAGAAAATACATTCAAGTTACAACCTATCATACCTTCCGAAAGAATTCGCCTTTAAGGGTGCGTTAACTTTGCTCCAAGCACTGAGAGGGTTGAAATTTGCCTAACAATAACTTCTTTCGAAAACTTGATTAGAAGACCTGACATGCTTTACATCAATACTCTTCACAAAAAAACCTTGCCATTCAACTTTGGTATTTATTTGATGTAAAGGGGAACCTGTAAAATTTCCGGTGTTATATTATGCATGCCTTAGAAGAAAGTCGTATCCAAACCAAAATGACCGAATCGGTTGAAAATGTTTTTAAAACAATGCTATCGGTAGATGCCGTTTTAAAGGATTGTGTGTTAGCCTCCAAAAATAAACTCGAAGCACAACCACACGAAATGTTAAAAAACGGTGTTGTCGTGGCCGCCGGCATCGGGTTTGCAGGAAATATAAATGGATTTTCTTATGTATGCGCACTTGAAAACGTGGCAAAAAAAATTACCTGTAAATTTTTAGGATTTACGCCCGAAGAGGTCGAAAAAGAA
>CAZDSI010000037.1:722-13960 GCA_964508215.1 uncultured Opitutales bacterium
TTGCGACCGTTAACGATGCCATGGGCGAATTGGCAAATATGATTACCGGCGACTTTAAAAATAAACTTTGCGACCTTGGATATCCATGCATGCTTTCAATCCCATGCATTTTCAACGGTCAAAACCCTGTATTTAACAACTGTAAAGGCGGCATAAACCAACGTTACACCTTTGTTTATAACGTCTTAGATGGTGCCTGTGTACTTGAACTATTTTTCAAATCTTAAGCCATGAGTATAAAAGTTTTAAGCGTTGACGATTCAAAAGCCGTTCGAATGATTTTAAAACGAACGTTTCAATCCTATGAGGTTGAGCTCATAGAGGCGGCAAACGGTATCGAAGGCCTGGAAATGGCTAAAAAACACTTGCCCGATCTAATTCTTTTAGACGTTACGATGCCCGAAATGGACGGGATTGAAATGCTTACACGTCTAAAACAAGACGAGAAGATGAAAGATCTGGCGGTTATTATGTTGACCGCCGAAGCCGGACGAGAAAGCGTTCTCAAAATTGCAAAAATTGGGATACGTGATTATATTGTAAAGCCCTTTAAGGAAGAGGTCGTTGTTCAAAAGGCTTCGCGTATTATCGATCTTAGAAAAAAAGGTGGAAATCCCCAAGTAAATTCAAACAGTACGGCCCAACAACCTAACACTTCAGCCACAGCCACACCAACATTGGACCCAAACTGTGTATTAATTGTTGAAGATAAGGCTCCTATTGTTCAACAAATTCGTGAAGGTTTAGCCCACACTAAATGGAATATCCAAAGCGCCAGCTCTTCAAAGGATGCCAAAGAGTTTTGCGATAAAACTATTCCCGCTGTTGTACTCATCAGCCTTTCATTGCCAGAACGTGATGCCGTACAAACCTTTCGTTTACTACGATCGGGTCCTCACACCAAAACAACACCCGTTTTAGGGTTAGCGGTCAAACTGGATATTGAAGCCCAGAATCAGGCAAAACAATTAGGCTTCAACGATATTGCCACAAAACCCATTCAAATAAACGAACTTGAGCTCAAAATTAAATTAGCCAAGAAAGAAGATATTGCCGAAAGTCTTTTCACCAACGATAACGACTGCCTTATTATACAATTTCCCGACAACATTTCAGCTCAATTATTGGCAAAATTCGAAACTTCAATAAAAGATAAATTAGCCAAAGCCATTGATGCCGGAATTGTAAAAATACTCTTTCATATTCAGGCCAACAACGAGCTCAACTTAAACCTTATTGTGCTCATAAACGATACCATCCGTACCTGCGGGCAAGCCGGGTTAAAGCATATTGTTATCTGTAACGATACCATTCAGAAAAAAAGCAAAGAATTTAAAGACTGCCAAGAATGGCATTTTGCAGATACCATTGAAGCGGCTAAAACGGCCGTTTAAATCTTAGTTAAAAACCGCCAGAGAAAACCGACGTAGAACAAGCTTATAGAAAAACTGACCTGTAGATAAATACCGTATTTCAACACTTTCGGCGGTTATTGTGAAGGATGAGACACCTCGCAGACAGGAAAAGAGTATATCTGTAAAAAGTCAGTTCAGCGGCATTTTTTTTACAAAAAAAAGGGATTCTGAACTTTCCGAAAGAAAATCGAAACTTTAATAAATTTCGGGCTTAAGAAACTACAAAGTAGTAAACCAAAAGTTCTTTTTTAAAGATTGTTGTGCGAATGGAAAGCTCTTATCTACCTTTATCTAATATTCTAAATAAAGACTAAACTGCTCTTTCGGATTCATACCAATATTTGCCAACCATGCAATGCTTAACACATTCACAACGTATATAGAGATTGTTTCGTACTGATGGCGTCAATATTTGTTCACTTCACTCGCTCTAGCTGCGTCCATTTTTTTATTACAGCCTGGTGTTCCACAGCCCAATTGGCATGAACACCTTTCATGGTACGACGAACGAAGCATAAAAGATACGTATCCTCGTATTTCAGATACTGAGTCTCTATTTCGCCATACAAAAGGTCGATTTCAATTTGATAATAACCGATAGGGTGCACCTCAAGCCCATGGTATTGGTCAACCTTTTCATACACCATGGTGCCCCACTGAGATAAGGCATTTAAAACAAAAAGCTTTGGTTGAAAAAGATTCATTCCTGGGCACAAAAGTAAGTTTGCGAGTGTCTTGTGCACTGCCCTACGTGTTTCTTCGAAATTTTCTTGCGAAAAGAGCAACAGCCCGCAACTTCCTCCATCGGATTCAACGTAAACTTTATAGGCCATCAAAAAGTAATAGGTGTCGGTCAAAGTAAAATTTGCAGGATACAGATTGAATTTTTGAATATAGGCCGCAAGAAGATTGACAGCTGTACGACAGAAGTTTTCGTTCCACCACCGAGCACATTCTTGCAGTGAAGATTTACCAATTTTCTTGGTTACAAACTTTATTAAAGCTTTTTCCATGTCTTTTTTGTTATCGCCGAAGTAACAGTCACAGCAGATACCGTAATAACGATCGCTGTTGTCTTCATTATAAAACTTAAAATAATTGTAAACAACTTCTCCACCTTGCTGTCCCATTTGAATTTGAGCGTATTCAAACGGAATACCAGGCAGTCGACATAGAGAGTTCTCAGCCCAAGCACTTATAATAATCGGACCTTCAAATGTATTTCCCCGGTATTGTACGGGAATATTACAATTTTTTTGATTAATTAATATTCCTGAATTGGGAGAAAATCGCTGGATAGTTTCATACATGTGATTGCACACTTCACTGTGGATTTCGATTAATTTTTGCGCTGCTTTGTTTAAACGACCGTATAGTAGATGCTCCTTGGCCTTATTAACTTGCTTTTCAAGATCGGCGGTCGCCAAACCGGCCATACCAATAAAAGCCAACATACCAATAAAAAAATTGTGGAGTATTTTCATATTTTGAAGAATATCTTTGGTGTTTTTTTCGCTTCAACCTTTAAAGGTAAAGCTTCTTACAATTAAATTAAAATTACGAGAAACCGAAATCAGTTTTCGAAGCTGCAGCATGCTAGATCGGAATTTTTTATTTACAAATATAATTATCGAAAAAACAGGGAAACAAACCTACCTCTTTCTCTCGCATTATCAACCGCTTAAAATTGAACACGGGTTTGTGTTGAGCTTAAGCTTTTTTAGGTAGAGAAATTTTCAACACATTCAAAACCCAGACATTTATACCTTATCCCGTATGCTGAATAGCTAATTGCCCCGTTGTGTTTCGTAACTGCAGGCTAATCATACGCGCCAATCCCCGCAATAATACCACTCCAATTTTTGGATAGCGCTCTAATAGCTCGTAAAAATGTTTTTTTTGAATCGACATTAGTTCCGTATCGACGGCCGCCTGTACCGTTGCCGAACGAAAAGAATCTTCCAAAATGGCCAACTCGCCGAGAAATTGACCAGCGTTAACTCTCGTAATCTCTACAGGCATTGCATCACCACGGTCTTTGTAAATAATCAAACGTCCCGATAAAACATAATATAAAGCATCTCCAGCGTCCCCTTCTGAAAACAAAAGCTGACCCTTTGCTAATTTTAGCTGATCAAAAAATCGTGAGACTATTCTTAATTCTTCAGAACTCAAATCGGCCAATATGGGAATATTAATCAAAGTATCTAAAACATCTTCCATAATTCATCCAACTAACTGTGTATTCGCATAACGACCTGTCGTATTTCGCAATTGACTGCTAATAAGTTTTGCGACTTGCTTCATTAAAATAACTCCAATTTGCGGACGACTTTTGACCAAAAGATTAAAATGTTTTGCTCGAATTGTTAAAAGCAAACTTGGTTCTAAGGTAAAGACCGTCGCCGATCGCCTTGCATTTTCAATTATACCTAATTCTCCAAGCAAATGATCCTTGGTAATCTCGGCAACCTTAACTTCTTTAATTTCGCCGTTTTTGCTTTCCACTCGCTTTAATACGCTGAGCTTACCCTCCAAAACATAATAAAGATTATCGGGTTCATCATCTTCTTTAAAGAGAATAAAATTTTCCGGTAACTCTTTAACTTGCCAATAACGAGATACAACCTGCATCTGGTCTGGCGTCAGTTCTGCAAAAAACGGATTATCGTATAATAATTTTAGTATATTTTTACCGGCCTCTTTTTTATTCATCATCGTTATAACCGTTAAAATTTTTTTATTTAAGGAGGTTTAGGCTTTAGTCTTACGCTTTAATCCTTTTTTCAATTTTTTCTCCATTTCAATCTCGGGGGTCATACTTTCTTCCGTGTCACAAAAATCGACCGATCTTTCTAATTCAGCAAAACGTCCTGTTGTGCTTCGTAATTGTCGACTAATAAGCTTTGCAACCTGCTTAAGCAAGATAACACCGATTTGCGGCTGGCTTTTAACCAAAAGATTAAAATGCTTTTCTTTTATCATGAGCAAATTCGTGGGCTCCAAAGTAACAACCGTCGCCGATCGCTTTGAATCCTCAATTATGGCCAATTCTCCCAATAATTGATCTTTAACAATTTCGGCAACCTTAACCTGGGTTAAATTCCCCCTACGATCTTTTACGTTTTTTAGGACACTCAAACGCCCTTCTAAAACATAATACATACAATCCGGATCATCGTTTTCGTTAAATAAAGTAAAGTTTTCAGGGCAACGTTTCAATTGCCAATAAAGTGCGGCAACCCTCATCTGCTGCGGAGACAACTCGGCAAAAAAAGGGTTCTCATATAACCGCTTTAACACTTCAGCTTTCTTATTATTATCATCGACTTCGCAGTTCTCCATAAAGGGCTCTCACGTTGAGAATCTAATTTTAGCCAGCGCGAAATTATCGGTCAAGCAAGTTTCAACCTTATTTATCTAAAACATTGATATTTATTATAAATCCATTATTGTCAGAAAAAACACTCAAACAAGAGAATTGTCATGAACACACAAAAATTCAGCGGCGTTTTCACCGCTCTGGTTACACCCTTCAAAGA
This sequence comes from uncultured Opitutales bacterium, assembly GCA_964508215.1. GTDB lineage: Bacteria > Verrucomicrobiota > Verrucomicrobiia > Opitutales > UBA9783 > CAZDSI01. The sequence continues at coordinate 5,680 of CAZDSI010000037.1, forward strand.
TGAGAAAATTGATTTTATCACCCTCGAAAAACTGATTGAATACCAAATCCATCAAGGTGTTCAAGGCATTATTGTCGTCGGAACTACGGGAGAATCACCAACTCTTGACGAAAACGAGCGCCTTGAGATAATTGAATACGCTGTAACAAAGGCAAAAAAACGTGTTCAAGTATGGGCTGGAACCGGCTCAAACTGCACACGTAAGGCCGTTTCTTACACAAAAGAAGCGCATCGACTCGGCGTCGATGGTATGCTGATTGTTGCTCCCTATTATAATCGCCCAAACCAGGAAGGGCTATTCATGCATTTCAGTCGCATTGCCGAATCAACTGACAAACCGATTTTACTTTATTCTATCCCTTCTCGTTGTGGTGTCGAAATTGGGATTGGGGTACTCGAACAATTACGAAGCTTATTTCGTAATGTTGTGGGTATAAAGGAATCCGGAGGCTCTTGCAACCGAGTTTCTCAAATTGTCAAATCGTTGGATAAAGAGTTTATTATTCTCAGCGGAGATGACTCCTTAACGCTTCCTTTTATTGCCATCGGGGCTAAAGGTGTTGTCAGCGTTGCATCGAACTTAGTCGGCAAAGAACTTGTTAAAATGGTTAACTTAGCGCTCCAAAACAATCTGGAAGAAGCGGCAAAAATTAACCGCCAATACTATCCATTTTTTCGTTCGCTTACGCTTGAACCCAATCCTATTCCGATCAAGTATGTTTTATATAAAAATGACTTGATCCCATCACCTGAAGTACGCTTACCTTTGTGTGCGATGAGTGACAATAACATACAAATATTGGTAGACTGTCTACATGCAATGCAAAGAGGATAAACTGTTACTTTTTGGTTATAATGGGAAAATGGGCACAACCATACGAGGGCTGTTGCCCTTTGGGAGTTTTTATACCGCTTTAAAAGCCGATGATTTGTATAGTATAGATATTACCGAAGTACGCGTTTGTATTGATTTTAGCACTCCCATTCTCCTTGAAACAATTATTGAAACTTGCCAACGATTAAAAATCCCTTTGGTGTCGGGAACAACCGGTTTTTCGACAGAACAATTGGCACGCTTGCAAGCTTTATCCGTACATGTTCCCGTGGTACATTCCAATAATTTTTCGTTAGGGATGAATGTCTTATTCAACCTCTTGCCTTCATTTGTTTCGCAATTATCGGGATTTGACACCGCGATTATCGAACAACATCATCGTCACAAAAAAGATCAACCCAGCGGTACGGCAAATACTTTACTTGAAAAAATTGAACGAGCAAAAAAAGTTCCCACGAACCAAAAATTAGCAACTCCAACAACAATTCATTCTATCCGTGCCGGGGGAATTATCGGTGAACACACGGTACTTTTTTCCAACGAAGAAGAAAAAATTTCTATCACTCACAGCGCCTTCAGCCGAAAGACCTTTGCCCAAGGGGCGCTATGGGCGGCAAAGCATTTGTGTGAAAAAAAGCTTTCTTCCGGACTTTATACTCTGCAAGATATGCTCCTGTTATGATCGCCTTTCTTGAAGGTATTTTACAGGAAATAAACGAAAACAGTGTTGTTGTAAACGTTCAAGGGGTAGGCTATGAGATTTTTATCCCACAAAAAATTTTCTCTAAACTAAAACCAACAAGCACTGAGAAATTTTATATCCACACCATTTATCGCGAGGATGCACAGACATTGTACGGATTTTTAGAACCGCAGGATAGAAATTTTTTCCGACTCTTAATTGAAAAAGTAAGCGGTATAGGCCCAAAGCTAGCCTTAGCTCTTATCAACAATTTTTCGCTCGAAAAACTTTACGAAATCATCCTAACCTCAAATATTGGCCAGCTATCCGAATGCCCCGGCATTGGGAAAAAAACCGCTCAACGCATACTTGTCGAACTTAAAGATACGCTTTCAAAACACTCGTTTGCCTCTAAAACAACGGGAACGACAACAGCGGGCTCAAACATTTACCGTGAAGCTATTGAAACATTAACCGCTCTAGGATATTCGAACAAGCAAGCCGAATTTGCCGTTGGAGAAGCGTCAAAACAAGAAACAACCGTTAAGAATCTCGAAAAAGTTGTAAAAAAAGCTCTGGCAATCCTTTCCCAAACTCATTGATAACCTAAACAAGTCCTTACTAATTTTCTTTCTCGTAGTTTACGATACAATCTTCTCTCTAGAAGTTTTTTCATCCATAAGAAAGTTCTTCTCCCTAAAAGGTTAAAAAATTCCAGCTAATTATTTAACTCTCACACATTTTTGACGGGTGCTTAACACTTATAATTTAAAAAATAAAGAACCCCTTTTTAAAAAAGGGGTTTGTAAATTGCACTAAAGAAATTTCTCTAAATATTCTCAAAAGCAACGGCCAAAAGAGAATCCAGCTCAATTCCGCTTTCTTCAAGCTCTGCAATCTCAATTAACCCTTGTAGAGCATACTGGAACAACCGATTAATAATTCCAGGAATACAACCACCTTGTGTTTCATAGTTCTCATTGATAATCAATGACAGCACATTAAAGTCGAGAAAACCTAAAGCGCGAAGGTCGTAGTTTCTGTAAAGATAATCTCTTACACGCTCAACAATTGCCGTAAGCTGATAGGCAAAGGTAAAAATTCTATTCGGCATCCAACCAGTTTCACCATCGATCCTTTCCCCATAAGTTGAAAGCGCAAGTTGAAACCTAGGAATATATTGTGCATTTATACCCGACAATGAGGCTATCATTGTATTAAGGTTTGTACGAGTATCCCAAACCGACGGCCCATTTTGAACATCGACACAGTGTAACACTCTTCGGTTAAAATTTTCTAATATCGACAAGAAAGTATTTTGATACTCTCGTGTAATGTTAGATAACCGATGCACATTCTGGCTTCCCAAAGGATCGGAAAGTGCCGCACTTTGCAAACGCGAAGCACATTCCCTCAATAATCTTTTGTCAGTACTTGACAAAATCTGGGCTTCCGAAACGGAAGCCGTCGTTAATACTCCCAAAACAAAACATTTTAGTATACGCATAACCGCATACCAGAGCAATAACTATGCCTAAAACCAAAAAAGGCAGACCGAATAAAAAAATTAAATTTGACACCAAAGCCGGTAATAAGTTGAATGTTTAATCATGCAAACAAGTGGTGTAAGTGGCAGTGGGGTATCGGTAGGTTTCGTTGGTACAAGCGTTGATGTACAAGGTAATTCACCTTTGGCCGGAAGAACCCTCACAGACACGACACCAGCAAGGGATGAACTTTCAATTTCTTCTTTCACTTCAGGCCATGATTTTCCAAGTCTCTCGCTGCACGAGCGTAAATGCACGGTTTGGCGTCCTGAAGTCAAATAACCTACTTAATTTCTAAAGTTTTTTTAATTTTAATTTTCAGGTAATGAAAATTGGTATCGTGGGTGCCACAGGTTCAGTCGGTCAGGCCCTATTATCGTTATTGTTAAAAGAAAAGTTTTGCGAGCCTCAAAATATAAAGCTGTTTGCGTCGCATCGGTCACAAGAAAAAGTTTTTGAGTACGATGAAAATTTTTGGCTTGTTGAAAAAATTTCTGAAGAACTAAAAAATTTCGATATTTTATTTCTATGTTGTCCACCCGATGTTTCTCGTGAGGTCGTTGCACTTGCAAAAGATTCTGTAAACTATATTATCGATGGCAGTCCCGCTTTTCGGCTCGATGAAAATGTTCCATTAATCATACCCGAAATCAATGGCCACGAAATAAATAGTGTCATACGTTTCGTTGCTAGTCCTAATTGTACCACAACGATAGCCCTAATGGCATTGTATCCTTTGCATAAGCGTTTTATTTTAAAACGGTTTTGGGCCAGCTCCTATCAAGCGGTTTCAGGAATTGGCAACAGTGGAATTGAAGAACTCAACCAACAGCTAAATACATCGAGACCGTGTACGCCCCAGTTTTTCCCGCGGCAAATTGCACACAACATTATTCCACAAGTTGGACGTTTCTTTGAAAACGAATACGAAACCGAAGAAGAAACTAAGCTTAGACTAGAGGCGAAAAAAATACTTTCTCTAAAAAATTTAAAGGTTAGCGCAACCTGCGTTCGCGTACCAGTATTTCGCGCACACTCCATCAGTATACAGGCAGAATTTGAAAAAACCATCAATCTTGAAGAGGCCGAAAAAGTATTAAAAAAATTTCCTGGAATAACTTTCCACAAAGAAAAGGATCAATATCCAACCCCCGTTGAGTATGAAAAACAATCCTGCTGTGCGGTTGGACGCCTGCGCAAAGATGAAGCTCTCGACAATGGGCTAGCGCTATGGGTCGTCGGTGACCAATTACTAAAAGGTGCGGCTTTAAACATGTTGCAAATTTTTAAACGTTTGCAGGGAATAAAAGCTTGATTTTTTCAATTCGGGCTTTTTACTTAAGTTTCGTTTTAAGGACGGCTAGCTCAGTTGGTTAGAGCAACTGGTTTACACCCAGTAGGTCGCAGGTTCGAGTCCTGCGCCGTCCACCAAAAGGGCTTTTATAATTCTATTAGGTAGGGAGAGCAAAAAATCCCCTAGATTTCTGGTTTCCGTAAAATTCGAAAAATTTCCTATAATATTATTATTAAAAAAGCAAACGGCTTAACCGCCGTTTGCTAAAAAATTACTTTTATATGTTGAGGTATCTTTATTCGCTACCATATATTTCGCAAAGCGCTTTGGCAACAAATTCAGACAAATCTTGTTGTTCTGTCTTGGCCGGATTTATGGCTTGCACACGACAGGCTTTTAGCGCTTCTTGTTTAATAAGCTTTGTTTTACGGGCTATTTCAAGCATGTGCTCAAAGCTCAAGCCACGCATCATGTTACCCTTTTTAATCTGTTTAGCCATTTCCTCATCATACGGCTTAACATAAATACTCTCCAGTAATCTTCTTATCTTTGCAACTTCTTCTTTTTTAGTCCCTAAGATGTTATTACACTCTATAATTTTTCCAATATACTCTCTGGCTTCTGGAGATAAATACCCAGACTCTATTATTTTTTCATAATATTTAAGCAACTCTCTTTCTACCGGGACAACTAATATCTCCTTTTTATTCCCTCCAATACCACGCTCTTCTTTCGCAATACGTACATAAACAGAGGGCTCCTGTGCTACCTCTAATCTAATTTTATCACCCAATTTTAATTTACCAGCGAAATTGCTTTTTATTGCGTCAAGGTAAGAATCTTTGATGCGTTGTATTTTTTCTATTTCTTCATCTAAAGCTGTTTTCTTTTGCTTTTGTTCTTGCGATGCATCAACTCTTCTGGTGGCAGTTTTGCCCAATATTCATAACGACTCCAAATTTCTTTCTGGCACTCGATAAGGCTGGACGTATTAACTTTAGTATTTGTTTTACCATTTCTCTTCTGCAGCTCTGCCATTAAGGCATTACCTTCTATAGCTTTTTCACTCGATGCATTTTGTTGCTCGGACTCTTCTCTTACTCTTTGAAGCCTTGTTTCTTCCGCTTGTTCTTCAGGGGTTAAGGGTGATGGGAGCGGGGGCATAACCCCTCGCTGCCTTTTAGTCTTTGGGGGCTGTGGAATACCTTGTGTTATAGGTGATTGGACTGGAATGCTGACGGTCTTCTTTGCTGAAGAAGAGGGAAGCTGGATTGAGGCGCTCGATGCACTCTCTTCTGTGCTCTTTAAGCCTTTGAAAGATTTGGACAATGGACCTTTACTTGGCTCACTACCCGCCTTCTCATCTTTATCACTAAAACTCTCGGTAAGATTCTTTCCACTATCATCTTTACCACTATTTTGTACGGATTGGATACCTTCTCGCTTTGTTTCACTTACCCTAAGGCTAGATACACTAGAATCTGCTGCCAAGGAAGTAACTGATTTACTAACCTCACTTTTTATCTTTCTAAGCTCTGCATTGGCTTCCTCTATGGTACGCCTAGGCTCAGTCTGCGGTGAAGAAGCCACATATACCGCCCCACCACCTAAAGCTCTGCTTCTTAAAAGCTCATTCTCTATCACCAGGCGGTCTACATCGACCGGTTTGTGAAGATTGCTATTACTATTACCATTGCCGGTGTTTACGAGGCCTTGCGCATTACCCGACATTACCGCACGCCCTCTAGCTTCGGCATACACGACTTTCGAAACATTAGAAGGCTCTTCAAAATCATCCTGAATTTTCATGCCAGAAGACTCTACGTTTCGAAAAGACTCAACCGGCACAACTTCAACTGGCACTTCCCTTTCTCTATATACAACATGCTCTCCAGTCTCCATCGGTTGCAATTTTTGAGCAACATTCCGTATTTCTCTGGTAACCGGTAAAGACCTTTGAGTCTCTTTTTTTGCCACATCAGAACGTCCCGCGACAGCCGTGCTGACAACTTGACCTTTAGTACCGCTCATAGGAGCTACCCGTTTTGTATACTCAACATCCGAGGGTGCCAATTCTTCGGGAGTGGAGCGTTGTGCTCTAACCCCTTGGATCTTGCGTGAAACGGTACTTTCCCCAACTTGAGAGTTTGGTACGCTTGATCTCCGTGAAACATCCGACAAGCTTTGTTTTTCAGACCCCTCTCCTTCGCTTAAACTTTCACTTGCACCAGCGGTAATTGAAGCCGTTGCCATGGTAAGTTCGTGTTGCAAGCGTATAACATTATTTTCAAGAATCTTATTCTTATTTTCTTGCTGTTTTGTCAAAACCTCAAGTGCTTTTAGCCGGCTTAAAAGGCTCTCAACAGCCATCTCGTCTTCGACTGGATATTGCGAAGAAAGCAAAGCACCATTCTTACGTGCCGAAGCCCAAACCGGGCGTGCAACTTTTTGCAACTTGGTTCTCGTTTTTTCCAGTTTAGCCTGATCCGTGTCGGATATGATTGTCACCAATGGTCCGGCCAATTTTGCCGGCTTAGCCGAAAACAATTGTGTGCTACTAAGAGTGCTTATTACAACACCTCCAACCATTAATAGCTTCATTGAAAGACTGTATCTCATAAAAATTAAAACTTAATTCCGCACATCCAAAAAAAATGTCAACGAAATTTAAAAACAATTCTCGCAACCAGTGGTACTTACGAAGTTTTGCAATATTCTTATATTATAAGGTTACCAGCAAAAAAGCGACACTTTGGAGTGTCGCTTTTCATTAACGATTAAATTTTACCAATCATCATTGTCATCATCATCCTCCTCACCTTCTCCACGCATAGCTTTGCTGCGCTGTTCCATCGCTTTTCGCATCATTTCTTGCATGCTTGAAGGCTTTGACTTGGAAGTTTTTGAACTTAGGCCATGATCATCTTCGACTTCTTCACCCAATTCAAGTTTAATAGCGGTTACCAATAAATGTACAAATTCGACCTGTCTTTCTGAAACTGGCGAAGTTTCCAGTTTTTCCTCGGTATTTTTTAGCATCGCCTTGCGCTTCATCTGAGGAAGGACATCTCCAAACTGCCAGCCAAATTCACGATAAAGTTTTGTTTGCTCTTTTACGGGAGCATTTTCGAACAATGCATCGGCAAATGCTTCAAAACTCCCTTTCGATGTTTTAACAAATGCTTCAGCGGTTTTGGCTTTTGGCAATTTATCAAACTCTCTCTTTAAAGCATCGATAATTTGCTCTGTAAGCACTCCTTCACTGATTTCGAAACATTGTTTTACAAAACCTTTAAACTCCGTATAGTTAAAAGAGCCGCCGCTAGTCTTAGCTTTTCCTCCAGCTTTTCGAATAGCCGACAACAATTCTGTGTTTGTTGCCGACTGCGAAGGCGAGTCATCCTGTTTAGTATGACTACTTTGTGACTGCGTTGTAGAACGTAATGTTGTACCCTTTCTTATTGCTGCCAAAAGGTCTTCTCTTTCACCCGTTGTTGAAGAAGGGGTTGTTAACGGCATATTTTGTTCGACACCTTTTTTAGGCAACGGTGGCGGCGGCGGTATGTTACCTGGTAAAGGAGGTGCTGGCGGTATATTGCCTTTTTGTTGTGCAACCTGAGTTTCCTCTCTCGTTGATCGCTTAGCTTCCTGCAATTGCTCTCTTAAGTTTTGTATTTCTCTTAAAAGACGATCTCTTTCGTTCCCAACCTCTTGTTGGCTCTGTTTTGCCAGTTGTAAGGCCTGTTTTATTTGTGCTAATTCCTGTTCGACCTTATTCTTGGCTTGGTTTTCACTATCAAGTGCTTCTTTAACGGATTTAATCTCCTGCCTTACTTGAGCCAATTCCTGCTCCACATTCTCTTTTGCCTGTTTTTCACGTGAGAGTTCTTCCAATTTAAGGAGCATCTCTCCATCTTTATCTG
>CAZDSI010000038.1:0-12517 GCA_964508215.1 uncultured Opitutales bacterium
TAAAATAAGGCACGACAACAAAAGTGGTAATATTTTGAGAATCGGTGCGTTACTCAAGGAAACAGGTTTTTAAAGGGTTACTATTGTTCGAGGAGACAGCGGTATTCGAAGAAACGTAAAGGAAAAGCTTTTGTAATAGTTAACTTGTACGGTGAGCGTTTATACGAATCTTTACTCCGAATTTTGGAGGTGGGTACAGCCGCTGGCGAGAATTTCAATCTAGCCAAAAAGTTGTTTGTGGTTAACAATATTGAGTGTTTTTAGAATTTTTTGCCAAAAGACATCTTTTTAAATCTAACGGTATAAATTCCAGTTCTTTTATCTTATGTTTAAAAGCGTCTGCGCTTCACTCTGTTTTACATTATCAATTTCTTTTATCAGTTGCTCCCAAAAGCCTCTAAACGCTTTTTCTGTTAATGCATGTTCAGGCCTTGAGAATAAGTTTAAATGTGCTTTGTATTCCACGCCTATAAATTCAATTGCCGGGAAATTTTTCTTTAGGGCCATATCAACTTTTTCGAGGTTATCTTTTGTATCGTCTACAAAACAAATAGCCTTTAATGCTGAAAGATCACTATAAAATTTTTTTAACCACGAAATCAAGGTATCTCCCTTTCGATCATCGCCGTTTGAGAGTAATAATCCCTTATACCAAAGCGAATTTCGGTTATCGGAAGTTTGGATATCGTTCAATAAAAGTTTCTCGCAATTTTTAAAAGAATTACTAAGATCAATGTTAACGCTTTTCAACTGGTTGTATCGTACCTCCTCCTTTAATTTGCCGGTATTTAATAAAAGCTGTCCGGGGCGTGTGGCCGTTAAAACGATCATTTTAATTCCTTCGGCTTCGATTTCTTTTAGAAGCGAAGGGATGTTGTCCTGTACGAGACAGCTTCCTTTGAAAAAATAAACGTGTGTTTGAATCAGCTCTTTTTTTTGTTTTGGTAAATTGCCAACAATTTCCCTATAAGCCTTATCGAATCTGGTCACATTTGATAGGCATGTTGCGGGATTATTAGGATGGATCAAAGTGCGATCTAAGTCAAAAACAAATAGAATTTCCGAAGCTTTATATTTTCTCAGCCAATTTGTGGCCACCTCTTTAACCGTTGTAAATTCGTATACGTTTGCCAGCTGCTGTGCTTGAGCCATAGTGCAAAATAAGCTTAACAAGGCACCAAGATATATTATCCGTTTCATGGGACTAAGGTTAAAGATTTATGGAAAATTGTAAATCTCGCCATGCCTTTATTTACCCAGCCCTTTCGATAATTTTTTTCCTAAAATCGTATCAAAGTTTTTATTGAGAAAGAGATAAAAGGCTAAAGTGTTGAATAAGTTTGGTATGCTTTAAAAGTAGAAGCGTGTAGCGGGTAAAACAATTTTTCACTTGTTTTTAAAATTTTTATGATTTCTAAAGTCGAGGCTTATATGTCCTTAACTTCTTTCGTCGAGATTCATTATATATCGTAATAACGTGAGAAGTTTGTGCGATCAGTCTTTTTGGGATGCCTTCGCTGGATCAGTTTCTTTGCTCGATGAATTACTTAAATCCCAGCTCGTCTGCGCAAACTCTTTGGATTTGTTTTTTAAAAACGACTGTCGATGAATTTCTGAAGGACCGTACTTTTTTAAACTTTCACGATGCGCCTGAGTGGCATACCCTTTATTATCCCCTAGATGGTATACGGGATAATCGATACTTAAACGTTCCATCCATTGATCACGGTTTACTTTCGCTACAATTGAAGCGGCCGCGATGGAAAAACTCAATTGATCTCCTCTTACAATCGCCATATGCCGATATTGAAATCCTTTGAGCGGTAAGCCATCGATAAGGGTACGAGGCTTTTTGGGGGGGGCTACAGTTTTTTCTTTTTCGGCTGACAAAGGGATTTGATTCTCATCTTGAACTTCGAAATGCAATCCCGTGGTATATTGTAATTTCTCAATAGCGCGGCGCATTGCCAATCGTACGGCATATCCAATATTACTAACTTCTATTTCGGTTACGCTTCCTTCGGCATAAGCAAAATCAATGAGCCCTTTACGTTGCCACTGTTGTAAAAGTAAAAAAGCTTCTGAACGTTGTTTAGCACTTAATAATTTCGAATCTTTAATCCCGGTAAATCCTTTTTCTGGGTTTTGATAAAATAGAGGACTTACCCAAAGTGCGGCGGCCATTACAGGACCCGCTAATGCTCCTCTCCCAGCTTCATCAATACCGACAATACCATAATATTCTTTGGTGAGAATCCCTCGATCATGAAAAAGAAGACTACAGTCTTCTTTGGGTAATAAAGTCATAAAATCTGTCTTTTATTATCGTTAAATAATTTTTTTTGACAACAAAAAAGAGGAGCTAGAGCTTTCTTTTGGAGGATGCTTTTAAATAAAGTTTTTTACCCGAAAAGTTATCAGGTGTTACGAGGAAAGTGTTTTTTATTTAAATGCTAGATGTGTTCATCTTCGATATGAATTCTTTCAATTTTTATTGCTTTACCACTTAAGTGATCAAGAGTAACGCAAGCGCCGTTTAACTCGACGGGCCCATACGGTGAGACCGAGAATTTTCGCGGCATGCCGTCGATAAACCTGTGAATGATAGGCTCGCGTTCACAGCCGAGAATTCCGTTACTTGGCCCACACATGCCTGCGTCCGTTAGGTAGGCCGTTGAATGGTTTAGAATACGATTATCAGCCGTCGGTACATGGGTATGGGTTCCTATAACCGCAGTAACACGAGAGGATAAGTACCAACCTATGGCGTATTTTTCTGATGTGGCCTCCGCGTGTATATCAACAAAAATGGTTTTGATCCCTTCATTTTGTAGTAATTGGATTGTTTTGTCCGCTGTTTTAAAGGGGCAATCGAGTATCATATTCATGAAACAACGGCCCAATAGACAAAAAACACCGATTTTTTGTCCCCCCTTTTCAAAAATGACATAGGGTTTACCAGGGCATTCGTTCGGTAAGTTTGCGGGCCGGCAAGCATGTGGCAATTTTTCAATTTCCGAGATAAAAGAGCGTTGATCCCAGATATGATTTCCCAAAGTAATAACATCGACGCCACTGTCAAAAATTTCCAAAGCGACGGACTGCGTTAACCCAAAACCACCGGCTGCATTTTCGCCGTTTGCGATGGTAATGTTACTGGAGTAAGCTTTTTTTACTTTAGCCAAATGTGTTTTAATTATCCAACGGCCAGGTTGGCCGATAATATCGCCCAGAAATAATATGCGATGATTTTCTTGATCCATTTTTTTTAATTATGAGATATTGTTAAAAAATTAAAAGTTTATGCTTTCATTTTTTTAGCGAGTCTTGCTTTATTTATGTAAGGCTTTTACCACAAAAGTAATTTTAGCGGGGCATTTTTCTTTTAACGAATTAAAATGAAACCTAGGTTGCTTTGTCAAAAAGTGCATTTTTAGATTTTTGAAAGTCCCCATAGTTCAAAGGATAGAACCGCGGTTTCCTAAACCGTTAATCCCAGTTCGAGTCTGGGTGGGGGCGCCATGGATTTGCGCTCCATCTTTCTTTTTATGCGAAAAGAAAGGGCTTCTATACCTTCTCAAAGGAAACGAATCCAAAAAGACATGAAGCTTAATCAAGCTTCATGTCTTTTCGGTAAAGGTTTTTAAGAAAAGGGTCCGAGAAGAGATTTTTTTACAAAAAAATCTTTTCTCGGAAACAACGCCACGAAAGAACTGTTAATTTTTTGATTTATAGCGCGCGGCCAATTGGCCGCAGGCAGCATTAATTTCGTTACCAAATGATTGTCGGATGGTTGCCGATAATCCAACCTTCTCGAGCTGATGTTGAAAGGCATATATGGCTTTACGAGAGGTCTCTTTTATATGAATTCCCGACGTTTCGTGATAAGGGATAAGGTTGATGTGAAAGAGGTGAGCCATGGGTCTTTTGGCAAGCCACGTTTTTAAGCTTTTGACGTGGTTGTCGCTATCGTTTATTCCTTCAAAAAGAATGTAGGCTAGGTAAGTTTTTTTTCTTGTTTTTTCAATATGATTATCGAGAGCCTGAAAAATATCGTTGAGCTTATAAGCCTTGCCGAGGGGTATCCAGTGGTCACGTTCTTCTTGAAAGGGAAAATGTAAAGAAAACGTTAAGGTTGCCTGAGGGTATAGTTCGGTTAACTTTTCTATACCAGGAATTATGCCGACCGTCGAAACGCTTAACCGTTGTGGGCTTAAACTTAAATAATCTTTCCCTGTCAACAGATCAAAAGCTGACCAAATATTTGGATTCAGAAAAGCTTCGCCCATGCCCATAACAGTTATGCGGTCAACCTTTAGCCCAGTTTTTAGAACAAATAATACCTGGTCTATAATTTCATCGGCTGTCAGCTGGCGTTTAAAACCGATTTGTCCCGTGGCACAAAAACGACAATTCGATGGACAGCCCACCTGTGTAGAAATACACAAGGAAGAAAGACCTTCCTGAAAAGCCATATGAACGCTTTCAATACGGCTCCCGTCTTCTAATTCAAAGAGAAATTTTTTCGTTTGAGTGGATTCAATTTTTTCACCAAGACGAAGCGTTAAGAGTTCTTGATTGTTAAACGAATTGCGTAAGCTTAGCGGCCAGCCCTTAATATTTTCATAAGTTAATGCTGGCGAATGAAATAAAGCCTGACAAAACTGTTTAAACCGGTAAGTCGGTTCATTTTTTTCTTTTAAAACTTCCTTAACTCTTTCGATACGCGATGAATCGCTCATTCCGTTTTTGGGCTAAAGCGGTTTAAGCCAAGGTAAATGACCGGAGTTACAAATAAGGTTAACACCTGCGCAAAAATCATTCCGCCAACAACACTTAAGCCTAAGGGGATGCGTGATGCACCGTCGGCGCCAAAGCCAAGTGCAATGGGTAACACACCAAAAATAGTGCTTATGCTTGTCATCATAATCGGTCGAAGTCGTTCTAGACAAGCCTCATGAATGGCTTCTTCGGGGTTCACTCCAAGTTTTTCTTTTTCAACTGCGAAATCGACCAAAATAATACCGTTCTTTTTCACAATTCCGATAAGCATGAACAAGCCGATAAAAGCGTACAAGGAGAAGTCGGCTTGAAAGACAAATAAGGTAATCAAACCGCCAACCAGTGCAACCGGTAAAGTCGATAAAACAGTAATAGGATGGATCCAATGTTCATACAGGCAACCTAAAACAACGTACATAACGAATACCGCTAAAAATAGCAGTAAGGTTAGATTCAATACCGCTTCACGGAAATCTTTTGCTTCGCCGCCAAATTCTCCTAAGACATCAACCGGTAAAGTTTCTTTAGCAATTTTTTCGATTTGTTTCGTTACATAGCTCAGAGGTACCCCCGGAAAAGTGTTAAAGAAAATGGTAGCTGCCGGGAAATTTGCTTTGTGACATACAACGGCCGGTCCTAGGCGCAGCTTTGTTTGAACAACGTTTTCGATACTGATAGGTTTTCCGGTGCCATTTTTTACAAACAGCCACTTTAAATCTTGCATTCCGCCGCGATATTTTTCTTGGGCTGCCAAAATTACTTCGTATTGTTCGTATTCTCCTTTAATAAGATAAACATAATTTAGGGAATAGGCTTGGCCCAGAGCATTCTCCAAATTCGCCGGAGTCAAGTCAGCCAAATAAAGTTTATTCCGTTGATAGTTAATGTTGAGTTCAGGGTTCGAAAGCTCAACGTCGGAGTTAACCATATAGGGTACGACCCCTTTTACCTGACGTAGGCGTTGCTTAAAGGTTTCAGCTGATTGGTAAACTTTTTTTGAGTCAAGGCCTGAAAGAGTATAAGAATATTTCCCACGAGAGTTATCGGCAGCTGAAGTGGAAATATCTAAAACGGGCATTGGCTTCACAATTGGAATAATGCCTGGGATTTGTGCCATAATACCGGATAATTCGTTACTGACATCTTCAATAGAAAGCTTTTTTGCCTTTGAAAACGCGGAGGTACGTTCGGCTTTTGGTTTGATAAAAGCAATCATGAAGCCCATGTTGCTTTGGAAATGAGAACCGGCACCGACCACTGAAACCGTATTGCTAACCGAAGGATGGTTGTGGACAGCCGCTTCTAATTTTTCCTGATAATATTTCATTTTTGCGGGCGAAGCCCCACTTTGAGCCATGAAAATACAACGTATGGCACTGCTGTCACCGGTGGGTAAAAAGGTTTTGGGGAGCCAAATAAACAATAAAACGGTTCCAATTAGGCAAACGGTCCAAAGCCACCAGGAAACCCATTGGACCTTTAAAAACCAGCTCAACGTGCGTCCGTACCAGCCACGGAATTTTTGTTCAATGGTGTAGGCCAAATTTTCAATGTAAGTTCGTACGCCATGTTTCCTTAAAAAGCGTGCACACATGACAGGCGTGACCGTTAACGAAACCAAACCCGAAGCAAATATCGAGATCATAATGGTGACGGCGAATTCTTTAAAGACACGACCAATTTGCCCCGACATTATACTTAATGGCAAGAATGTTGCCATAAGAGATAAGGTCATAGATAAAATAGTAAAACTGATTTCCCCAGCACTTTTGAAAGCGGCTTCCAATGGCCCCATCCCTTGTTCCATGTGCCGGACAACGTTTTCCAAAAACACAATGGCGTCGTCAACCAAAAAACCAATAGCTAAGGTTAGAGCCATAAGCGATAGATTATCTAGACTGTAACCGAGTCCTTTCATGGCTAGAAAGGTTATGAGAAGCGATAATGGCATTGCCACAACCGGTATTAACGTTTCTCTGACCCTTCCTAAGAAAAGGAAAATGACGACGGTTACCAAAATAAATGCAATCAACAAAGTTTCTTTAACTTCACCAATGGAGTCCAATATTGTTTTAGATTTGTCGTAAATCGGAACGAGCTCGACCGATTTTGGCAAGGCGTGTTGCAAGTAAGGTAATAGCGTGCGTACGCGTTTTGCTACTTCTACCGTGTTTGTGCCCGGAGTTTGGTTAACCGCCAGTACAACGCCACAATTGAATGGGGGTAGTTTTCGACCCCAAAACTTCATGCTTAAATCATCGGTTTCAAGACCATCTTCGCATTTTGCAATATCCTTTAAGTAAACCGGTAGACCATTACTGGATGTAATAACACTGTTGCCGAAATCCTTAGCGGCTTCGATTTGCCCGTTTGTGGTAAGAGTGAGAGTTCGGGATTGGCCTTTGAAAATGCCTGTTGTCGAAATAAGTGAATGTTTTTTTACGGCTTCAACAACTTCGTCAATAGATAACCCAATTGATTGTATTTTTTGCAAGTCTAAGTCAATGCGTACGGCTTTTGATGCCCCGTAAACCTGTACATTGGAAACACCGTTTATGCTACTAATTTGTTGAGCCACTTGAGTCTTAGCATAATCATACAAGTTTCCAAGTGTAAGTGTATTTGAAACGAGGCCGATATAAAATATTGGTTCGCTATTGGGATTTTCCTTTGAGTATGTTGGAGGGGAAGGCATATCGGACGGCAGTTTGTGTTGTGCACGGGTAATAGCTGCTTGAACGTCCATCGCCGCAACATCAATAGATTTATCGAGCTCAAAAACTAGGCTAATCGAAGTGGAACCCAACCGATTTTCAGAGTAGATTTCTTTTAATCCTTGAATCCCCATTAATTCTTTTTCCAATGGACTGGCTACCGAATTGGCCATTGTTTCAGGGGTCATCCCAGGGAAGGAAGCGCTAATTGCAATTACGGGATAATCGACCTGCGGCAACCCGCTTACCGGAAGTTTTAAATAGCAATAGATGCCAAACAGAACAACGCTTATAGTTAAAAGTGCCGTTGCGATGGGTCGGCGGATAAAGGGTTCTGAAATGCTTTTCATGTTTATTTATTGAGTGAGTTCAGCGATTTGTACAGATGCGCCTGGAGCTAACATTACATGTCCGTCGGTCACAACGGTTTCATCTTCCGAAAGCCCTTGCTCAATGGTTATCCAGCCGTCGTATGTTTGGCCGGGAACAACCGGTTTCACCTGTGCCTTTTTTTCGCCATCGACGACAAATACAAAATAACCTTGCTGGCTCAATTGGACGGCATTTTCGGGAACTAACACAGTTGCCGGTTTTTTCTCAATATTGATTCGTACGTTAACAGAATTTCCGGGCCAAAAATAAAATTGTTCATTTTTAAATGATGCACGAAGCTTGAAATTTAAGGTTTGAGCGTCGATATAGTTGTCGATAAAAACGAGTTTGCCTTCGGTCACAATTTTGGGATTGTCCAAGGAGGTTATGGTTGTTAAGAGAGTGTGATTGGTTTGCCAATGCTGGTAAACGTCTGAGAAATATTTTTCAGAAAGTGAAAAATCAACGTATAAAGGTTGTACTTGTCGAATATTGGTCAATTTATGCGCATCGGAACCTCCATCGCTAACAATTTGGCCTTCATCAATGGTTGCTAAGCTTATCAAACCGTCCATTGGTGCCTTAACGGTACAGCGGCTGAAATCAATGGTTTTACGCTCTACACTGGCCAAGTCCAAATCAATGCGTGCCTTGGCCTCTTCTACATTTGATTTATAGGTGTCGTAATCTTGCCGTGAAACAAAGTCTCCACTTACAAGTGCACTGGAGCGGTCCAATTGCGATTGATGTAGTGTTAGTTTTGCTCGATCCATGGCCAACTGAGCTTTGGCCTGAGCAAGATCCGAAAGATAAGTGACATTTTCAATTTCAAAAAGTGGAGTGTCTTTTTTGACCCATCCACCTTGAGGATAATAGACTTTGACAACTTTACCGCTTACTTGGGGAGTTATATCAACCGATGCGTAAGCAACACAACGACCAACGGCTTCCACGTAGCGTTCAACGTCCTTGCGGATGGATTTTGCAACGGAAACGGAGACGGAGTGTCCGGCCATTGCCTTTGTTTTGGGTGTAAATAATATCTTGGCCACGATAAGGCCTAAAATCAAGAGGATAAAACTACCTGTCCAGACAATATAGTTTCTCAAAGAGTGTTCGGAGGCTAATGACTTATTCATGAGGTTTATATAATGTTTTAAATTTTTGGCGAAATTTCTTTCAATTCTAGTTGTCCTGTTGCATAAGCCAATTCAATTAGGCTTAGGGCAACATCGGCTTTTGCCTGAACATGACTCAGCCGGGCTTCGGCTAAATTTTTCTGTGCCGATAATAAATCTAAAAGGCTATTAATCCCCGAATCATAGCCAATACGAATGGCTTCTAAGGCTTCAAAAGAGGCTTTTTTTAGCGCACTGGCGGAAACGAGACGTTCGTTAGAACACTTAAAGGCATAAAAGGCAGACCAGGTGTCCCCGAGAACATCTAATGTTTTTTGCTTAAGTACGGCCTCGGTTGCCTTTTTCTGGCTGTAGGCCTCAAGATTGCGATATTCCCGATCAAATCCGTCAAATATGTCCCATTTTAAAGCCACTTGTCCGCTATAATTTCTTTGCCAGTTATGTGTGGAACTCCATTTTTTTGTTCCGCTTGTGAGCCCAAAAGTTAGTTGTGGCCAAGATTTGCGTTCTTCCGATTTTTGTTGCCATTCTTTGGCTACCAAATCGGCCTGGGCCGACAGCAAATCGGGGCGGGTATTTAAAGTTTTTTCCAGTAAACTTTCGATTTCGCTTGAGACGGAAGTTTCTGCCGGTGGCTCAAAATGTGTTTCGATTTTAAACTCAGATGATATACGCAGGCCAACAACTTTGGCCAATTCTGCACGACATTGCTCGAGCGTGGCTTTAGCCTCCGCAAGTTCATAGGCGGCCTGAAGGTTTTCGGCTTGGGCCCTTAACCAATCTTGTGTTTTAGCTAGACCGGCCTCTTTGCGCTTGGATACGGCCCGATAAGAGGTTTCAGCATCTTTTAAATTGGCTTCTCTAGCTTCGACCGAAGCGTAAGCCGCGCAAAGCTGATAGTAATTTTGTTGCACTTTAAAGACCAATTCTTGAAGTTTTCGGTTAAATTGGAAGTTGGCGGCGTATAAGGCATGCCGTGCGCTTTCAGCGTTGGCTTTGTCGGCACCAAATTGAAACAATTTATAGGTGATTTCAACGGATGGACCAAAGCCTTCGCTCAACTGCATTGGTTGGTTTTTGGTTTCGCCAACTTGAGCTTTTTCAACGGTTGCTCCGACGGTTATTGTGGGATAAAAACTTGATTCGG
Source organism: uncultured Opitutales bacterium (assembly GCA_964508215.1). Taxonomy (GTDB): domain Bacteria; phylum Verrucomicrobiota; class Verrucomicrobiia; order Opitutales; family UBA9783; genus CAZDSI01. The sequence goes on from CAZDSI010000038.1 coordinate 10,155, forward strand.
CACGACCTTTATTGGCTTCAGCCGTTTTTGCAAGCCACCAGGATTCTTTGGCCGTTGGGTTAGAATCCAGGCCAATTTCAATCAGGTCTATTAAGCTGTAAGGAGCGGTTTTTGATTTTAGGTTTGTGGGTACTTGAATGTCCGTTTTCCTTTCACTAATTGCCGGCTGCCAATACTCTGTGCTTGATTTCGCACACTGCACTTCAATGCTTTTGCAACCGGTAAAAAAAACTCCGACCATTGCACCGATAAGAAACTGATTTTTCATGTCAAATGCCTGTATGAGACCTTTATTCAATTGTTTTTTGTAGGCCTGTCAGTTAAAAATTTTTTATTTCTGAATTTTGGCTGTAGATAATCTCGTATTGCAATAAAACTTTCTCTTCCCACAAAACATCGGTATGTATAAAAAACTTGAGAAAATAGTTTTTCTATTGTTTAATTGCAGGTACGGTTTATGAAGTTTCTTAAATACTGTGCGCTTGGTAACGATTATTTAGTGGCGTCTGCAAATGAACAACACTCGTTAATTTCGGAAGATATAAGGCAACTTTGCGATAGACATTGGGGGTGTGGTGCAGATGGGATATTGTTGGGGCCTTTGGAAATCGCCAACAACCGTTATGCGCTGAAAATTTATAACGCCGACGGATCGCAGATCGGCATTAGTGGTAATGGTTTGACCATTTTTGCACATTACTTAAGGGACGAAAAAATATTACCACCGGGTATTCACGAGCTTATTTTAAATGCCGGGAAGCAAGATGTGAGATGTACTTTTTTATTAAAAGGAGAGGGTGTAAAGTTACATCTTGGGCAAGCAACTTTTTTGAATGAAGATTTTTTTGATGTTCCTGACGCTCTTCAATCACAACTCAACTTGCCTTCGTCTCTAGTTTTTTATGCCTTGGATATCGGAAACCCGCACTGTGTTGTTCCTGTACCTAGGGTTTCGTATGAATTGGTGTGCGAACTTGGATCTTTAATTGAAAACGATTCTCGCTTTAAGCAAAAAACAAATGTTCAGTTTATTGCAATCGGGAATGACCGAACGATTGAAACTGGTATTTGGGAAAGGGGTTCTGGCTATACGTTGGCTTCAGGTTCTAGCGCCTGTGCCGTTGCGGTGACAATTGCACGTTTACGTAAACAAAAACAGGTCCTAGTCCCCGTAAAAATGCCGGGTGGGGTATTGAATGTTGAAGTGGAAGACCTGCATTGTAGTTTTATAAATAAGGCCAAATTTATTGGTAGTTTTTATCCGCATTGGTAGTTTTAGATAAAAAACGAGAATACGGAACCCAGGAACTCGGTCCCTGGACCCAAATTTTAATGAAAATTCGTTTTTCTTTGGGAAAGTGCAGAAACCCTTTCTTTTTGCGTAAAAAGAAAAGGTTTTCGACCTACTTCTGAACCTTATAATTCAATGCGTTAACATCGATGGATCCGGGGCTTCGCTCCTGGTTTAACGCGAAACTTCTTTAAAAATTATCTCTTATGGAAGTTCTGCGAAAAGAAAGTTCTTTTTTCGCTTGAAAAGTAGGTCTCGAAGTAAATCCTAGTCGATTTAAAAATCTGGATTTCGCTTGAAATAGAGAGAACAAATTATGTAATTTATAACCTATAAAGTCGTTTATAATTCCCTATGGTAAAAAGAATTTCCGAGCTTAAAACTGGTGAAGAAGGCGTAATTACATCACTTGATAAAACCTATAAATTAACTTTTCGCTTAGGGGAATTGGGCTTTGTGCCTGGAACAAAGGTGGAGTGTATCCGATTGGCTTCTCGAAAGGGTCCCATATTGATCCGTTTGCGTGGTTATTGTTTAACAATGGAATTAAAAGAGCTGGAAAATATTTGGGTGGAAACGTAAGGTATGCTTGACCATAGTTTGCGGATAGCCTTAGTAGGCAACCCAAATTCGGGTAAGACAAGCCTGTTTAACGCGTTAACAGGTTCTTTACAACGGGTTGCCAACCATAGTGGCGTAACCGTTAGTGTGAGTGAGGCTTTTTTTCACGACACATGGGGTAAGCAACATCGATTATTTGATCTCCCTGGTGCCTACAGCCTACGCCCGCACGATCCCGAAGAGGTGGTTTTACAAAATTTTTTGTTAAATGTTTCAACGAGACCAGATCGTATCTTGTGTATTGTTGATGCCAATCATGTCGAGAAAAGTTTGTATTTGGTAGCTCAGGTGCTTCATTTAAAAATTCCGTCGGCTATTTTTTTGACCATGGAAGAATCGGCTAAACAAAACGGGTTGTATGTTTCACGTGAGCGCCTTTCAAAATACTTGGGTGTGCCGGTTTTAAGTTGTAGATCTTTAGCCTTAAAAACAATGGTTCGGGTTAAGGATT
>CAZDSI010000039.1:0-7371 GCA_964508215.1 uncultured Opitutales bacterium
TAAACTTTTTGGGCTGAAACGGATACCGGTTCGCGCTTGTGCATACGCCATAGGACGAATCCGATGAGAAAAATTAAGGTCGTCACAAACAATACATATAAGCCAACGGCGCCCATAATCTTTATGCAAAAAGCGGCCATAAAAGGTCCCACGCTTGCACCAATACTGTAAGAAACCATAAGGCCTCCGGTGGTTGCCAAAAGATCACAATGGCGCACACGGTCACAAGCTAAATTCATACTTATCGGATAAAGCGTAAAAACAACACCGCCCCAAATAAATTTGGTTAGAATAAACCATCGATAGTCTTGTGCTTGATGGGTAATGAGCGAAACTAAAGTTAATAAAAGCGCGATGCTACAGACAATGACAAAAACGGTGCGACGCTCGAAGCAATCGGATATTTTCCCGATGGGATATTGAAGTATCATACCCCCGATAATGATAACGCTCATAATGGTTGAAATTTGGGCTAGACTATAATTCCACTCTTTAAGAACTATCGGTATAATACCATAAACATTACCCAGAATAATGCCCGATACAAGTGCGCCGGTGGCGCCAGAGGGTGAAATCGAAAAAACTGTTCTTAGGCCAAAAATAGTGTGTTTTTCAAAAGAGGGCGCTGCAATCTTAGTCATTGTTACCGGCAAGATGCATAATACCGTACAAAAAGCGGCACAGCAGAAAGGTGTAAGTGCGCCCATGTCAAAGTATTTTAAAATATACTGTCCAAACGATTGCGAGGCGTACATGGTTATCATATAAATCGCAAGTATACGTCCTCTAACACCATTACCTTCGTATTTATTGAGAAGCCAGTTTTGAATGGTCAAACACAAGCCTGCCATCCCTACACCGTACAAGAATCTTAATATGAGCCAAGATGCGGGTGTTTGGAAAAATACATGCAAAAGTGTGGCTACCGTTGTGAGCGAAGCAAACGTTGCGTGAGCACGAATAATACCGACCCTTACAATAAAGCGTTCGATATGAATTGCGCTGAGAACATAGCCTCCATAAAAGCAGCTGGTCAGTCCGGCAATCCAATATAAAGAAGTTCCACGTTCGCGAAGAACGAGGGCTAAAACCGTAAACAGCAGGCTACTTCCCGTAAAGAATATAAAAAAACTTACGATTGGAGAAAGGAATGCGCCAACGAAAGATAGCATAATGTTAAAGTTTATGGTGTTACTTTAAGTGCTCGAAAGGCTTCCACAACTTAAAAATTGAAAAAAACCTTTTACGGGAAAATGAGACTCTGTGTGCTTAAAGCAGCCTTTTATGGCCAACATACGGACAGTGTCTTTCATTTTAGGTTGATCCAACGCATTTAAATTTAAAAATAAAAGAGGTAAAGTGTGTAGAGCAAAATTTATTTTGTGAAAAACACCAAATATGTTCTTATAAAGAAATGAGTTTATACAGACTTTTAACTCTTTTGATCTCTTTTTACATTACCTTTGTTCAAGCGGTTTGTGGCACTTGGATATTGTGCGACAACCAGGTTCGTGATAGATACTACAGTGGAAGTTTAAACCCAAAGCGTGGCGTAACACATGATTTCGGGAGTAGGGTTCGCATCTGTATCGAGCAAATTGATTTAAAAATGCTTTATGAAAGGCATAAAGCTGAATTAGCGGCGATTAGAAATGCCATGGATAGCCACCATTTTTTGGGCTTTAGCCGGATTACCTTTATCTCGGAAGAGTACTTTGCTTGAAATTTTATCACGGCTTTTAGAAAAACCGTTGATAAACATAGACGACTTTTTTGAATATTCGGTTATTGAATTTGAAAATGTTTTTTTGCCGAAAACCGTATCCGACATAAAAGACTATATGGCTAAAAACAAAGGCAAAAGTGTGCGTGATGCGTTAAAAGATAAAAGATAAAAGATATTATAGCAATCTACGTGAGCAGAAGGTAAATAAAGCCATTTTGTTTGCGTATGCAAATAATTTTATTTTGGATGCCAGGGTCAGGAAACTTCAACGAACGAGGTCTCAAAAAAATTGCTTAAGACATTGGGCTTTAAGGTTATTTACTTGCGTTTTGCGAATGGCGATGTTATGTTTTCAAACAACCCCAAGAAGAGCGAAAACTGCGTAGAAACTTAAATTAAACGTGACCAGAGAAATTCTTGTTGAAGAATTTTATAAAAAGAGAGATCCTTTATATGCCTCCTGTGCCGATTCTAATCTTGAACGTTATGAAAATGAGACCATCGAGCAATTGTTGGAAAGGCTGATTAAACTCTTATTAATCCTTTCGCAATCAAGTTCGCATTAATGCAAACAAGTACCGAAGAAAGCTTCCAGTTTTAATACCCTTGGCTTTTTATTTATAAAGTTTATTTAACTTTAGCTATTGGATTTAATTGCCTTGCCGAAAAATGGAACTGGGAGGTCTAATGAAAAAGAATAACCCTTCTGTTACCTTTTGAAATAGCAGTTTTTAAATTGTTATAACTTATTGCTCAGCAGGCGTTTTTTATAAAAGCGTCTGAGAAAATATTTTTATCTTTATGTTTTAAGTTGTTCTTTGAACCTGAAAACGATTTTTTAAAGCAATGTTCTCTAATACGGAGAAAAGATTTTTGTTTGCCGTTAAAGCTCTTATGTTCTTTTAGGACAAATTTCTTCTAGTGAGGCGAGGTGCTGGAGCCCGAAAAGCTTATCATGGACACTGGGAATTGCCCGGAGGGCGTCTTGAGTTTGGCGAATCTCCCGAGCAGACTTTAAAAAGAGAAGTTTTTGAAGAAACAAAACTTACATTTGAGCCTATTCGTTTGCTGGATACCTGGTTCTTGATAAAGGATTTTTGCACACAATTGGTTGGTGTAATTTATCTTTGTGTAGCGCACTCCGATAAAGTTTGTTTATCGTCAGAACACGATGCCTATGAATGGATTTCTCCAGCTGCAATAGGCAACTATAAGATCAGTGAGCACTTGTTGATAAATATGCAAGGTGGAATTTGAAAAATATTGAAAGAGAAAAGCAACAATACGTGCTTAAATGTCGATAGTTATAACCGTTGAAATATTTTACCACTGCGATAACTCTTTTAGAAGATTACGGAAGATTAAAGTATGCTTAAGAAAGAAACCGCAGATAAGTAAACATCTTCATTCTCGCCAGTTCGGATGGTATCCTTTAGGCGAAAAAATTATTTACATTTGAAAATTGTAAAGATAAACTTTCCCCATGCCTTTGGGTAAAAAACTTAGTATTGCAAAGCTCCTGATTATTCTAACGGCAACATTCTTTCAACGTGCAGATGGTTGGGGAATTTCTATCGGTGAAATTTTGCAGCCAATGGGGCTTTTTAGACCAGAACAATTAGTCGAAATCCAACAAAAAAATGAGGCAACTTTTTTGCAATTGGATAAGCCACTTTCAAAACTATTACAAGTTTTAAGGGATAATGGGGACAATGTTAACCTATATTTTGAATATTCTCTGATTAGAGCTTACTTAAAGAAAATTGAGAGTGAGATGTCCGATGCTACGCTTCCTCATGCGGGTGATATGACTTTTGATCATTACGTTACGCTGCTTCCCTATTTAAACGACTTTGTGGCAAAAACGGAACTGTTCATTGGATTTATTCAGCATATAAATAAGGAAGCAAAGGGTAGGATAAGTGTTGAAATATTTGGTAAGCTTCCCAATTACGTAAAATTAAAGGATTATTGCTTAAATTCATTAGACAACATAAAAGCGGGGTACTTAGGTCAATCGATTGTCGAGGAAAAAGACGATCGAGCAATTGAAAAAGAGCTTATGATTTCTCCCGATGTTCGTAGGGAACTCACTGCATTTCTTGAAATTGAAAAACGCTTAGGAGAGGAATACACAAGGTTTAAACAACTTGAAGAGCAAAAGCGGTTGCAGGAGCAAAATCGTAGGGCTTATGAAGAAGAAAGGCGTAAAATTGAGGAACAGAGAAAACAATATCAGGAGGGGCAAAAACAAAAAAGGGATCAAGAATGGCAAAGCGTAACGCAAGAAGGTCAAATTTATACGAAAGCACAAACGCAAAAGCGAGAAGAGGTTGTGCGTCAAAAAGAATTGCAACGCGAAATGATGATGCGTCAAAGAGAGTTGCGAAGCAAGCAGGCTTATGAACAAGAGCGTCAGCGAATTGCAGAGCAACGAAAGCAATACGAAGAGCGTCAAGGGCAGAAGAGAGAGCAGGGAAAGCAATTGCCACAAGTGCTGGAAGAAGCAGGTGTGAAGACAGAATATGATTATCAGCAGGTATTGAAATATTTAGAGTTACAGCAGGAGAATGAGAAAAAATAACCTCTTTCCTTACCCTTGCGCTGGACCGAGGAAGGTAGGTTTAGAGGGTGGTAAAAAATAACCCATTTTAAGGCTTACGAAAATTGTAATCGTGAAAAATATTATAATTTTTGTGCTAGATTTAAATTCTTCTTACCTGTAAATCCAAAGGCTTGTAAAAAACGATGGATTTTTTTTAAAACCGCGTTAACGTTTTGCTTACCGTTAAATTTTACACTTTATGTTGGGAAAAATAATAAAACTTTTTGCGGGGAAACATTACCGAAAGTTTCTTAAAGAATGCGAACCTATTGTTCGTAAGATTAATGCCTTAGATCAAGAGTATCAAAGCTGGGATGTCGCTCGCTTAAAAGAAAATACATTGCGTTTTAAGGAACGTTTCCAAAAGGGAGAAACGCTCGATTCATTATTACCCGAAGCGTTTGCAACTGTAAAAAGTGCCGCTCGGCTGTTGATAGGGCAAAAAATTTCGGTTTGTGGGCAAGAGTTAATTTGGAACATGGTCCATTATGATGTGCAACTTATTGGGGGTATCGCTTTACATAAGCATTATATCGCCGAAATGGCCACCGGTGAAGGTAAGACGTTGGTTGCGACATTGCCGCTTTATCTTAACGCTCTGACCGGCCGAAATTGCCAATTGGTTACTGTTAACGATTATTTGGCGCGGCGTGACTCTCAATGGATGGGATATTTGTATGATTTCTTAGGTGTTTCAGTGGGTTGTATCCAACATGACATGTATCCGAAAGAACGTTACGAAGCCTATCGTAAAGATATTACTTATGGTACGTCGTCGGAGTTTGGTTTCGATTACCTGCGCGATAACGGTATGGCTGTGCGTCCAGAAGATCAGGTTCAACGCGAGCACTTTTTCTGTATTGTGGACGAAATTGACTCGATTTTGGTTGATGAAGCACGTACGCCGTTAATTATTTCCGGTGTTGCGGAAGGTGCGGACGAAGGGGCGTTTTTAAAACTTAAACCGGGTGTAGAACGACTTGTACGAACACAGATGACGCTTTGTACCGAGCTTCTCGAGGCGGCCAAAAAAAATTTGGAGTCGCAAAACAAAGATGAGGTTCGGGAAGCACTCGAAAAAATGTATCAGGCCAAGCAGGGTATGCCCAAACATCGCCTATTCTTACGCCTAATGGAAGAAGGTAAATACCGCAAGATGTTTGACCGTATCGAAGCGGAAATGGCGGCCGATTTTCAGCGCGAAAAGGCTTACGCATTAAAAGAAGAGTTATACTTCACCATTGACGAGAAACAAAACCAGGCCGACTTAACCGAAAAAGGACGGAATACTTTAAGGCCAAACGATGCGCAGGCATTTGTGTTACCCGATTTGCCAACTTTATTTAGCGAACTTGAAGTACGTCAGGATTTGGATGAGTCAAAAAAACAAACTTTACGTCAACAAGCGGAAGAAGAGTTTGCACGTAAGAGTGAAGATATTCACTGTTTAAGCCAACTACTGCGTGCTTATAGCTTGTACGATAAGGACGACCAGTACGTGGTTATGGACGGTAAGGTTGTAATTATTGATGAAAATACGGGGCGTGCTATGCCCGGTAGGCGCTGGAGCGATGGACTACATCAAGCTGTCGAAGCTAAAGAAGGGGTAGTTGTTAAAAAAGAGTCTAAAACCTACGCGACTATTACGATTCAGAATTATTTCCGAATGTACGAAAAATTAGCGGGTATGACCGGTACGGCCGAAACCGAAGCCCAAGAATTTTTTGATATTTATCGCTTAAAAGTGATGGTTATTCCGACCCACAAGCCTTGTATTCGTGTGGATGAAAACGATGTCATCTTTAAAACACGTAGAGCCAAGTATAAAGCCGTATTGAAGGACATCGAAACGGCCTATGCGAAAGGTCAGCCGGTTCTTGTGGGTACGGTGTCGGTCGATGCTTCCGAGCTTTTAAGTAAGATGCTTAAGCGTAGTAACATCCCGCATACCGTCTTAAATGCAAAATACCACCAACAAGAAGCCGAAATTATTGCTAAGGCTGGGCGTAGAGGTGCTGTTACGATCGCAACCAACATGGCCGGTCGTGGTACGGATATTAAACTTGATGATGGCGTTGATACCCTTGGCGGGCTTTTGGTGTTGGGAACCGAAAGACATGAATCAAGGCGTATTGACCGGCAGCTCCGTGGTCGTTGTGCGCGTCAGGGGGATCCTGGAAAATCAAAATTCTTTATTTCTCTTGAAGACGACCTTATGCGGCTTTTTGCCCATTCTGGGCCTATTGGAGCTATGCTTGAAAAATCGATGGCCGAAGACGAGGAATTAACCCATCCTTGGTTAAATCGTTCAATAGAGTCGGCTCAGAAAAAGGTTGAGCAACACAATTATTCTATTCGCAAGCGTTTATTGCAGTACGATGATGTTCTCAATCGCCAACGTGAGATTGTTTACGGACTAAGAAATGAAGCCCTGAAAAGCGATAACTTACACGCCTTCCTGTTTGAGTTCATTGAAGACGAAGTAACACGCCGCATTGAGCTTCTTGAAACGGGGCCCAAAGGATTGCTCAAGGAAAAGGATTTAAATTCATTTTTGAGTTGGGCAAACTTGCACTTTCCTGTTTTCTTAAAAAAAGAAGAATGTGCGGTCGAGCCAAAAGATAACCTGGTAAAAGGGTTACTTGAAAAGATTCAGGCGGTCTATAAGGAAAAGCTTTCGGTTGAAGGAGATGCTGCTCTTAAACAACTTGAACAATATCTGATTGTCAGTTCAATCGACAAAAATTGGCAAGATCATTTGACCGAAATGGAAGATTTGCGGCAAAGTGTAAATCTTCGAGGTTACGGGCAAAAGGATCCTTTAAACGAATATAAGACAGAAGCCTACGGTTTCTTTGAAGAGATGATGGGTCGGGTACGTCAGGATATTTGCTATAACCTGTTTCGTTCGGCAACAAGCCTAAATAACTTAAAGCAAACCTTTAGTAATATTGCACAAAAAGTCCAGTTTCAGCAAGAAAGCACAATCCATGGCGAAAGCGTTTCTGATAAAGAAATTGACTTGCCAAAACCTATAAAG
>CAZDSI010000039.1:7393-8893 GCA_964508215.1 uncultured Opitutales bacterium
GCAATGAGGCTTGTCCTTGTGGTAGTGGCAAGAAATATAAGAAGTGTTGTGGTATTGATGCCGAATGATCGAGGATTATAGTTTAGGGGCTAGGTTTTAGATTTTCACAGTCTGCGGAGCATTCCTTAAAATGTATGGTGAGTTCAAGAAGAGAAGATTTTACATGTTGTACCCGTGCATGGTAATGGTGAAGTTCTTTCAAAAAATGGTGTTAATTCTTTGTTTAGCCAAGGCAGTGTTTGGGAGCTTGGAAAGGCGGCTCTATAGTCTCTAAGGCTTTCCGAAGGGCCAAAATTTAGTGTTTCCAATTGTTAAACGAGCTGCATAATGGTCTGCTCGTCAACGGATCATACTTTCGAGCGTCCAAGTCGTAAATTAAGGCATAGTATTATAATTATGGACTAGCGTTGTATTCATTTTATCCAATATGCGCTTTCGATTTGCAGTTGGCTTGAATTTTTTCTATGTTGCGACGGCTAATTCTTAATACAAACTGTAAATTTTTATTATATAAGCTAGTACATTGTGAAAGAATAGCGTTTATTGCATTTCTGCCGACAGAAACTTACCTTTATTTAAGGTAATATTTTTATCTGTCGATCTGAATTATGACAGGAAATTTTATTAAAAACCAAACAGGAAAACATGCGAGCATACCGCTCATAGCCGTATTTTTAAATGAGAATATGTCAGGAGTATGTTTTTATTTAATGTCGATTGTGTTTTGAAAGTGTTCAAAGAGGTAAAAATAAGAAGTTTTAAAAGGCAAAAGTTTGTAAATTTAGTAAAATACCATTGCCTCTTTTGCTGTTTTATTTTCAGTAACATTTACATGTACACGAAAAGTTTTTCAAAAGCGCTTTTGGCCAAAGCACGAGAGATAAATTTAGTTGTTTTTGATGTTGATGGTGTTTTAACTCCAGGGACGATTATTTACAGTTCTTCAGGCGAAGAAATAAAAACTTTTAATGTAAAGGATGGTATTGGTATTAAATTATTAGCAGAAAAGGGATTTGAGACGAGTATTATTACGGGGCGTAGTTCCCTGATTGTTGAGCGGAGGTGCAAAGAGTTGGGGGTTAAACATGTTTTTCAAGGTGTAAAAGATAAGCTTCCGGTTCTTGAAAACCTTTGTGGGTCACTTAATATAGGGCTTAAATCGGTTGCCTATATGGGTGATGATTTGCCTGACTTCTCAATTTTAAAGCAAGTTGGTTTAGCCGTATGCCCAAAAGATGCCATTGTTGAGATTTGCGAGATATGTGACCTTGTGACAACTCGAGAAGGTGGTAAAGGAGCCGCACGTGAACTGTGCGATTTATTGTTGATGGCCCGCAATGAAAATTTTGGGTGTTGAGACTTCCTGCGATGAAACGGCTCTGGCTGTTTTAGATACCGAAAAACAAGAGTTTGAACGCGAATGCGTTTTTTCTCAAATTGAATTTCATAGGCCTTTTGGTGGAGTCGTACCTGGTGTTGCGGCACAAGGTCATTTCGACT
>CAZDSI010000039.1:8916-9131 GCA_964508215.1 uncultured Opitutales bacterium
GTTGGCACAAAGCTGGATTTGATCCTTCATCACTTGACGCTATAGCGGTTACGCATGGCCCGGGCTTAATTGGATGTTTGGCATTGGGGGTCGCTTTTGCAAAAAGCTTAGCATTAGTTTACCAAAAGCCTCTTCAGGGTGTAAACCATCTTCGGGCACATGCTTTTTCTTGCTTTATTCCGCTATTTGAAAAATGTAAGGGAAGTTTTAATATT
>CAZDSI010000039.1:9149-12116 GCA_964508215.1 uncultured Opitutales bacterium
TTTGCCGCATCTCGGTTTACTGGTTTCGGGCGGTAATACCTTGTTGTTTGTGTTGAAACATGAAAACGGGAAGTTTCAGTTTAATATTTTGGCAGAAACCGTTGACGATGCGGCCGGTGAGGCCTTAGACAAAGGAGCCCGTTTATTGGGGTTGAGTTATCCGGGTGGTCCCGAAATCGAAGCTCACAGTCTTAGTGGGGATCCGAAAGCATTCCTATTCCCGGTAGCTTTTAAACATACGCCGGAAATGAAATTTAGTTTTTCGGGTTTAAAAACAAGCCTACGTTATCGCTTAGAAAGTAAGTCTGAAGACTGGAGGCGGCAAAATCTCAGCAATCTTTGCGCATCTTTTCAGTATTCAATTGTTGAGGCTTTGGTTTGCAAAACAGTGCAGATTCTAAAAAAGATGTCGTTTAAGTCTATGGGTTTATCGGGTGGTGTTTCAAATAATTTGGAGTTACGTTTAGCCTTTGAAAGTCTTGCCAAGTCCTACGGTTTGCCTTTATACTTACCTTGCCGCAAACGTTCCGGCGATAATGCCGCAATGGTTGCTTTCAATTTTTTTGTTGAAATGCTTTGGAACGAAAATAAGGTACTTTCGCTAAATCCAACCTTGCCGATTGGTAACTGAGGGGTTACATGCCAGAATTTTCGATCGTTCATGTAAATTTATCTCGCGGATTTCGTGGTGGCGAAAGGCAAACGGAGTTGCTTGTACGAGCCTTGGCCGAAACCGGGTTCAGGCAAAAAATTATTTGTCGGCGTAATGAACCTCTGGCGCATCGTTGCAAAGCTATTCCCAATGTGAGTGTTGTTCCCGTTGGTAATATTTTTCAAGCCCATTTTCTGAAGCATGGAGACCTTATTCACGCACATGAAGCGAAAGGTGTATATTGGAGTTGGTTACACTCATATTTTTGGCGTACGCCTTATGTCGTAACTCGGCGTGTTCCCTATCGCATAGGTAAGAATGTTTTTACTTTTAGTGCATATAAAAAAGCTTCTGCTTGTATTGGTGTTTCAAAGCTTGTTTCAAACATTTTGGCCGATATTTTGGCTCGAGAGGTATACACGGTTTTGGATAGCCATTCAGATTTTTGTCCATCCGCAGAAAATGTAAGTAAAATTAAAAAAGAACTCGGAGGATGGCCCATTATAGGACATATCGGAGCTTTGGTTGATAGTCATAAGGGACAAAGTACGTTGATCGAGTCCTTTGGCGAAATTAAAGAAGTGTTTCCGAATGCCCGTTTAATCTTTTTGGGCAACGGTCCAGATGAGGAACTTTTTAAGGGTTTGGCCAATAACGATTCGAATATTCAATTTTTAGGATTTAAAGAAAACGTGGAGGATTACCTGAAAGCCATGGATGTATTGGCTTTCCCTTCAAATGAAGAAGCGTTGGGGTCTATTTTACTTGATGCGATGCTTTTAGAGATTCCGATTGTGGCCAGTGCTGTTGGAGGGATTCCAGAAATTTTAAATGGCCGTGGACAGCTCGTTTCTCCGCGTGATTCTCATGGGTTTGCAAAGGCAATTATTGAGGTGCTGACAAACAATGAGCTTAAAAACAACGACGTAACCGCAGCAAAAACTTTTGTTAAAGCCCACGGACCAGCGAATATGGGACAAGAATATATAAGCATTTACAGCCGTGTGTTGTCTCGTTGAAGATCGAAAAAAGAGGGGTTGTTCTCGATAAGTCATTTAAAAATCAACAAAATTTTTAACAAAAGCATATCTCTACTGTAAATACGGATTTGGATGGTGGGGAGATTTAGGATTACTGTAGGGATGAAAAAGAGTTATTTTAGCAACAATAGCTCGAAATGGAGTTCAATAGCTTTGTGGTATAGGCCGTCAGAGTTAGTTTTTTAGCGAGTATTTTGCAAAATTTCTATTTTGATCTAATATTTGGTGGAATGGTTACCTCTATCTATAGCTAATTAAATAAATGGATTATGCTTGAAGGGGATTATGCTTGAAGGGGAGGTTCTTGAACGTATAATAGCAAAATCGTTGGAGACTTTAAAGAAAGGTATAGGGATGTCACCGACTATATCAGAAGTTAAAAACGAATGTGTAAAGCTAATCAAAGAAGTGAGACTGTTTTCTGAAGAATGTGTAACGCTTGATATTGATAAAATTAGAATTCCCGATTCACGGCAGCACCGTTTTGATGAAGATAGTATACAAAACTTAGCGACAAATATTCGTGATAGGGGTCTTCTTCAACCTATTCTTGTAAGCACGAAAGATTCGGATGGAAAGCATCAATTGGTTGCGGGCTATCGCAGGTTATTGGCTTGTAACCTATTGGGCATGTCTCATATTATCGCACGTACTTTAAATATGCCAGTTGTAGAGGCTGTTCCCGAAAAATTGATTGAATGTTTAAAAGCAAAAATACTTAATCCGATCGATCAAGCTTTAGCTCTTTCAGCGCTTTTGCAGGATTTTGGTTTTACCTATGAGCACTTGACGGAGTTGCTTTTTGCGTCAAGAGAATCGCTTGTTTCAGTTTTGCGTTTGTTAAAATTGGAAGTACCAATTCAAAGGGCTGTAGCCAATGGCCTAATTACTCCTGAGCATGCCGCATTAATATTGAAAATTGATAATGCAAATGAGCGATTTTTTTTGTTAAAGAAGTTAATAGAGAACCAATTAAGTCTTTCGGCACTTGAAGGTTATGTAAATCAATTGGTTTTAAAACGTAAGCTCCCAAACCTGCAATGCAAGTTTGTACAGAAAACGTTTGATGCGGTGGTATCAGAACTCAAACAACGTTTGAGTACAGAAGTTTCGATTACCCAACCATCAAAGGGTGGGAAAATTACAATAGAGTTTTTGGATGTAGAAGATCTTTCGCGAATTTTAAGACTATTAGGTGTCGAAATTACGACAATATAAAGCCATTTTACAAGCGAAGGTATCTAATCTATAGAAGGCAAAAAGCATAAAGTAAAA
>CAZDSI010000040.1:0-4164 GCA_964508215.1 uncultured Opitutales bacterium
GGCTCTTCTGATCAATAACACGCGTCTGCGCCTTGTCTAAAATAGCTTGAAATTCTTCCTTATGTACTTTTGCGCGGGTGCGAATAAAAACCTCAAAAGGACGCTCTGAAATCGGCATCAAATTCAAAACAGCCCATAACCCGGCTAGAATCGTTACTACCATCTTGATCTTAATAGACCGAATATTCATACAGACTAAATTAATAATTGATTACAAAAGCACAAATTAAAACGACATGAGAACTTATTATTTCTCGTTCTCGACTTCGCTTTGTTTTTCTTCTTTTGGCTTTTCAAATTTCGCTTGAACAAAATTACGATGTATTTCTATCTTGGTAACATCGGCCGTTTTTATAATTAAACGATCGGCCTTAACATTCGTAACTGTTCCAAATATTCCGCTGGTCGTCATCACATGGTCACCGTTCTTCAGCGCGGCAATCATTTTTTCTTGTTCTTTTTGTTTCTTGCGTTGTGGCGCAATTAAGAAAAACCAAAACGCCAAAAAGAAAAACAACAAAACAAATAAAGACGACATTCCTCCTTGAGGATTGGCCGAAGCTTGATTGGCGATTAAACTTACTGATTCAATTCTCATAATTATTCCTGCTTTCATCAAACTTAAGCATTTTTTTTTGGCAAGAATGTTTTCATCTTTTCACAAAGATCTAAGGGTTTTTCCCAAAAAACAACATCTTGCATTAAAAATAAACAATTTAAAAAATATCACCAAAAGATCAGGAAAACTATAAATATTATAAAAGGCTAAAGCATTGACAACCGGAAATTATATTTATGAATATCAAGCTCTATTAAAAAATAAGAAATGGATACTTTTTTTAATGTATTAAGTCGTTTAAACGATTTTTATTGGGAATATATCGGCGTTTGGCTTTTGATGGGTGTCGGTCTTTACTTCACCCTGAGAACAAAATTTTTCCAATTACGTGTCTTGGAACATCTGCCTGCGTCGCTAAAATTTTTAACACATAAAACATCACATAATGGTCCCGGCATATCGCCCATAAAAACTTTATTCGCTTCGGTAGGGGGCATGATTGGGGTTGGCAATATTGTAGCCGTTACTGCATCTTTACAAATCGGTGGCCCGGGAGCTATTGTCTGGTTATGGATTGGCGTAATTCTTGGAACAATTATAAAATACACCGAAACTTATATTGGTATAAAATATCGACGATCTATTGGCGACAAGGGATATGAGGGCTCACTCATGCACGCTTTCCCAACTGCTTTTCGGTTAAAATACTGGCCATCTTTGGGAGCAATACTCGCCACAATCGCTGGACTTCTTCTTTGTTTTTACGGAATCGAAATTTATCAATTTACGGTCATAACGGATACCTTTATGCGATGCTTTTCAATTGAAAAGCGTGAATGGATTACAGCAATTTTGCTGGGTATCATTATTTACATTGGCTTGGGGGGAACGAAAAGACTATCCAACGTCTGTTCAGCGGTAATGCCTTTGATGATTCTATTTTACGTTACCATATGCGGATGGGTTTTTCTAACCCATTTTAGGGAAATTCCAGCCACAATAGGGTTGATATTAAAATCTGCATTTTCAGGACATGCTCCTTTGGGCGGGTTTGTTGGGAGTACCATCCTAATGGTCATACAACAGGGTATTGCACAAGGGGTTTACTCATCCGATATCGCCGTTGGGTTTGATTCCGTCTTACAAAGCGAAAGCCGGGCAACAGACCCTCGACAGCAGGCTTGTGTTGCCGTATTGGGAACTATCACCGATGCCATCATATGCACCTGTTCTTTTGGCGTTGTTTTACTATCGGGGTTTTGGAAAGAAGGCATCGGGCTTTCCGCTTCCGACTGCGTTTTAAAGGCCTTTGAATCCTATTTTAAATACGGACCTTATTTTTTGAGTTTAACGATTTTTTTAGCCGGATTCACAACCATACAAGCCTATTTTGTCGTTGGACTAAAATCGGCTTCCTTCTTAAGCGCACGTTGGGGGAAACCGGTTTATTTTTTGGTGGCCGCATTTAATTTCTGGGTTTTCAGCTACTATGAACAAACCCATATTTTAACGCTTATGCGTCTAGCATCGGGCTTACTTATCTTAATCAATTTGTCTTGCCTCTTCCGGTTACGCAAAGAAGTTTACTATAACCTTGATGGTGTTTTCGAAAAAGAATCCTCGCGCTAAAAACCAACCACATAGTCTCTAGACTTATTGAAACCTATTGAGTTACACATTTTCCCCAAAAACAGAACCTTTTGGGAACAAAAAGCTACCCTCTCGATTTTTAACACGAACATCCTCCAAAAAAACATATCTTAAAGGCTTGACGATTTTTTAAAAAAAACCAGCAATCCAAGGCAAAAAAGACTTCAAAATCAAGATAAGTATATGATAAGGAAAATCTCGAACAAAGTACCAACACTCGCTAAGCTCATGGCGTTTAGCCTGGCGGCAACGGTGGTTATACCAAGCACTGGGCTTGCAGGTACATTACAAGTAACGGTAGAACAGCTACAACAAGCACATCAATTAGGACACGATGGAAAAACATTTCGGTTGCCAGACGGTAAAATAATTTATGTCCGGCATGAGGGATATCAATCACCTCCTATGTTTGACTTTATCGCGTCTCATAATACATTCGGGGCTTCGACGATAACTGGCGTTGGGAACACCGCCATTATAGATTTCGCAAACAGCGATGAAAATAGCTTTAGATTGTGCGATGGAGGACATTGGACATTGTACATCAATGTTCTGCCAGAACCAACTGACTCTTTAAGGCTTACTGTACAACAATTACACCAATTATACTATTCAGATCATCTAACCCAATTCCGCCTACCCGATGGTCGAAGACTTTCTATAAGCCCACAGTATGGCCATTACCTCCAGCTTCCATCGCATATGCTTGAAGCAGATGTTATTGAAGGGTACAGCTATGGGAATAATACCCATTTTATTTTTAGATACGATTCTGAAATATTTTTTATTGATGTTGTCAGAGACCTAGGATTAGCAACCACAGAAACTCAAAGTATAGAACCAACACCCTCGTTAGTACGTGCAATACCGGTAGAAAGAGAGGAAGAATCCCGCATTCTTTCTGAAAAAATTATAATCCAAGAACCCAATACCCCTCACGCTAGAGCTACAAGAAGAACTTATGGAAGTTTCGATTCTAAACAGAAACTTCACTTTGGGATGGAACTGATTACCGAAGAAAATGTCGACAAGTGGAAACAAAGGATGGCCTACGAATCCTACATGCATTTTGCCAAACAAAATAAAAGAGAAAAAAGTTTCATAGAAATGATGCAGCCAGAAGAAATCTCAAGGATATTGGAAGAGAAACAAAAAGCATGCGAGGCCTCGGGTGATAGATTTTCCGCAGACCTTACACCACCCTCGGTACATGAATCAGAGGAATTTTTCAGAGATATGATTAAAACTATCGAAGAAAACCGTAACTTTATGGTCTTGTTTACCCAAAAGGCACCTGAATTCTCCGAGCGAAATAACGATTATTTAGGCGCTTGGAGAGGATTTATCTACAACCTTAAACATTACACCGAAGCCCAAACCTGGGTGGCCTACGTGACAACCGGGGGCTGTGGGGACGACATCGATTCTCCAAATCTACTAATGGCAATGACCGTTAGGGTTAGCGAAAACTTTTATACGCCATTGGGCATATATCGAAGCCCTATTGCAGTAGCCGCCGAACAAGGAGCTGGAATTAAGAATTTATCGATGATGCTCCATGGGTATGTTGCTCATACTATGACCGAGATCAATCCTCATGCTAGATACATGATAGTTAGACCATTAGACTCCATGTTGAAAATATTTCAATCAAGCGGTTTAATTTTTTCAAGATCAACAAGGTACGAACAAGACACACCGTTGCCTTATGTTCGTTGCGGATGTGACCTACGCTTGGCAAGAGAAATGGGATTTACAAAACTTGCCGAAGAAGATGGGGGCGCCACACTTGTTTTGGCCCATCAAAAAGCAAATACGATCATTAGAATTGGCGAAGGGCATTGGTTCTCGTACAGCCCATTTTTGGGTGGTGCTGATTTTGGGCTTCTTAAAGCGTTTCCTTTTATCACTATGGAACGTGAAGAACTTGCTAAATGTCGTACAACCGATTAAGC
>CAZDSI010000040.1:4174-11883 GCA_964508215.1 uncultured Opitutales bacterium
GTTTATATTGCAACCTAAAGGGGTTATGCTCATAGGCTAACTCCTTTAGCAATTATAAATTTTCACACTACAGCCAAATACGCAGCATCTTGAGCAAAATGCTTCCTCTTTTGGAACGCTCAGAAACCGTTTCTTTTCGCTTAAAAAAGGTTTCTCGCTTACTTACATTCGATTGGCGTAGCATCAACGAGTCAAACCCATCGTTCTTTGCGGTTCCCGAGAGACCCTTCTGATTTAAATCGAAACTCTTACTTACCCTTAAAAACCCATACCATTTCGCGTGGAGGGCTCGACATTACTCGAGAAAAATAGGTTGAAGCGACACAAGGCCAAATCGTTCCCTCTTCTAAGCACCAATACGGCGTTTTTGAAAAAACGTTTTTGCTCCATAGGTAGTAGTTTTCGTCGTCGGTCTTGAAAAAAACTTTCCCGTTGGGAATCAAGCAAGATTCAAGCTTCTGAATAAATTCGTGTTGTATAAGACGGTTAACAGCATGACGTCTTTTAGGCCAAGGATCTGGATATAAAATAAAAACATTTTCAAATGTAATATCTTTTTGCAAAGTTTCTAAAAACTCATTCGCTTCGGCCTTCAAAAACAATGTATTTTTCAACCCTTTACGATCACTCTTGCGAACACATTTTTTTAACCGTTGGTTTAAAAGGTCGATTCCGATACAAAAATCATTCGGAAATTTTTCCGCGTAGGCCGTCAAAAAGTCGCCATGTCCGCAACCAATTTCAAGCGTATAATTCTTATAATCAGCAGCAATGTTTGTCTCTAAAGTTTTCCGCAGTTGTTCTTTTCGCTCTAAAACTTTTTCTTGGTACCTTAAATACTGTGCATATGATTCCATAAAATCGCAGCAGGAGCTTTGCGTTAATAGAAAAAAAAGTAAATTGAAAAACCCTCTCTTTTTATGCAAAAAGAAGGTCTCTGCACCTTTCAAAAGAAAAACAAAGTTTTATTTAAAATGCGAAACAGTTTCGGACCAAGGGTCACTTCTTATTTTATGTTTTACGCAGAGCGACCATCAAAATTTGTATATCGGCAGGATTTACACCGCTTATACGACTGGCTTGGGCTAACGTTAAGGGCCGAATTTTTTCCAACTTTTGCGCGCTTTCCTTCCTTAGGCCCAGTACCGAAGAAAAGCTAAAATCTTGCGGTATTTTTATCGCTTCAACCCACTTAAACTTCTCAACCTGCTTAAGGTCGCGCTCCAGATATCCTTTATAAAAAACACGATACAGCACTTCTTCTTTTACGGGCTCCGATAAGGCTGTAAAATCTTCGGGGAGAGAGCTTGAATCCTCTCGACGTAAGCGATCGGCCCAGGTCAAACCACTCTCAACGCGTTCCGTTTCAAGCCTTTTAACCCATTGATCGATAGTTTTTGCCTTTTGACAAATAAGCTCTAGCCGGTTTGCCGATAGCAAATTCCATCGCGAAGCTTTTTCATACAAACGTAATTCCGCACTACTATGATTTAATAATAACCGGTATTCGGCACGACCGGTAAACATACGATAAGGTTCCGATGTTCCCTTGTTCACCAAGTCATCAACCAAAACTCCGATATAGGACTCATCACGGCCCAAGGTCATCAAAGGCTCGTTTAAAACTTTTGCCGCCGCATTTATACCGGCTAAACTTCCCTGCCCAGCCGCTTCTTCGTAACCCGAAGTACCGTTAATTTGGCCGGCAAAAAAAAGCCCTCCAATTTTTTTAGATTCCAGAGTCGGATAAAGCTGCGTAGGATAGGCATAAACATATTCTACCGCATAGGCCGGACGTAATAAAACTGCCTTCTCGAGCCCCGGAATAGTTTTTAACATATCCAGTTGAACTTCTATCGGAAGACTTGTCGACAAGCCATTAATATACCATTCATCGGTACAAATACCTTCGGGCTCTAAAAAGAGTCGATGTCGTGTACGATCGGAAAAACGGACACATTTATCTTCAATGCTTGGACAATAACGTGGACCGACACCTTGAATATTGCCTGAAAATAGTGCTGAACGCTTCAAATTTCGATGAATCAGAGCATGTGTTTCCTCAGTGGTATAGGTAATCCAACACGAAATGCTTTTAGAACCCGGGGCCCATCCCAAAGAATTCCTTAAGCCTTCGCCAACATCTTCGTCCACATTATGAGTATCATAAAAGCCAAAAAATGTCGGTTTTTCATCGCTAGGTTGTTCTTCACAAAGCTGAAAATCAATGCTGCGGCCCAAAATACGTGACGGAGTACCCGTTTTTAAGCGTCCGGTCTCGATACCCAGTCGACTCAATGCGTCAACAAGACCATAACTTGCAAAATCTCCCAAACGCCCACCGGCCAGCTGACATTGACCAACATGCAGTTTGCCCGCCAAAAATGTGCCCGTTGTCAAGACAACCGATTTGGCGTAAAATTCAAGGCCAAAACCTACCTTTACTCCCTGTATAACATCGTTTTTTACGACCAAATCGACCACTTCTCCCTGAAACAGTTGTAAATTTTTGCATAACTCTAGGGTATGCTTCATGCGAAACTGATAACATTTCTTATCGCATTGCGCGCGAGGCCCTTGAACGGCCATGCCCTTGGAGCGGTTGAGCACTCGAAATTGAATAGCGGTAAAGTCGGCATTCATTGCCATAATGCCACCGAGCGCATCGATTTCTCGCACAATATGGCCCTTGGCTAAGCCACCAATGGCCGGATTACAGCTCATTTGGGCAATAGTATCCAAGTTGCCGCTTATCAGCAATACACGGGCACCCTTTTTAGCGGCAATCCATGCGGCTTCGCAACCGGCATGACCACCACCACACACAATAACATCGAAATTTTGGCTCATTTCCCAATACAAAAACGTGAAAAAATGTCGTCCAATACACGCTCGTAGTCTACCCGACCGATAATTTTCTCCAAGGCATACAAGCTGTTCTTGAGCTCACTTGCAATGACATCCGCATAGTGATTATTTTGGAGGGCTAGAAGCGCAGAGTTCAGGTTTTCTCTTGCCGTTTTAAGCGCTTCTGCATGGCGATCATGGACCATAAAAGAAACATCGCTAAAACCCTTAAAACGCTTGTGAAGAAATTGAACTAACACATCTTTTAAGACCGGCAAAAAGCTCGCATCCTTTAACGATAACTCAAAAAATTGAAAACCCTTAAAAATATTCAGTAGGTTGGTTGCCACACAGGGCAGATCGACCTTGTTGATCAGAACCAATGTATTTGTGGGCTTTAAACTCTCTTGAACCCATGGGGGTAAGCCCATGAAAGGTAAGGAACGATCGAGAACCAATAACACGATATCGGCAAGACCAAGTTGTTGCAATGTCTTTTCAATTCCTCGACGTTCGATTTCGTCCGAAGTATCGTGAACACCGGCCGTATCGACAAGACGTAGTCCATAGGGGCCAACGTGAATAAATTCGCTAATAAAATCACGTGTTGTCCCCGGTATAGGGCTTACCAGAGCGCGCTCTTGACCTAAAAGTGCGTTTAATAACGTACTTTTACCGGCATTTGGAGGGCCAACAATAATGGTTCGTATACCGTTTGTAAGCGTTGGCATTTGTTGGTGCGAAGCCAGCAAAAGTTCGATTTCGTTCAAAATGAATTTTAAATGTTCGACAACACGAAAGGCATCTTCGGCCGGCAAATCATCTTCGGGGAAATCCAGGTAAGCTTCCATAATCGCTATACCTTCGATAAGCCCATCGATAAATTTCTGAAGTCGTTCGCTAAACTCGCCATGTAATTGCCTATGAGCAATTTGTAAGGCTTTTTCAGATTTTGCATGAATAAGGTCTGCAACTGCTTCCGACTGGCAAAGATCCAGCTTCCCGTTCAAAAATGCCCGACGGGTAAACTCACCTGGCTCCGCATGGCGACAACCACGCTTAACCAAATCTTCAACAACCTTTTGAATAATCAAAACATTTCCATGCGTGGAAATTTCCAACATTTCCTCTCCGGTATAAGAATGCCCTTTGCCAAAATAAATATAAATAACCGAATCTAAGAGCGCGTCTTGAGTATCGGTATAATTTCCGTAATAAGCATAACGTGGGACAACCTCGGTACGGCCAAAAATGCGCTTTGCCAAGCCGAAACAAGCCGGGCCGCTGAGCCGTATAACGGCAATTCCAGACTCTCCATAGGGAGTAGACAAAGCAACAATGGTTTCAGATTCGGACACGATTTTCACTATGCAACAATTGCGTTTTTTAACTCAAGGAAAATAACCCATTTTTCTTAAATGCTTTTGAAAGGAAGCTTCTTTCATTAACTTTTCTTGCCAATTATTCCCGCTTGTTTTTTCTGACCGCTTCCTAACAAAAATCCAAACTAAAATAAAAATTCCGTTTGCCCTGTAGGTTGGCTTGTTTGAATATAACGTTCTCTCGCTCTTTTCAGTAAGGACATCAATTCCATTTCCTTCAAAATGTTTTCGAGCTCCGAAAATTGAACTTCACGTTGCGTTAAGTTTTTTAAAGTTTCCGGCTGTACAACACCTTCTGTTTCCAGGGTTATAAGTTGGCAATTTTTTGCAAGCTGCTCACGAGAGCTTTCGAGCACAGCACGGAATCGCTCAGGCTTTAACTGAGTCAAGGATTGAAGAATTTTTTCCAACGAACCGTAAATTGCAATCCATTGTGCCGCGGTCTTAGGACCAACCCCGGGAACTCCATCAATATTGTCAATGCTATCACCGGTTAAAGCTAAGAAATCAATCATTTGTTCGGGGTACACACCAAACTTTTCATGCACACGTTCACGATCAACCATAGACCATTCACTTCCATTGGATGGAACAACCTGGTTGACCAAATCGCATACACATTGACCAAAATCCTTATCAGCACTCGCAATAACCGAAGTCTTACCCTCTTTGGCCAAGGTTTTTGCCCATGCCGCAATTAAATCATCGGCCTCAAAGGCTTCATCTTCAAAAACATGGTACCCTAAGGCTGCGGCCAAACGTTTAACCCACGGCAATTGTAACTTAAACCCATCAGGAGTTTCCTTACGGTTAGCCTTATACGTTGGCAAAATCTTGAGGCGCTTTTGAGAGCGTGCACAATCAAAAAAAATTAGCTTATGCTTTGATGGGACATGAGACTCTAGGCTCCATAATAACCCCACAAAACCATGCAAAGCGTTTGTTGGAAACCCATCCTTACGACAAAGGTCTTTAATGGCGTAAAAACTGCGAAACGCTAAATGCGTTCCGTCAACGAGAAGGTTTTCGACTGAATTCACCGCTTGGAAGATAAGCACGTATTTCGTGATTTTAAAAGTAAAATATTGAACGGAAAAAATTTCTTCGTTGTGCTCTTCAAGCCCTTTAAATGTACCGTGAACTTAGCTCTAAAAGCGAGAGAACGGAAACCTTTCCTTTTTACGCAAAGGGAAAAACAAAGCTTTATTAAAAAGCATTTTCGGATTCGGAGGTCGCACCCACGATTTTAACGCGAAGCTATCATTTTATTTCAAATCTGAAAAATACCGTGATTTTAAAAAGCCCCTCAATCTTCAATGCCCAAATCGTTAAGCAATCCGGGCTCTGGATTTAAAATTCTAAGGCGGTTATCGACGTTAATCTGGGCAAAGCTATCGGTAAACCACTGTCGCGCTTCAATTCCACCATGCGTAAGAATAATCGTACGCGCCTGACAGTCCACGGCAAAAGCCAATAATTCTTCACGATCGGCATGCCCGCTTAAATCGAAATGTTCAATGCCTGCTTTAACACGTGTTTGGTAATTAATTTCCTCAAACAGGAATTCCTCATCGGGCTTTGTGTTTAATAGCTTTCCACCCGGCGTATCGGGATCACAGTATCCAACAAAACAAATGGTGTTTTTACGGTCACTGATTAAACATGCCCCTACCTGGTAAGACGGCGTATTTTCAATGAGCATGCCACTGCTTAGGAGGTAAATAGCCGGTCCAGGCGATTCCATACCGGGTACCATTTTCTTCTTTGGCAAAGACTTAACTTTTAGGGTCTTTAAAATACTTTTCTTAAACTGAACCAATTTGGTTTTTTTGCCAATCTGATCAAAGGTATCCACCAAAGACATTCCAAGGCCTGAACAATATATTGGACAATCCACAAGCTTCTTATCCTTTTTCGCCTTATACAAAAGCTGCAATAATTCTTGCATACGACCAAACGCAAACGCGGGAATCAAACAAGCTCCACCCTTTTTTAAGGTACGATTAATGGTCCTCAACAAACGCAGTTCTTCTTTACGACGATTGGCCAACCGCTCCGTTTTGCCGCGTGTTGTTTCAATAAACAAGGTGTCTACCGTCTTAATATCGTTTGAGGCGCCTTTTAATGTATGCTGATCCGAAAACAAGATATCTCCGGTAAAAAATGTTTTTTTGTTTTTATGATTAACTAAAATGCTTGCCGCACCCAATACGTGCCCAGCCGGTAAAAACATAATATCGAGAGGCTCTTTTCCTTTAAGAAAACGCTTTTTATGGTTGAAGGGTACAACTTCGAATCTTGAAACCAACTGTTCGACTTCCTTTTTTGTGTAAAGCGGATACTCAGGAACGTCGTTTTCCTCCTTTTGCCGACACATCACCGTAAAGGAGTTTAGCAACATCGTTGGCGCAATCATGGCTGCAGGATAGGTCATTAGAATCTTAGCCTGAGGCTGCTTACGTGCCAATAATGGCAAAGCGCCAAGGTGGTCTAGATGACAATGTGTAATTAAAATAACATCAATACTTCCCTCTTCCAATAGGGAAAAATTGGGTATAGCCGCATGCCCCATACGTTTCGGGTCCATACCACAATCAACGACAATTTGGAAAGATCCCATTTTTACCCATAATCCATTTGCCCCAATATCCTTCTCAAAGTTGAGATCTCTAAACTGCATGCCGTTATAATTCTAAGTTATCAAATAATCAAAATGTGGAGGTAAACCCTTTATTTACAAAAAGCAAGTGAAATCGGTTAAATTGCATTGTAAATGCCTGCTTTCCCACAAAACCACCCCTTAACCATTCGAAGTTACCGTGCTCTTAAACTTTGACATTTTAAAGTGAAAGATAATAAATTGTTACAATAATGAAATAAACGGTTTTGCTTTTATTTTTCCTTAAGGTTTTCTTCCTTAAACTTTAACCCTGCGGTCGATGTCGATATATAACCAATTTTGAGATTGACCTTTAAAAAACGGAAAAAGATATTAGCTTTTTTAAATTCTTCGCACATAACTTCTAGATAAGAAGCTTTTTATAGAAAGCGGTAAAAAATGCATGAATAAAAAACACAAAGGTGGATTCAAAGCTTATCTCATATGGTCTATTGCGTCACTTTTCTACCTATACGAATATTTCGTACGGGTTGTACCCAGCGTAATGGAGCACGAATTGGAAGTTGCCTTTGCGGCAAATGCGACACAATTGGCAACAGCCATAGGCATGTACCTCATGATTTACTCACCGATGCAGCTGTTTGTAGGCCCTTTGTTTGACATTTATGGCACCCGTAAACTACTTGTTCCCGCCAGCTTAGTCTTGGCCATAAGCTGTTTCTTACCGATTATTCCTAGCTCCTCCTTGACATGGTTTGGAAGCGGACGGTTTTTAATGGGATTTTCTTCAGCATTCGGCTTTGTCTGCGTCATGTATCTCTGTACAGTCTGGTTTCCACCCTCACGCTTGGCCATGCTTT
>CAZDSI010000041.1:0-10100 GCA_964508215.1 uncultured Opitutales bacterium
CGAAAATGTTTTTCTCATGGCCTACTCGCATATCGCTCACGATTGCAAAGTTGGTCATCACGCTATTTTTGCCAACAATGTTTTACTAGCGGGAGATGTTACCATTGAGCCTTACGTGTTTCTAGGCGGAGGCTGCATGATGCACCAATTTGTAACGATTGGAGAAAGCGCGATATTAGGTGGAAATGCAACCATTTCACAGCATATTCCACCGTTTACAATTGCCGCTGGAAGAAACGGCGTGATCGGCATAAATTTGGTTGGCCTTAAACGTCGAAAATTTTCTCGGGAAGAGATTGCCGACATAAAATCGTGCTATCGAAAAGTCTACCTGCAAAACAAGAACGCAGCGTTCAAAAAAAATGCTCAAGAAGCTTATGAAGCAAATTCTTTTCAAACCGAAAAGGGAAAACAATTTTTAAGCTTCTTTTTTTCACAAGCCCATGCACGTGGCTTCGCACCACATATAAACACAGGGGCGCTAGCCTCCGAAGAGGCATAAACATCATTTTTATACAAAAGTTTGGCTGTAAGATGTGCCACTCGCTATACGACGACTTCTGGGTACAAAGCAATTAAGCACTATAAAGAAACAAGCTTTAGCAATATGATGGTCCAAAGCCAGCACCTGTTTTAGCTTTACATTTTTTGGAGTCTTAAAGACAATGCTCATCCGATAGTAAAAATACTAGGCGGTAAAGGACACATTAATTAATGAAAACACCCTTAAAAACTATTTTTTGTGTCGTTAATCCAACCAAGCCATTGGCACTTCAAGCCGTTGAAAAACTGAAAGAGAGAGTTTCTCCAAAGCCTATAAAATTAAATATAACGACAGAGTACCCACCATCAGAAGCATTAATAGCGGAAAGCGATTGTATTTTAACATTTGGCGGTGATGGAACCTTGTTGGGGATGGCACCTTATGCTTATCGTTACAATAAACCTCTAGGAGGCATTAATTGTGGTCAATTGGGGTTTTTGTCCATGTTTTCCTTTGAATCTTTTACTAGTGAGCTCGATACATTTTTAAAAGGAGAATATTTTTTAGAAAAACGCCACCTGCTACAGGTAACCTTTGGAAGAAAGACCGAAACGGTAGCTTTAAATGATATTGTTATAAAATCCGCCGATCAACGGATGATTGATTTATCGCTCAACGTGGAAAATGGAGAAAAAATAGCCGATTTTCGCTGCGATGGAATCCTGTTTTCCACCCCTACCGGTTCAACAGCTTATAACCTATCAGCCCATGGGCCCATTGTTACGCCAACAGCCAAAGTATGGATTGCAAATCCCATTTGTTCGCATTCTTTTTTTAACCGTCCGCTCATTCTAGACGAAAAAACGGTCTTGTTAATTAACGGAACTTCAGCCGTTGAAATATTTGTTGACGGTGCTCATACCGTCTTGAAATTACCTTTGCGAATTTCTTTTGGTAAAACCATAAGCCTTTTATTACCATCTGACTATAATTATTTCGGAACGATACACCAAAAATTTTTTAACACATCACTATAGGTTGTTGATTTGAGGTTTTTGGGTTTACATAAGCCTCGTGAATTTCTACATATGGAAGCATGTCAGGGAAAGGTATTTCGCAAAAAGTCGTTTTAATCACCGACCCTAAAGTTTTAGCTATTCCTGTGGTCGATAACGGTGAACCGCTGTACGACCTATCCTCTCAAGGTGGCATTATTTATGGGCCATCGCCCGAAATTCCGAATAATCAGGATTACACAAAAATGCGTAAAACGGTTTATGAAAAATTATACCAAGCACAAAGTTTGTTACCGTCAAACATTCGATTTTGTTTATACGAGGGTTATCGGAGTCTGCAACTACAACGTGATCTCTTTGAAACCCGCCTCCAAAAGTTAAAAAATTTTTACCCTAGCTGGGATGAAAAAGAAGTTTTTGAAGAAACAACAAAACTTGTTTCGCCGGTAGTTAATTACGATGGTTCAAGAAATATCCCACCTCATTCAACCGGTGGAGCGATTGATGTTTACCTCATCGATCCCAGCGGAAATGCACTCGATATGGGAATACACCCCAAAGATTGGATGTCGGATACCGATGGATCTTTATCGTTAACAGCCTCAAAAAACATATCTTCGGAAGCCCAAAAAAATCGAGCTATGATGGCAAAAGTTTTAATAGCGGTCGGCTTTGTTAACTACGCAACGGAGTATTGGCATTGGTCCTACGGCGATCGCTATTGGGCCTATTTTAAAAGAGCAGATTCTGCCATTTACGGGATTTATACTAAAGTTAGTTGAAAAATTTGCCGATGCTTAAGGCATGAATGCTGACTTAAGGGCTTTATACAACGAGATATTGGAGTTAACAACGCTTGATACTCTCTTAAACGCATGGGATAAGCATTACGAAGGAAAAGATGAACCCCTTTTTTGGAATTTCATTTATGAGAACTTATATAAGAAGCGCATTTTGAAGATACTCAAAATTTTGGAAGAAAAACAAACAGGAAAACATAAAAATAACACCTTACGTCACTACATAAGCGAAGAAGAAGAGAAAGTCCGCAAATTAAATGATGCCCATAAGTATCTAAAACCGCTCAGAAATAAGTTTATTGCTCATTTGGCTGAATATGCAGAGCAAAAAGAGGTTTTACACAAGCTAAAGGATGGAAGGCTGAAATCTCATATTGATTTTTCGATTAAATGTATGAAAGAAGTATTTGAGAAGATTTCTGTAGAGGGTGTTTCCTATGTTGCTGAATGTGTTAATACCGGTAAAGAAGATGCTAAGCCATTCCTTGAAACTATCGATTTTGGTTTCAAAAAGAAAATACCGTTCAAAATATTACACCGTCATCTAGAATTTTTCAAACAGAGTTCCGATAAACAAAGTGCAATAAAAGAAGTAGAAGATTTAATTTATTCTATCTTAGAAATTTTCAGAGAACAATTTGAGATAAAAATAAGGCCCTTAAATAGTGGCGAATGGAAAATAAAGTTCTTACACTTACTTCAGAAGGTTTTTACCCGAAAATAAAATAAACTTCCATGCGGCGGCCTGATGAGTGCTAATTTACTACCTTTAGCTCTCACTTTTTGAGTCGTTGTAGAAGAAAACCTTAATTTCCGATTGAGTATTACCATTAGGGTTTTTTATCTCTAGTTCATGCGAGTCATCCATCGTTTTAAGTGTTATATTATTTATATTATTGGCTTCACTTTCACCACTACGCTTATTGGACGTTGGGCATTGCCCGAAGAAGCACCTATTGAGGTCGAATTTTATAACCGAGATATCACCGTTGCGGCTGATGGCAAAACAGAGGAAACCATTGAAGTTAAACGCAAAATTTTAAATGAACAAGGGCGTAACGACTTTGGTACACAAGCGATTATCTATAATGGGAATAGCGAAGAAATCCAAATTTTGGAAGCAAAAGCTATTTTTGATGGGCGAGAATACGTTGTTCCAGAATCAATGATTGAGAAAAAGCCTTTGGCAAGCGACACAAAAGGGTTTGACCAACTTATGCAGGTGCTCATTGCTTACCCAAAATGTGATATTGGTACCCAACTTTACCTAAAGTATAAACTCATATGCCTAAAACAACCGCTTCCAAACTATTTTGCGACCGAATTCCATTACGGTCGCGATGGGTATTGGGGAAAAAGTACCGTAACACTTAATTCGGCCTTACCCTTTAATGTTCTTGTTAATGACCCTAAAAACAGGTTAGAAGTGCAGCAAACTAACATCGCTTTAAGCATTAAGCTTAAGGAACCACTATATGAAAGCCTTACACACGAGCCCACAGATGGGGAATTGGAAGATAAATACCAAACCTGGGTTAAAGTTTCTTCGATTGACAGTTTTGAGGCTTTGGCAAAATCACTTGCACAGAGTTATGAATCGGTTCTCTCACGACCACTTCCAGAAACCCTGTCATCCATTGTAAACCAAACCAAAACGATGGTCAATGAAGTTGATCAAATCAACAAGGTGACTTCCTTATTGGCCGAAAACGTACGCTACATGGGAGACTGGCGAACAATCCAGGGACGATACTGCCCCCACAATCTCGAGGAAATCATTTCGACTGGAGTAGGCGATTGTAAAGACTTGGCAACTTGTACTGTAGCAATACTACGAAAATTGTCCTATGAAGCCTATGTGGCCACCGTTGTTCGCGGTGTGGCTCATGTTAGTCCCGAAAAGCAACTGCCAAGTACGGATGTTTTTAATCACGCAATTGTCAAAGCCATCGGGAAATCGGGTAAAATTTATTGGATTGATCCCACAAATCTTGCAAGCATGGCCAATGGTATTTTCCCCGACATTGCTAACCGGAAGGCTTTGGTATTAAACTTGGTGAACCCAGTATACGAAAAAATTCCTAATATTGACCCTACGCATTCTCGAATAGAGCTTTCGGAAATAATTACGCTTTCGGACCAAAATGACCATTTAGGCGTGATTGGGAATATAAAACTAATTGGCGAGGAAGCTCTTTCGCTTACGGGAGCTACCCTCAAAACCTCACCGCGCACCCTAGAGGAGAGTTTTATTCGTAGTTTTTGTGGCGAATTGGCTCCATTGAGCCAAAAAGTTTTACTGCCGGATTTAAGCTCGCGAATTGTTAAAGACTTAGAAATAAAATATTCCTATGAACAGGGAAGCCGAACACTTTTAACAAACAAGGGCCGGGGTATTGCGTTAGTCCCAAGTTTTAGCGATTCCTTTACAAATACATCCGAGGAGCAAATTTGTGGTATTTTGCTTGGTACGCCCACGACGTTTTCTCGGAAAATTTTTATACCGGACATGCAAGCTGAAAACAGTAAGGTTTTTGACTTCAATATAAAAACACCATGGGTATCGATTATGCGTACTTGTTCCGAAAAAAAAGACGGGGTTGAAATTGAAGAACACATAACGATAAGACAGGACTTTATTAAAAACGAGGAGCTAAAATCTACTTCTTACTTTGAGGCAAAAAATAAGGTAAAACAGTACCTCCGAAACACAGCTATTATTGTTACACCTGTAACAAAAAATAAGGAGCAACAATTCTTAAGCAAAATTGTTGGTAAATAGCGCAAAAGAAAATTGATTTAGAGTAGACAGGGTAAGTTGTTGAGTCATAATAGCTAGAAAAATGCCTATTTACGAATACACATGCAAGGATTGCGGTGCTTCGTGCGAAAAATTATTACACGTATGCAGTCAGGAAGAGCTCAAATTTATCTGCCCCGAATGTGGCAGCGATCATTTAGAAAAAGCTATATCGCTTTTCAATGCACCCATCAATACAATCCCTTCTTCTTGTCAGGGATGCCTAAATTCAGAAAATTCCGGACACCGCTGTCCATTTAACGGTAATTGTTCATAAATTTTTTAAATAAAACGACAAAAAACTTGATTTTTTGAGTCGAGTACATACCTTTCAGGTATTTGATATATTCTTAATCTTATGTCGCAGATTTGTTATATTACGCAGAAAAAACGTGTCGTTGGCTCGGCCATTACCCGCAAAGGACAATCCAAAAAAAGTGGTGGTATTGGTACTCACGTTACAAAAAGAGTAAAAAGAATTTTTAAACCAAATCTCCAAAAAATTCGCATCAAACTACCGAATGGCCAAGTAAAACGGGTTTGGGTTTCGGTAAAGGCTATCAAAGCCGGGCTGGTTGAAAAAGTTCTTTAGCTTTGTCAGAAGGCTGGGAAAGAGGAGAAGCTTTCGGCAAAATTACTTTTTATTTTGTGAGTTTTCAAATTTGTGTTTTTTATTAAGCCTTCAGAGGCTGTTTGTGTTTTTTACATACCGATGGTGCATTTCCTTTAAAAATCCCTTCAAAAGCTTTTGAAGGGATTGTAAGCATCTGTTTATAGTATTTTGTTTATGTTGGGAACCCTGCTTATTGTTGACGACGAAAAAAATACTCGTGAAGGATTAGCACAAGCCTTTGAAAACAAATTTGATGTCTTTACCGCTGAAAATGCCGAGGAAGCTTTTCGACTTATGGAAGAAGAGCCATTTGACATCATTTTGACCGATTTGCGGATGGGCACGCAATCGGGGATGAAAGTTATCGATAAGGCACTTCAACTTCCTTACAAACCGATATGCATTATGATGACCGCATATGGTAATATTGAAAGCGCCGTTGAGGCCATGAAAAGAGGTGCTTTTGATTTTTTGAGTAAGCCCGTTCATTTAAGCAAACTAGAGCTTCTCTTTCAACGTGCACTTCAAACACGGACCTTAACCAAGGAAAATCAAGAATTGCACAAAAAGCTCTCGGATCGCTACCGTCTCGAAGGTATTTTGGGTGAAAGCGACAATTTCCGTTCTGTATTGCAACAAGTTGAGCAAGTTGCTGGGACGAAAACCACGGTACTTATTTTGGGGGAGACCGGCACCGGTAAAGAGCTTATTGCGCGACAACTGCACCAAAAAAGCCCACGCCAATCACAACCCTTTGTAGCCGTACACTGTGCGGCTTTAGCCAGTAACCTTTTGGAAAGCGAGCTTTTTGGGCACGAAAAAGGTGCCTTTACAGGAGCTACTGTGAAACGTATTGGGCGTTTTGAAAGCGCAAACAAAGGCACTCTCTTTCTTGACGAAATCGGCGAAATCGACGCTTCGACACAGGTAAAACTATTGCGGTTTTTAGAAACAAAAACAATCGAAAGAT
Organism: uncultured Opitutales bacterium; assembly: GCA_964508215.1. Classification (GTDB taxonomy): domain Bacteria; phylum Verrucomicrobiota; class Verrucomicrobiia; order Opitutales; family UBA9783; genus CAZDSI01. The sequence continues at coordinate 6,684 of CAZDSI010000041.1, forward strand.
TGGGAAGCGCACAACCCATTCAATTGGACGTACGCCTCATCTGTGCAACAAATAAAAACCTTGAGCAGATGGTGTCAGAAGGAAAATTCCGTGAAGACCTTCTTTATCGTTTGAACGTTGTAACAATACAATTACCTGCGTTAAGAGAGCGTAAAAAGGATATCCCTATTTTATTAAATCATTACTTAAAATTGTTCAGCGAAGAAAATGGGTTGCCATTCGCACGCATATCGTCAAAAGCGCTGGAACAGTTAACGGAATATCGATGGCCGGGAAACGTGCGTGAATTAAGAAATTTTGCGGAAAATATCACGGTTATGAAACAAGGCCAGATTATTAATCCTGAAGACCTTGACCGACGTTCCCCTGCCAAACCGGTTAGTGATTCCCTATCAATGAAAAAAAAAAAAAAAAAGCTTATCGATGATGTCTTAAAAAAAACCGGCAATAATAAAACCAAAGCTGCCGAAATTTTGGGTATTAATCGCCGTACGTTACATCGTAAGCTTAAACAATGGAATATTAATTAAATAACTCAAAGTAATCTTTCCCCTCTTTTTAATATTTAGAAACCTTATAATTGGTTATGAAAGTTTTCATCTTTTTGCTAGGCAAAAATTGCCTGGGCATTTTTTAAAGCTATTAATTTATCGGTTCAACGCGAGAAACTGTTGAAAATTATTAATAAAGCTTATTTTGCTCGCTTTTTTTAAGAATTACACTAGCGTTTTTCAGTGGGAGAAAAAGATATAGCAAAAATTCTAGACACTAATTTTTTAGAAACTAGAGAAACTCAAGAAAGGTGGGATATTTATGTTTAATTTAAAACAATGTGGAAAATTATTAAAGGGTAATTTTTCGGCAATGATCGTTGGAATTTTTTTATTATTCAACACAAACTTTCTAGCGGCAAAAAACACCCAAAATTTAGATTCTACGAAACAACCCAGCGAGCAGGGTCTTCTTGTCGCTGGGGCAATGGCACCAAACTTTAAACTAGCCGCAACAAATGGTAAAGAAGTATCTTTATCGGAATATATAGGAAGTAATGTGATATTGTATTTTTACCCTAAAGATGGCAGCCCATTTTGCACGAAAGAAGCATCAAGTTTTACTAAACTATCGGAAGAATTTAAAAAGCTAAACACTTGTGTTATTGGTATTTCTAGGGACACCGTGGTATCACACAAAAAATTTAAAGACAAATATAACCTCGATTTCCCATTACTATCGGATGAGAATGGAGATGTCAGTCGTTTATATGGCGTATTGGAACAATCCAACAAAAATGGTTGGTCTAAAAGAACAACATTTTTAATCAATACCAAGGGTATTATTGTAAAAGTATGGCAGCGTTTTAATGTTTTTTATCATGCCAACGATGTTCTCGAAGCAGTAAAAAAACTTAATTATTAAACAGACTTTTCTGTTATACACTTATAGTAAATGGAACACTGTTTTTTTATTGAGAATAACCTAATATTAAAGTGTTTAAAAATACCAAAAGGCTAACACCGCCCACTGGTTGTATGAAACATTCTCTTGTGCAAATCGGCTTTGAAAGGTAAAACGCTTAATTTTTATTTCGATAAGGTAGGATGCCTAAAAGAGAATTTTAGCCCCGTAAACCGTGTAAATATCTACGACAAGAAATATCCCCTTTGCTTTTCTGAAATGGGCATATTTAAACGCTCCATAACGGCCATCATATCCTCCCAAACCTGGCGTTTGGCTTCGCGAGTATTATTTCTCAAGAGATAAGAAGGGTGGTAAGTAACCATCATGGGGATATGCTCAAAACTTGTCCATTGACCTCGAATATCACGCATTCGACGTTTTGAATCAGCCCCCAACAATCCGCTTACGGCTGTTGAGCCAAGCGCAACAACAACCTTGGGTTGAACAATGGCCAATTGAGCTTTCAGATAGGGCAAGCAGATTTCCATCTCCTCTTGTGTCGGAGGACGGTTGCCAATCATATTTGGCATTTCGGGCCGCCAATTCATGATGTTACCGATATAAACATCGGACCGTTGAAACCCCATGGCGTTTATAATTTTTGTTAGGAGTTGGCCTGCTCTTCCAACAAAAACTTCGCCTTGTTCCTCCTCGTCTGCTCCGGGAGCTTCACCACAGAAAAATATCGACGCATCTAAACATCCACTACCAAACACAACACGTTTGCCAGGCCTCACGTGAGAACAACAAGTTGGGCATGTTAAAACCTTATTTTTGAGCCATTTCCATTGTTCAAGTTTAGTTCCTTGTGGCAAAGAAATCGCTGTTACCCCCTTAACGGGTGTAATTGTCTCTGCTGGGTACTTTCCCTTTGTGAAAAGGATTTTTTTTTCTTTTAAATGGTGAAGGACTTCCTCCGAAAAACCTAATTTTTTCATTCCCAAGCGCTGATGCCCTTTAAGCACATCTAATATTAATTTTAGAGCCTCTATTCTCATTAGTCTTGCATAAACAACATACGTCCACAGCTTTCGCAAAAAACCGGGTCTTTGGAGCTTTTGACACTTTCGGCGGTATCACGTGAAACTTTCATAAAGCATCCCGTACATTGGGAATTTTTTAGTTCAACGAGCAATGGAAAACGTAATTTTGATTGTTTTAAAGTTGAATAAGCCTGTATAAAAGGACCTTGCAAAGCGTGTTTGACAGATTCGGCGGATTGTTTTTTTTCTGTAGCCTCAACGATTAAACCTTTTTCTCTTTCTTGTAATCCGGTCAGATCGAGTTTTAATTCCTCAATACGTTTTTCATGCGAGCGTGCACTAAGCTGATTTTTAACGCTCAAGGACTCAATTTCTTCAATTGCTTTTAAAATTTCGGTTTCAAGATTATCGACACTCAACTTGGCGTCTGAAATCGCTGTGTCCATAGCCTTGTATTCTTCAACTTTTTTGATACTCGTTTGTTGTGTCTTTAATTTCAATATCTTGTCTTCCGTCTGCTGTAACTGCAATTCAGAATTTTTACGCCTAAGTTCTAATGCTCGTAAGGTTTGACGTTCGGTATCGATGGCGGTTTTTTCGGCTTGAATCAAGGCATTTATTCTATCGTATTCTTTAGGCAACGATTGTAATCTTTGTTCAATATCAAAAATTTCTTTATCGCGCGTTTGTAAACTCAACAAATGTTGAATAATTTCATGCACAAGGCCTAAGAAAAAAGCTTTTCGGACGGAACGCAATGTTTCATTTGCAAAAAAAACACTTTTATAAACTGAGAAATAAACCGTCCTGTCATTCAAAACAGTAACGATTGATCAGCTTGTTTATCCCTTTTACTTTTTGCGCCCTTAATAAACACAAAACCCTGCCAGCTAAGCTGGCAGGGTGACATATTCCTGAGGAGAGAGTAGGACTATTGACCTATGAGTTTGAGGGCTACTTGAGGTAGCGTATTGGC
>CAZDSI010000042.1:0-8984 GCA_964508215.1 uncultured Opitutales bacterium
AAGTTTTAATACTTTTTGACAACCGAAAAAGAAATGTTTGAAAACTGTTAAGATTGCAAAGCCGGTATTTTAACCCCATAAATATCTAAGGCTACTGTTATGAGTAAAATATAGGAAAAAATTTCAAGGTCTTGGTATAAAATACCCTTTGCTAGAAAATTTTTCAAAAGGCTTTTAAATATTCTGAAAATTTTTCCAGAAAGTTTCCACAAAATGAAAATAGAATAAAATGAAAATATTTTTCGAGGAACTAAATTAAGAATAGAAAAACCAGAAGAAAGTTCTTTTATATTGTTTATATTAAACGTGATGTGTAAATTCCTTTACCCACAAATAGTTTCCGTTTTTTGATTTTTTTTGTATGAATTAAGTTCACTGGGTTAATTTTTGGCATTATCGATGCTCTTGTCCCGTAGTATGAAACAATCAAAAAAATTCATCACAGGAATTCTTTTTTCAGGTTTAACATTGGGTATGATCCCAAATGCAAATGCCGGATGGTTTGCTTTCCGAGAGGGGGTTCTTACGCATGAACAGCAGGAAAGTTTACAGGATACTTTTATGTCCAAACTTGCATCGGCTTGTTGGGTTCTTGCCGAAGATGAAAAAAAAAAAAAAAAAGGGTCTCTTGGTGCAGATATCATAAGCACTACAAAGCAAAGAGCCAAAGAAGGTGTTGAAGTCTTAAAGCCTATTGTTGGGCAGTTGCTTTACCCCTATTTGATTTGTGAAGGTCGTCGCCAAATCGACCACGATGCTGCACTTGCGGTTGTAGATCCTGTTAGCACCGTTTTTAAAGATATCAATGCCGCTTGCCTATTAGCCTTACGTACTGAAGGTGATGGTCTTGTAAATGAGGTTATCCGTCAAACAATTCAAGGATTAGTGACATGGACAAGAGAACAGAAAGAAGAAGCTTTTAACATCTTATGGGATAGCGTAGTGGCGCAAAACAACCTAACACTTGAAGGTGTCCCTGCGATGGATCAAACTTCTAAACTCTGGCAATACATTGTTGCATTTGTACAAGTAAATGGTAAAAATTTGTGTGAAAAATTCGCAAATTACCTAGCTAACTTTCTTGCCGAACAAATTGAAGAAAGCCAAACTTCTTGCTGCCTGACGTGTTTCCAAAATTGCTTAGCGGGTACCAAAGAGTTACTTGCTCAGACACCCGATATTTTAAAATTGATTTTGCAAATTATACAAGCTACGAAGAATCCTGCTTGATTCTAGCGAGCAGAGTACTTTGCGCATCGAAGCTTATTCCTGTGGGAGTAAGCTTCTTTTTTCAATTTCAAATTCTCTACCATTTAAAAGTTTTGGCTGAAAGGATTTTCCATGCAACTGAAATACTTAGAACACTTATAAAGAGTCAAAAAATAAGAAGCTATATATAAATGCCGTTTTTTGCTAAATAAATGCTTAGATAGAAAGCCCCGTTAACTTTTTATTCCTTTTAATAACCAATCTTCGGGGTTTTCAATTTGTTTAGCGGAGAGTTTTTCTTTTACGAGGGAAGCATATTTTAAAAAATCTTCTCGATATTTTTCAGGTTGTTCCAACATTTCGGCCAAACTATCGGCCATTTCCACACACATAAAACGGTCCTGTAAAAACTCAGGATATACGGCTTTATTAAGCAGTAAGTTAACAATCCCTAAAAATTTTACTTTTACCAGTAGACGACCAATCCAGTAAGTTATGGGATTGGCTTTGTAGACAATAATTCCGGGTATTCCAGCTAGCCCGACCATCAAAGAGGCTGTACCTGAACTCATAACGGCTCCAGAAGCCTCAACGGAAGTGTGCTTGTTGAATGGAACAAAACTTATATGTTTTATGCAACGTGGGAATTTTTTGATTATTTTAAATAAAACTTCCTTTATACGCTCATCAGGGTAGACAACAACGGCTTCGTCAACTTTATACCAATCTCGTAAGCATTCAAATACTTTTAAAAGGCGTGGGAAAATTTTTTTTACCGCCGATTCACGACTGCCAGGTAACAGTAATAATGGACCTTCAGCATTGTAGCTAAAGGGTAAATTTTTATCCATGAAAGGATGTCCTAAGAAACTAACCGGCAAATTTGTATCCTTAAAAAAATCGACTTCAAAAGGGAAAATCACCCCCAAAGCGTCTAAATGCTTACTCATTAAAAACCGCCGATTGCTTTTCCAAGCCCAAACCTGAGGTGCAATGTAATAATAAAGCCTTACATTCCCTCCGCCTTTTGTACTAATTTTCCCTTGATGAAGTTTTTCGGCTAACCGAAGATTAAACCCCGGGAAATCGACCATACAAACGCATTTTGGCCGGTATTTTTTTATCCAACGGTATACTTTATTTAATAAATTTTTAAGGGAACGATAGTGTGTTAATACTTCCCAAAGGCCTACAACTGAAAACTTTGTGAGGTCGCATAAAAGCTTTGCTCCGGCTTGTTCAAGAGCGGGACCTCCAAAGGCGTATATGTTTAGATGTGGATTTTTATCCCTTAAGTTTTTTACCAGATGTGCCGCGTGGCTGTCTCCCGAATGCTCGCCGGCAATAATTAGGAGATCGGGTGCTTCGCTTTTTTCCATTGATCAACTTCCCTCCAGCGCATTATGTTTTTTCATCGCTTCCATAATCTGTAAAGCGACTTCTAATGCCGAACGTCCGACCAAAGCATCCACCTTTGGTTTTTTTGCTTCGGCAACGCACGTAATGAAGGATTCAAGTTCTACGCGTAAGGGTTCTCGTTTTTCTAAAGGTACATCAACTTTTTTTAGCTCTTGACCATCACGAAACAATAAATGACCTCTTTGTTCGATATAATCTAATGATAAATACTTGTTGGGTTGAAAAACCCTTATTTCGCGCACTTTTTTTAAACTAACTCGACTAGCGTTAAAATTGGCAATACAGCCGTTTGCAAATCGAATACGGGCGTTGGCAATATCCTCATTGGGTGATAATACGCTTACACCAATAGCTTCAATATTTTCGATGGGTGATTTTACAAGCTGTAAAACTACTCCAAGATCATGGATCATGAGGTCTAATATAACCCCAACATCGGTGCAACGTGGGTTAAAAGGGGCTAATCGGTCGGCTGTTATATAACGTGGCGCGTGTACATTTTCTTCTAAAAAGGTAACGACTGGATTATAATGTTCAACATGTCCAACCTGTAGCATTAATTGTTTTTCGTTGGCGCTGGCGATCATACGGCTGGCTTCGGCAAGCCCAACGCATAACGGTTTTTCAACCAGAAGATGACAATTTTTTTCGAGTAATTTTAAGGCTACTTCGGCATGTGTGACCGTTGGAGTTACAACGCTAACGGCATCACAACTTTCACCAAGCTCTTCTAATGACTCAAATACCCTACAACCGTACCGATCGGCGATGACCCTTGCTTTGACGGGGTCAATATCGTAGATGCCTGTAAATTCACAGGCTTCAATTTCACTGTACAAGCGAGCATGATGTGCACCCAAATACCCTACACCGGCAATCCCACATTTTACCTTCACAAGCTTAATTTCCCTTCTCTTAAATGATACACTCGATCCATTTTTGATGCAAATTGTTGGTTATGAGTAACCAGAACAAGACTTGAGCCTTCTTGTTCGCAGGTGTCTAAAAGCCAATGCATAACTGATTCTCCAGTTTTTTCATCCAAATTTCCTGTTGGTTCATCGGCCAAAATTACTTTTGAATTGGCCATCAAGGCTCGTGCAATGGCCACTCTTTGACGTTCACCACCCGATAGCAACCGTGGTGAATATTTAGCCTTACGAGACATCCCCAACCGCTCAAGCCATGTTAACGCTTTTTTACTTGTTTCAAGGCCTATGGCTTTCTTTTGCATGCGTATGGGCAATAAGATATTTTCTATTACAGATATTTCTTCAATCAAAAGATAATTTTGAAAAATGTAACTTACAAAACGACAACGTTTCCGTAAAATGTCAATCTCGGAAAGCGAATCCAAAGGAGTTTCATCCCAAAATATACGTCCCTCGTTAACGTTTTCCAATCGTCCCAATAGAAACAAAAATGTCGTTTTTCCGCTTCCCGATTCGCCGCAAACGGCAACTTTCTCGGAACGATTTAAGGTGAAGTTGACGTCTTTTAGAACCCAAATTGGTGTTTTATCGGCATTGAGAAAGTATTTTCCGACACCTTCGATTCTGAGAATAGGATTATTCACCGCGTAACACCTCCGAGGATTTTAGGCGGCTTGCATGCCATGCCGGAATTAATGCTGCGCTTACGGCGATGCAAAGCGTTGTTAGGGCAATGATAAGAGCATCGCCTGCTGTACTTTTTGCTGGCAACTGCGCGAAAGAGTAAAAATTCCATAACATGTCTTTTGGCAAAAACCAATGTGACAAAAAAGCTAAGATGTTATTACGGAAGGCCAACGCAATTGCACCAAATGCAAACCCAAAAATAATTCCTAAAAACCCAAGAATAAAACTCTGCCAGATAAAAATTGAAATAATTTTTATTTTTTCAGCGCCCAAAAGAGTTAACAACGCAATTTCGCGTTTTTTGCGTACCACAGAAATCATTAACCCGCTGCTGACGGAAAAAGAAGCTACGAGCACGATAAATAAGATAACAAAAAGCATCATGGTTTTTTCCATCTGCAAAACAAATAAAAGATCTTCGTTCAATTCCAGCCAAGAGGAAGCTTTTAGGGGAGGGGACAACAGACGGTTTACATCTTCGCATATGCCTTGAACCGAAAATTTTTTATCGTCGATGCTCAAGGCAAATCCATGAACCGATTTGCCCAGTCCATATAATTCCTGAACGATTTGCAAATCACACAACAGTGTTTGCCGATCAATTTCAGCCCATCCCGTTTCAAAAATTCCAACGACCTTGCATTCCTTTGGTAAAAGAACCTCATCTCGTTTTAATGCACCAAGCATTAACGGTGAATAAACGTCCAAATAATCGCCAATTTTTACACTTAAAGATTCTGCCAATGAATGGCTTAGTAAAATGCCGCCTGAGAAACTCCCGGCTTTTAAAAATTGTTTTAAAGGTAATACCGATAGTGCCTTATTAAACTCTATGCCGCGAATCCACGGGAAAGCTACAAGGTTATTATGTTGTACGAGTGTCATTCCCAGCGCAAAAGGTGTTATGCCTTTAATCCCTTTTATAGTTTTTAACTTATGTTCCAGTGCTTCGACGTTACCAATGAGTTCGGGAGAAGTAATTTGGATATGTCCGTTTATCTCTACTAACTTTTGGCGAATTTGATATCCAAAACCGTTGATGACACTTTGTACGACCCACAAGACTGTTACGCCAAGGGCAATTCCCAAGATGGACAAAAGCGTAAAAAAAGAAGCACACTTCCCTTTGGGAAATAAATACCGTAAGGCCAAATAAAACGACCAAGATATTTCCTTTAACTGTCCCATTTTGGATTTTTACAAATTTTTTTCTACACTCTCATTTATTATGAATAAGAAAGGACAAAAAATTGTAAATCTTGTCCTTATAAAATTTTTCGTGGGTTCCGCTCGAACAACCGGCAACTAAAATTTTCTTGTAAGCCTTTAGAATGTTGGATATAGGTCTAGTCTGACTTTCCTTCTAGATGACGAATAAGCAAGCAACGAAAATTTTCGACTTAATTCGCAAGTTGAAAATTTTTTTTATTGCTGGTCTAGGGTAGAATAAATAAATTAAACTGATGAACAAACACCTTAAAATTGCGATTGTTTTTTTTATGGGCTCTTTTGTGCAATCGGGATTCTTGTTTCCACACATAGGGCATCTTTGTACAAAAAATATGGGTAAGGAACCTGCTCGAAGGACCTCGGAAGAAAATTCGCCAAACCCATCAAGTTTTTTAATTAACCCAAGTTTCGAAGTCTTGAACAATTCTTATCCTACCACAGAAAATGCCTCGATTAGCATAACCGAATTTTTTAAGCAGCCAGACTGCAAATTTATTGCTCTCGAATTTTGGGCGTCATGGTGCCCTCCCTGCCGTGCTATAATGCCAATATTGGCCAAAGAAGCATCGGAGTGGAAAAAAGGCGGTGTCTTGTTGATTGGCGTCAATATTGAAGGTGATTTGCAAAAAGCTAAAGAGATGCAATCCACTCACAATATTCAAGCGCCATGGCTTATGGATAACGAAGGTCGTTTGCAGAAGTTTTTCAAGGTGTCTTCCATTCCCTATATGGTTGTGATTGACAAAGAGTACAATATCGTTCTTAACGGGCATCCGTCAAAAATCCAAGATGATGTCAAAAAACTTCTCCAGGCACCAACCAACCCATAAATTATCCGCAAAAATCTTCATTATTTTATTGTCTTTTTACAAAATATTTCCAAAAATCGCAAGGGAACCTGGCGATTGTAAAATCTTGCATACTTCTTTAATAATCATGAAAAAAAACTCTTTCTCTTTGTGGCTGGTGATTTGCTTATTTGGATTTTTTAATTTAGGCCTACCAAGTCTTTTAGCAAATAAACCTTTACAAATTCCACAAAAAGCAAGCTATTCCGAAGCTAAAATACGTGAAAAATTATTCGATCGACGTTTTGATGACGACTATCGGTATGCGGCAGGCAAATATCCATCGGCTACAAATGATAGCCTGCCTTGGCAAAGCCCGAAGAACCTAACAGGATCAACGGGTAATGAATTGTTTAAGGACGATTTTGATGATGAACGAGGTTTGGACTCTGATTATTTTGATGATCCTTTTGAAGAAGATAGATTTGATACTTTTAATTAAAATAAATTATCACAAAAGCTAAGTTAATTGTGCTTAGAAATCAGCGCTCATTTGCCTTTTACTTCAACGAGTGTTTGGACCCTAGGTTTCTTTGCTAATTTCAATCTTAAAGCATAAAATTTTTATAGAAAAATCTTCCTAGGCCTTTGATAAATGCACTTGCGCAATAAAACTTTTTCAGTAAAAAAGTTTACATTTTGTTTCCGAGCTTCTACACTTTAAAGATTGTGGAACTTGATAAACGGTTTTTGCACCTTCTGGCGTACATGTACTTGCAACAGGCTAAATACAAGGAAGCTTTGGCATTGTTTCGTTTTTTAAGGCTACATTTTAGTGGTGATGATTCTATTGTTCTGTCGCTGGTATATTGTTTGTTTCAATCGAAACGTTTTGAAGAAGCTTTAAAAGTGCTCGATTCTTTAAATGTGGAAAATTTTACACAAGAGTTTTTAAGTGTTTATTATTTTTTGAAAAGCAAGTCCCTTTGGGAGTTGGGTAATTTTCAGGATTCACGTTTAATGCTTCATAATTATTTAAAATATAGAAAATTAGATGTATGAGTTTTGCCGGGACAGTTGAAAAAACCGTTTCAAAGCTATCTCGTTTTAATGACGTATTTTTGGCCGTAATGGTTGTGATGATCATCGCGTTGATGATTGTACCGATTTCACCTCATGTATTGGACGGATTGTTGGCGGTAAACCTTACCATATCGGTTGTCTTGTTGATGATGGCCTTATACATTCCAAATGTGTTGGCCTTTTCGACCTTCCCAAGCATGTTGCTCTTTACGACCTTGTTTCGCTTGGCTTTAAATATCACTACAACGCGTATGATTTTATTATATGCGAACGCCGGGGATATTATTTTCACATTCGGAAAATTTGTGGTCGGTGGAAACTTTGTGGTTGGTACGGTTATTTTCCTTATCTTATTGCTCGTTCAATTTTTGGTTATTACCAAAGGTGCCGAACGTGTTGCGGAAGTGGCCGCACGTTTTACCTTAGATGCGATGCCGGGTAAACAGATGAGTATTGATGCTGACATGCGTGCGGGTACCATCGATATGGAGGAAGCTAAACGCCGCCGTACAGATCTTGAACGTGAAAACCAGCTTTATGGTGCTATGGATGGTGCCATGAAGTTCGTTAAAGGTGATGCTATTGCGGGACTTATTATCACGGCGATTAATATTGTTGCGGGAATTATTATTGGGGTTACTCAAAAAGGAATGACGGCGGGAAAAGCGGTTACCACTTATTCTATTTTAACGATCGGTGACGGACTTGTATCTCAAATCCCAGCGCTTTTAATTTCAATTACGGCGGGTATTATTGTTACCAAGGTTGGAGCCGAGGATGGTTCAGTTTTAGGTAAGGATATTGGTAACCAAGTATTAGGTCAACCGAAAGCTTTGCTTTTAGCGGCTTGTTTGGCTATCTTGCTGATGCTTATTCCGGGATTTCCTAAAATCCCATTTATTATTTTGTCGGGTTCCATTTTTGCCACCGGGTATACACTTCAGAAAACCAGAGGCATGCAATCCGCTTCTAAGGCAAAAAAGAAATCGGCAATGGCTCCAGCGGCAGCTCCTCATAAAGCGCCCGAAGTGTCGCGAGAAAGCGAAGATTCCGGTGATGAATTTTCGGTTACCGTACCTTTGATGCTTGACGTTGCTCGTAGTGTTGAGAACACTATTGAAGCCGATGTTTTGAACGAACAGCTGATTCAAGTGCGGCGTGCTTTGTATCATGACTTAGGGGTTCCATTCCCTGGTATTCATTTGCGCTTTAACGAAAGCCTAGAAGATGGTGTGTACCGTATTCTTTTGCACGAAGTTCCTATAAGCCAAGGGAAGGTACTTGCGGGATGTGTAATCGCGAGGGAAACCAAGGAAAATCTCGACATGTTGGGTGTACAAAGTCAGGCCGGTGATGCCTTCTTGCCAAGTTTAAAAACTTTGTGGGTGAAAACTGAAGAAGTCGAAAAACTAGATCGTGCCAACGTACCCTATATGAAGACCCCTCAGATTTTGACTTACCACTTGTCGTTTGTCTTGAAAAAATACGCGGGTGAATTTCTGGGTATTCAAGAATGTAAGTTTTTGCTGGAGAATATGGAGCATGAGTTTCCCGAAATTGTGCGTGAAATTCAACGTGTTTTGCCGATTCAAAAAATTACCGATATTTTTCAACGTCTCGTTCAAGAAGAAATTTC
>CAZDSI010000043.1:0-3211 GCA_964508215.1 uncultured Opitutales bacterium
TCAAAGATACTCCCTTTTCCAAAGCTTACTCGGTTAATAATACCACCGGATATGTATTAATCAAAAACAGACCAACGTGTAAATTTCATCTCTTTAACATCCCTACACTCAAACCACCAACACCAACAAAGAACATAACATCACAAGATTTTTGCCCTATAAATCCTTATGTGTATAGTCTCTCGCAAAATCAACAATCTAGATTTTTGATGTTTAGTGTCGATGCCAACCCATCATCCGATCGGGTATCCATAATTGTAGAAAATGGGCAATACAAAATAATTGGTGACGTTGATGCCCAGGGGGAATCGACATCCCCAATATCTATAAAAAGCTTCATTCCCTTGTACACAAAACGCCCAATAGCTTTCAGTACGGAAAATTATGAAAGTGCTTTCCCAAAAATCGAGACTTTCGACAAACATTGTTTAAGTTCGGAAACCAATCTCGTTTTACCCTTTAAGGCTAGAGATGGTTTCCCAATTGAATACCACATGTATGTCCCGAAAGAGTTTTAAGCGGCAGATCCTGAAAAATATCGGAAAGATCCCTTGCCGGTTTTCTTTCACATATATGAGGGCGGAGATCCTCTACACTATATGAGCGAAACTACCTTGTGTATCGAAAAGGTGATGGCAAATTTTGGCTGCATTGTTGTTACCTTAAAAGGTCAAGATAATCTTGAGAGAGACGTGTTGCCCCCTGAAGACGAACTGAAATACCGAATAAATTATAAAAACTTTCCACAAAAAGTGTTCGAAGACATTCAGGATGCTTATACTGTTCTAACAAAAACAAATATAGAAGGTGGCCTTTGGGAGCGGCCTTATATTATGCCCGGGAAAACAAAGGTTTTTCTGTACGGACACAGTTTTGGAGGGTATATTGTACTACGCATGGCAACCGATGACGATGAAAAAGTTAATTCGTTGTTTGACGGATATATCTGTGGAAGCGGCAATGGTGATGTGGCGATGCCCCAAAAACGCAGATACACCGATGAACAAGGCAGGTATGATAATAAGCTTTTCATTAATGCGTTCGATTTCGAGAGAAAAAAAACACAGAAAACCATGCAATGTACTTTCTTTTTCAAAAAAAACTATTTAGAAGATGAGGAATACAACCAAAAGATATCCCCCGTCTATCATTTTAAGAATTTAAAGAAACCTCTTTTGGTTGTTCACGGTACCGAAGACAGACAGGTTCCTTTTCTCGAAACTTTTGGGATATATCAAGCTGCAATCGATAACGACAAAGGAAGTCTGGTAAGGATTTTGGATATAAAAGGAAGCGATCACAGCGCCTTACCTCTTGAATCCGTTGATAAACACTGTGAAGAATTGATTACCTTTATTTCCGATGTCATCTCAGGGAAAAACACTCCGGGAAAATGTATTTCGGATTTGCCAATAACCACGCAATAGAAATCCAGGGTTAAACTACCCTGCGACAGAGAGCGGGATAGTTATCTGTAAAAATAAAAAAACGGATTGCGATTGAAATCAATCCTGACAAGATAAAGGCACATCTTATATGGAACTAAAAAAACAAAAATTAATACCATCGATAAGTGATTATCCTTTTACAACTTTTAAAACGGCTTTTGGATTATGCAAAATTTCCTGGAGCCAATCTGGCATAACTGCCTTAAAACTTTTGGAAGAAGGCAAATGTTTAGAACAACCTCAAGAAAAAATTCCCAACGCAATACAAAACGCTATTCAAGCCATCCAAAACCACTTATCCGGTAAACTGCAGGATCTATCGGCTTTCACAATCGACTTTTCGGGCATAAGCAGTTTTTTCATAAAAATATACAAAGTAGCACAAAAGATCCACTACGGAACAACGGTAACCTATTGTGATTTGGCTAAAAAAGCGGGATCACCCAAAGCGGCAAGAGCGGTCGGTCAGGCCATGGCCCGTAATCCATACCTGCTTTTTATTCCCTGCCATCGTATTGTTGGTGTATCAAAAAAACTCGGCGGGTTTTCGGCACCTGGAGGCATAAACACAAAGCGAGAACTTCTACAACTTGAAGGCGCCACAATAGCTTAAAATCATAAGTCGGAAAACCTTTCTTTTTACGCCAGGGACACAGCCCCTGGACCTGTCGATGCTAACGCATCGAATTAAAAGTTTTTTGATGGGTGGTGCGGAGTGAAACTTTCTTTCCGAGGAAACTTTCACTCCTGAAAAAATAAAAAACCACGGATGTACGTCGCCTATTCCCTCCATATCGAAAAAAAACTAAAATTGAATTGACCGCCTACCGGTAAAATTTAAATCTCGTGATACTTTCAAAAAAGTTTTTATTTTTAAAACCGCCCCCTGTTTTTGCGTAGATTCGCCTATAAGTAAGGCTGGTGAAAGCCCTTCAAAACATTCAAACTCCAATAATACATGTCTCTAGATCCTTTAGCCGAAGATTTTTTTAAAAAATTATTTTTAAAGATTGGTGAAGATCCCAATCGTGAAGGGCTTCAAAAGACGCCTTTGCGGGCCTTAAACAGCTTTTACGAACTAACAAACGGTTATAACATAAAAACAGAAGATTTTTTTAAAAACGCTCTGTTTCACTGCGAATACGATGAGATGGTTTGGGTAAAAGATATTCCATTCTACTCACTTTGCGAACATCACCTGTTACCTTTCTTTGGGCATTGTACGGTCGCTTACCTTCCAAACGGTAAGGTGCTCGGGTTATCCAAAATCAATAAGATTGTAGATATGTATGCGCGACGATTGCAATTACAAGAAAGACTTTCAAATCAAATTGCCAAAACCGTACAAGAGTTAGGCAAAACCAACGACGTCGGCGTATTTATACAAGCAAAACACTTATGTATAGCGATGCGAGGGGCCAGAAAAGAATCTTCGGAAACCGCAACCTATGCAATGCTCGGCCGCTTTAAAAGCGAAGAAAAAATTCGCAATGAATTTCTTACCGGCATTCACAACAACCATAACATCACTCATCAAAACCCTCCTCTGAGTCCGCCCTTTTCGAGCTTAAAACTAAAAATCCTTGATATTCCGGTTTCTCTTGGGTGCTGGCCTGAAGAGAAAAAAAACAAGACCAAGGTTAAGATAGAATTTGTCCTCAAATATAATGTTCTTCCAGATGCTTGTTTCACGGATCAATTAACGGATACAAACTGTTACGATCATCTGGCAAAAGATATTATTTCCTTTTGTGCTACGAAAC
>CAZDSI010000043.1:3316-8733 GCA_964508215.1 uncultured Opitutales bacterium
ACGTAAACGCAACCGAAAGCCAATTTGTTGTTGGCGATTTCTAAAGTACATGATTTACATCGGCATAGGTTCGAATCTTGGAAATCGGCTAAAAAATTTGCAAATGGCCGTCGCACTAATGAAAGAACGTTGTTTTTCGGAAGCTGTTTGTTCCATTGTTCTTGAAACCGAAGCCATTTTGCCAACCAATGCTCCCGAGGAATGGAACAGACCGTTCCTAAACATGATTCTTGCCGGAAAAAGCAAACTTACACCCGAAAAATTGTTAAAAGAGCTCAAGAACATCGAGACCGAAATGGGCCGACCAAAGGATCACGCAAAATGGTCGCCACGCATCATCGACCTCGATATTTTAATTTATCATAACGAAGTTATCGAAACTTCAAATTTAAACATTCCACATCAACAGCTTTTGCATCGGCCCTTTTTGTTACATTTAATAGCTCTGCTAAACCCGTTATTGATCTATCCTGGTGGTAACGGCATTACTTTTAACAAACTTGCTATGACTCAGCCGGGCATTGAAAAATGCTTTACAAACACTTTTATTATAGAACCAAAATTGGTTGGTGTTGTAAACATTACACCCGACTCCTTTTCGGATGGTGGACTGTATCTCAAGCCTGAGATGGCACTTAACCAAATAAAGCAACTTTTAGAAGAAGGTGCTAGTATCGTTGAAATTGGCGCTCAATCGACTCGTCCCGGTGCACAAACGTTAACGGCGCAAGAAGAGTTATGTCGACTCGAACCGATCCTCGATGGCTTATTCGCACAGTCTCAAAAAAGCGAATTTTGCCTTAGCCTAGACTCTTTTTGGCCCGAAACTATCTTAAAAGCACTGAAGCGCTATCCTATTGCTTGGATTAACGATGTCAAAGGTGCGCTCGACACAAAAACCTTAAAAAAAATTGCCGAACAGTCTTGTAGCCTGTGCGCTATGCATTCTCTGACCGTCCCACCGAGTCAAAATTTTCTCCCGCTTAACGCCTCGCCGAATAAACTTATTGGTGATTGGGGAAAAAAAATTGTAAAAAACTTAAAAAACTGCGGATTTTCAGAAAATAAAATCATTTTAGACCCCGGAATCGGTTTTGGAAAATCGCGCTACCAAAACCTTCTGTTGCTAAAAGAAATTTCCGAACTTCAGGACTTAGGCTGTAAAACATTGATCGGACATTCACGTAAATCCTACATAACATCTTTTTACGCTGGAAATCCTCAAGAACGCGACCTTGAAACAATAGCCATCTCTCAATGGTTAAAAGACATAAAAGTGGATTATTTAAGGGTCCACAACGTTAAGGACCATCAACGGTCCTTTGTCGCACAACAGGTTATAAAAACCATCGGTGCATTATAAAAACCAATATATGCGATCGGCAAATTGAAAATTTTCTATGAATATTGAGGTAATAAAAACTCACCGAATCGAAGAGAAACAACCCATAACTGAAATTTTAGACCGATATATCACGAGGTGTAGAGAAAAAACCATCTTGGCCATTACATCTAAGATTATCAGTATATGTGAAGGGCGAACGATAAAACGTGTAAATTCCACAAAAGAAGCGCTTGTTTTTCAAGAAGCCGATGCGGTTTTGAAACAAAAAGAACATCCCTATGGCCTCTATTTAACCTTAAAAAACAATATTTTAATTCCGTCCGCCGGTATTGATGAATCCAATGGAGACGATGTGTACATATTATATCCTTCGGATTCCATGGCTTCGGCTCGACTTATTTGGGATTATTTACGAGCTAGACATCAAATCAAAGAACTCGGCATTATTATTACCGACAGCCACACTACACCGTTAAGACGGGGTGTTACCGGAATTGCCATAGCTTGGTGCGGCTTTGAACCGCTGTACAATTATATCGGTAAGCCCGACATTTACGGACATCCTCTACGGGTAACCCAAATTAACCTCATCGATGCTTTAGCGGCCAGCGCCGTACTCTTGATGGGAGAAGGATGCGAACAAACCCCAATAGCCGTTATACAGAATGCTCCTAAAATAAATTTCGTATCTCGCTACCCCACTCCAGAGGAAATCAAAAAAATTTCGATTTCTCTAGAAGAAGATCTTTACGCGCCCATCCTAACCAAAGCTCATTGGGAAAAAAAGAAATAAGATTTCTACTAAACGAAATGCAAAAAGCCAGGAACGCAGTCACTGGACCCATCGATGCATCGGCCTCGAATTAAAAGTTCTTTGAGGGGTAGTACGGAAGGAAACTTTCTTGCTGAAGAAAGTTTCCCTCCGTGTAATCCTGCCACAGAATTACCCCAAGAAGGCATTTCCGCACCTTCCGAAAAAAACGAATTTTAAATAAAATGCGGAGCATTTTTGACTCAAGAGGCCACGCCCCTTGTTTCCGTTCTTGTAATCTTGCTTCTAAAAAATTTCCCATGTATGCTGGGATGAACATGAATGTTCAGCTGGCAATTGATCTTCTGCAAAACTTAATTTTAACCGCTCTGTGGGTTGTCTCACCTTTTCTAATTCTTACAATGGTAATGGGTTTTCTGATCAGTCTCTTTCAATCCATAACAAGCATTCAAGATCAAACTCTTGCTTTTGTACCTAAAATTGTCGGTGTAGCACTGCTTTTATGGGTACTATCGGAATGGTTATTTAGGCAACTGATTGAATTTACAACGCTAATTTTTGAAAGAATGGGCGAAATGGTCAAATGATTCTAATCTCTATACGCGATATTTACGTATTTTTATTGCTCCTCTTTCGTGGTTCGGCACTGATACTAATGTTGCCCTTATGGGGAGAACGCGGTCTCCCACAAATGGTTAAAGTTGCCCTTGCTTTTGGAATTGCCCTTTGCCTCTATCCATCTTTTCAATTCGTTGATTCCATACCTTCACAACCTTTTATTTGGGGAATCAACGCACTTAAAGAGACCCTCGTCGGACTTATCATGGGTTTTGTTGTAAGGTGTGCCTTCAACGCCGTTGAATTTGCCGGTCAATGGATGGCAAACGAAATGGGCATTGTTCGTAGTGAAATTTTTAATCCCTTTGATGAACATCAAAACAGCGTCTTAAGTGTAGTGCTTTTTTATTTCATGGGATTAGTGTTCTTTCTAACCAATAGCCACCACGAAGTACTGTACGGTATTGCCAAAAGTTATGAATATGTTAACCTTGGGTTCGACTGGAAGTCACTGAAAAGCCTTGAAGGACTTGTGGGCATCAGCAGTTCGTTGTTTTTAATTGGATTTAAAATTGCAGCCCCATTGGTTACGCTAAATTTTGTGATTACATTTGCCTTTGCCATATTGGGTAAAGCTGCTCCAAAGATAAATGTTTTCTTTATCAGCTTCTCGGTACGTATTTTCTTAGGCCTTCTATTTATTGTACTTTCCAGCCGACTGTTCTACGGTTATGTATTTGAGTGCCTAAAGACCTTACCCGAAAATATGTTACACGTTTTGCAAAGCACACAATAATCAATGAGTGACGACAATCAAAACAAAACCGAAGAGCCAACGCAAAAACGATTGCAAGAGGCTCATGAAAAAGGCCAATTTGCGCGCACCGAAGATCTTGGCGTTGTTTTTGTTCTTATGGCTACATTCGTTATTTTCGTGTTTATTGCAAAGGACAAAGCACGCGAATTGGCCGACTGGGTTATAAATCTATGGAGCCATTTACACGAATGGACACTCACAAATACCGAAGCGATCAAATGGGTGCAAACCGGTGTTCAACTTTTGCTTTCTCAACTTTTCTCATTGTTTTTGGCTTGCACGGGTGCAGCTATCTTAGCCGGCGGAATACAATCGGGATTTCGATTAACCTATAAGACTCTGGCCCCTAATTGGGAAAAGGTAAATCCTGTTAACGGCCTTCAACGCCTATTTTCTTTTGCAAAATGCATGGAGGTCTTATTTGACGGACTCAAATTTACGGTTATGGGATTTATTATCTACGACGCTTTTAAGCGAATTTACAACGACCCTATCTTTTATTCTCCTGTTCCCTTTCAACGTATTCCGGAACTATTTTTAAATGTAACCTTAACAATGCTAAGTCGTCTTATATTTACGTTGGGTTTTTTGGCGGGATTAAAGTATCTTTACGAACGTTATAATACGCATAAAAAACTTATGATGAGCCGTGAAGAGGTTAAGGAAGAATTGCGCCAGACCCTGGGTAACCCGGAAATCAAAATGGCTCAACGGCGTATGGCGTTACGTTTACTGCAAAAACAAATGCTACACGCCATACCGACGGCGGATGTTGTCATCACCAACCCGACCCACTACGCGGTGGTGTTAAAATATGAACGTGGCAAGGACAAGGCTCCGGTTGTATTGGCAAAGGGCGAAAATCTATTCGCTCAACGTATTAAGGATATCGCTAAAAATTTTAGCGTACCAACCGTAGAAAACCGCTTGGCCGCTCGCATTCTTTTTCGGCTTGGGAAGGTTGGTAAACCCATACCGGTAGAAGTTTACGAACTTGTTGCCGAAATTTTAGCTTACGTTTATCGAACACACAAATATTACTTTTACGAACTTAAAAAGCGCCGCAACCAAATTCAAGATGAGCCTAAAAATTTAAGCTAGGTTGCAGAGAAAGATACCCGACTCATATTTTTAACTATCATCTTATTCAAAAATAAATCTTCCGCGCTAAAAAATTAGCATGAAATCGATTAATCACAACGCATAAAAATTCCAGTAATCTTACGAATTTTTTTCGATACGCCGTAAAACTTTTGTTATAATCAATGTGCTCGCAATAAAAACGTTATAATATTTCAAAAAAATAAAGTTATTGACAAAAAACAGAAAAAGTCTTTTATCCGGCCTTAATGAAGAAGAAAACAGCAACCAAAATTCTATGTGGCTTGGGAATCATAACAAATTTACTGACAGCAAGCTACGGCGTAAATGATTTAACTTTGAGCCAAACGGCAAAAGATACCTTTGCCAATCTTTCGATAAAGCCTGGCAGCGCTATTGATACTCTGGGCAAATTAATTGCTCACTACGAAGAAAATGAAACCCTTCGAGAGGAAATTGATGACAAATTAGAAAATGGAATTCATACTTCTCTTAAAATTGAAATGTTACGAAAAGCTTTTGCAACAAAGCAATCGGGAAAATATTTTAAATATGAGGACTCAAGTGCACAATTAGCTAGAGATCGTATATGTTTGGCAACATTAGACTGGGCAACGCCTAACTTCTTGAACGACCCACTTATAAATGGAATAGAGAAACCCGCATACGTCGCCTGGTTTAATGATGTGGCTTTAGCGGTGTTGGAAAACCCAAATTATTACCCCACCCCTATTGCACTTCAGTGGTGCGGAGTCGGTGGTAGCTGGGCTGGTTCTGTTGAAAAGATTTGACACGTTGCAAATGTGGACAAAATTTTCAGGAGA
>CAZDSI010000044.1:0-786 GCA_964508215.1 uncultured Opitutales bacterium
AGTTTATATTACAAAAAAAAGGAGTTACGGGAGGCTGTTACCAGTATCCTCTTAACAATGCAAAATCCTTATAGATTCGGAAGCTGGCTTGAGTATTTAACCAACCTTTTTGGATTCCCAAATTTTAAAGGCATTCAAAATCTACAAGGGCTTTATTATGCATTACAAGAATCCCAGCAGGAATCTAGTCATAGCCTGTTTGCAAAACACGCACTAAGGACATTACTTGAAACCCCTGAAATTAGTAGGGATCCTCAAGTAGTGCAAATTATCATAAGAAGCTTCACAGAAAAACCATCAGAAACAGTATCCAGGCCCGAAAGAACTGTGGAGGAGCCTAGAGTAGAAACGGTGACACCAACGAAAAGCTCAATAGAAATTGCACGTGAAGAAATCGAAAGAATTAGAAAAGAATCAGAAGAACAAAAAGCCGTTATGCAGCAAGATCTAGAACGTCTCGCTAAAGAAAAAGATGAACTTGCGTTAAGAGCACAACAAGAGAAGGAAGCGCTTTTAAGACAGTTGGAATTAGAAGCTCAGAAGGTAAAAGAAAGGCAGGAAGCCCTTGAAAAACTCGATCAGGCTAAAGGACTAGAAATTGCTCAACGCGATCTTCAAATTCACACGTTTGAACAACAGATTGAAGAGGTAGAAAAGCGGCTTAAGGAACAGCGTGAAGCCTTTCAAAAGCAGCTTGTTGAGCATCAGGAACAAGCTCAAAAAGCACTTGATGAGCAAGCTAGACAAGCTCAAGAAACGATTAGGCAGCGAGAGGAAGCTCTTGTA
>CAZDSI010000044.1:796-4575 GCA_964508215.1 uncultured Opitutales bacterium
GAACGTCAAAGGATTGCGGAATTAAGACGGTTTATAACACAATTACCAGCTAAAAAACAATATGATAAAGGTACCGTAACACGCCTATACGAAGAATTATTAGCACGATTAAGACTAAATAAGTAATACTTTCAGCCCGCTATTTTAGCGGGCTTTTTTTATTTTATGATGGAGCTTGTCCAATTAAAAACAGTAATAACAGAATGTGCTAAGCCTAAATTAGGCTTATTATCCGATAATCTTTTACAAGAACTTCAAGATCCTTCACCTAAGCTAGTGCAATTTTAATAAATTTATAAGCCAAACCACAAAACTTTTTGGTTTGCTAAAACCTTAAGGTTTCAGCTGCCAAACTAAAAACTTTCTAGTCGCTTACCTTAAAATTTCCAATTGCTTTAAAGAGATCTCTTGAATGCCTTTTTTTGCCAATTCAAGCATAGCGTCCAGGGTGGATTTCGGAAATGCCTTCCGCTCGGCCGTTCCCTGAATCTCGATAAAAGCGTCCTTATCATTCATGATTACGTTAAAATCGACCTCGGCACAGCTGTCTTCGGCATAATCAAGATCTAAAACGACCTCACCGCCGACAATGCCCACGCTGATGGCCCCAACACGCCCCACAAAGGGGTTTACGGTCAATTTGCCATCTTTTAGAAGCTTCCTTACCGCCAATTGTGCCGCAACATATGCCCCATTGATGGATGCTGTACGCGTGCCACCATCGGCCTGTAAAACATCGCAATCAATCCATAAAGTATAACCCTTCAAAAGTGTCAAATTGGTGACCGCTCGAAGCGCACGACCGATAAGACGTTGGATTTCGACGGTACGACCATCGGGTTTACCGCGCGAACTATCACGTTGTTTACGCTCTAACGTGCTATAGGGCAACATGGAATATTCGGCCGTAAGCCACCCGTTGCCGGTATCGTTCTGTTTTATCATCCACGAGGGAATTTTTTCTTCCAACGTCGCGGCACAGATAACACGTGTATTACCACATTCAATGAGCACCGAGCCGGTTGCATGCGGTGCAAAATGCGGAATAATATTAATTGAACGTAAGCTGTTATTTGTTCGATCCTTTCTGGGCATAAAACAAGCATTTTTTTTATAAGAATTTTGGCAAGTTTATTTGATGAGGAAACCTTGACTTTCGCCTCTCTTAAAAGTACGCTTTTCAGGGTCACATGAAGAAAAATACAAAGGGCTTTAGTGTTGTCGAAGTTTTAATCGCCAGCGGCTTGTTTGCGTTTGTCGTTTTGGGTATCGCCCAAGCCGTAATGGTTATGCACCGCTATTCAAGGGCAAATATTTGTAAAATGCAGGCACATATAACCGCCATGAGTTATTTTGAACAGATTTTAGGCGATATTCATCCCCTTCAACTTTTCATGGCAAACCCTACACCTACCGGTTCCACGCTAAAGTTAATACCCCTGAGCAATCCGGAAGCAACCGAAGCACAAAAAATCAATTTAAATTACAATTTAACGGCCGGTTTTGACACGGCAAATCCGGTGTTCGCGTCCGTATATGCCCCTAACGACATGCGAATCGAATTTAACCTCCAAGTACGCGGGAGCCCTCTGTACGAAAATTATAACCTAGCACAGCGTAACAGTATCAACCCGCCCATCGGGTTTCAGTCCATTTATTTAATTTATCGCTGGCAAAGCTCAACGGCAACCGATCCCAATAATACGGCTACTTGGCCAACAAACCAACTTTACGCCATTCGACCAATCAGCCCTGACGATCCAAGTTAAGGCATTTTTCCCGGGCTTTGTTTTCCCAGGGCTCTGCCCTTTGAGCCCGCCAGGGACGCAGCCCCTGGACCCGTCGATGCTCACGCATCGAATTATAAGATTTCCGAGCCTTCCGAAAGAAAAACGAATCCGAAATGATACGAATTTTAAAATTCGTATCATTTCTGTAAAAGTTTTTAAGAGAAGGGGCCGGGAAGAGATTTTTTTACAAAAAAATCTTTTACCATACTTGTAAAAAAAGCATAAAGTTTTAAAATTCTAAACGGATGGTAAAGGGAAATCATGCTTCTGAGCGATGGTCCCAGCGGGTAACACAAGAAAGCAACGCTATGGACCTGGAAGAAGGTGTTTTCACGTTCCGTTCACCGAAAAAAATTGCAGAATCTTTAAAAAATTCGGCCGAAAGAAGTCATCGGCGCAAAAGTTCACCCTTTCGTTCCGCAATGTCTATGTTATGCTTTTATATGAATAGGGCCGGTAAAAATTTACCCGATGCTCAAAAGTCCATACTCAATCAGGCTAAAGATGAACTGCGTAGGCTATACGGCAGAAGGCTTAAAACCTAGACAAAAGCGGTATCCATGCGAAACTAAGTTACTGTTGTTCCACTCCCAACATCGGCACAAGGTCTCTAAATACTGTACAATCCATATGGCTACCCTCTTGATTTATAGTGTACTTCCCATCCGGTGTAAAATTAAGCTCTATTACAAAACCGGCATCGGCTTTATGGTTCGACATTGTATCCGCCATATCCATAAGTGGCAAAAATCCCATTTGTAATCCTTCAACACGATAAGTAATCGAACCATCTTTTTTTATGGTGACCTTTTCGGTAACATTGTGATCCCAAACCGGCATACTTCTCATACCTTCTTGACCAAGCGCTTTTCGCCCCATAGCTTCATAAGCACACTGTCCTATACGCTGTCCGTTATAGGCTAAAAGAAAGTTTTTTAAAACCTGTGCACGCTTTTCACCAAATCCTTCCGAAATAGCCGAAAGCAGTTGTTTCTTACTCGTCTCCTTATCGGAACGATCCAAAGTTATCGGAGCCTGTCCTTCAATCTCAATTGTGGTGCCCAGAGTACGAAAAGCATCTTTTTCGAAAGGTAAATCCTGACCAAGTTTAATAGGACCCGGATCAGCCTGTTGACCATCTTCTCCAAGGTGTTGACGGAAAAGATCATCCGTAATCGTTTCGGCAAACTTTGCATGCTTTTCTTGCCCATATTCAAAATCCTCTTGAAAAAGTTTCGAAAATTCTTCCATATAAGCTTCCGAACTAATTTTTGGATGGGACGCTCCTCTATCTACGGGCATAAGAAAACTACTCAAATTGTAAAGCGCACTCGCCATGGGGGATGGGTTGAACTCATTTGCTTTGCGAAGGCAGGATTGTGCTAGTTCCTTACGCTCGTCAAAAGATAAAGTGCCGCATAAAAACGCGGTCACATTATAGCACGCTTTATGGCAACCTAGGCTTGAAAGCACCTTACATAAAAAACCGGACAGTTTTGACAAAAAACCCCCTTTACTTACCTTTGCTTCCTGCGAAAAAATTCCGCTTAATTCCTGTTTTAACTCTTTTGCTTTGTCGGCTTGCTCAGGCTTTGTTGTATCCGATGCCACGGTTTCAAGCTCTTCGGAGAGCTTTCCAACAAGGCCGGTAAATGTTTCACCATCGGAGGGCGATAACCCTAGCCTTTCGGTAATATTTCCGGTTTGAAACCCTGTATCTACACTAGGCGCTTGCGACGTGAAAGAAGACGGTAAACCCGATATTGGTGTCATGATTAAAGCTCAACGGTTATCCGTCTTTGAATTTAAAATTTATTGGGAAACGGTACAATAAAATAAATGACAAATGCGAATCGCTAAAATATTTAGAAACGAAATGAGACCTAGAAGCAATGTCGGAAACCCTTTCTTTTTGCGCAAAAAGAAAGGGTTTCCGTACCTTCCAAAAGAAAAACGATCCGAAAGGGCAGGAAGCATCATTAGATGATT
>CAZDSI010000044.1:4591-5417 GCA_964508215.1 uncultured Opitutales bacterium
AAGTTTTTAATGGAAGGACCCTGGAAGAGATTTTCTTACAAAAAGTCTTTTCCTAGGACGAACCTTCCGCCGGTTCTACATGGATCGTAACAATCGAATGCCCAAAGGCCGCTCTTAGCGCTAATTCAATGCGATCACAGATATCGTGTGAATTTCGTACCGACATTTGTCCTGGAACAACAAGATGAAATTCAATAAAAATAGCTCGACCGGCATGACGAACTTTTAAATTGTGAAAACCGCTCGCCGTAAGAGAATTTTTGGCGATTATGGCATTCATTTGCCCTATTTCTTCGAGCGAAGGAGCCGCATCCATAAGCCCTTCAACGGCTTCCCTAACTAAGCCACACCCCGAATGTAAGATGTTGATTGCAATAATCGCGGCAAGAATGGAATCTAATTTCGTATACCCGGTTAGACGTACAAGTACCAATCCGGCAACAACACCGATAGAGGTCATTACATCTACAACAAGATGCTTACCGTCACCCATTATAGCCGGCGAACGATAACGTTTTCCATAGTGAATAAGCACCCATGCCCAAATACCGTTAAGCACGCTTGCAATAATATTCACCACAAGGCCTTCAAGTGTAATATCGAAGGGCTTAGGGTTAAAATATGCTTTAAAGGAATCATAAAAAATTACGATTCCGGCCGATATAATAAAAAGCCCAGCGAAAATTGCTGAAAAGTATTCGGCTTTATAATGACCGTAAGGATGGCAACTATCGGCTGGTTTCATACTAAGACGAACAGCCAAAAGTGCAACAATGGCCGTAGCAACGTTGCCAAGGCTTTCAAACGCATCGGACCAGAGGGCAAC
>CAZDSI010000044.1:5427-8600 GCA_964508215.1 uncultured Opitutales bacterium
TAGATAATACGCTAGATACTTTAAAAGTAATACAATAACGCCAACACATAGGTTACCGTATGCCAAACGGAGTAAAATATTTCCCATAACAGAATGAAACCTATCCTATTTTATGTTTTCTTCAATTGCTTGAATACGAAAAAAATAAGAACCATTAAAAATTAACTTAATTTTCGGCCTTCTGACGCCTCAAACCTAAATAAATTTTCTTTTTCTCCGCTGAAAATTTTTCAACGGCATAGCTTAACATTATCCTTGGCATCGCACCAACATGAACATCAAGAAAATTTAAAAGAACATTCTCATTTCTTTTCCCTACTTCTCTCAACATCCATCCAACGGCCTTATGGATTAAGTCCTGCCTATCATTCAGCAACAATTTTGCAATTTTAAGTGTCCACTCAAATACATTATTCCTTATAAAATACAACGTCGCAACAATGGCTATTCGACGTTCCCATAAATTGCCCGATCGTGCCAAAACTAAGAGCGTTTCTTTATCTCGATTGAAAAGATGGGCACCAACAATCCAATAGGCCGAAGCATCAACCAAGTTCCAGTTATTGATCGATTTTAAGTTATCCATGTAAAACCGGAATACAGCCTTTTTGCCTTCTTCGGAGGTTTTTTTATATAAGCCAACCAAAACAAACAACGCCAATAGCCTTTCTTCGTTAATTTCTGATGTAATAAGGACTTTTAGTTCTTTAAGGTCTAAGCTCGAAAATTGTTTAGCAATCTTTCGCAACGTTGGTACAGACACACCTATAAATTGGTCGTTTTCACCGTATTGACCGATTCCCATCTTAAAAAAGATAGTGGCATTTACCATTTTGCTCGGCTCAACATTTTTCAACAAGGCCCTAATTTTTGCTAAATCTTCCATTAATTATTTTCTAGAAGGGCTTCTCAATCCTTTAAATCAAGAACACTTTATGGGCCCAACGAAGCTATTTTTGCCGTTTAGGGTTATAGCGTTTTTCCGCACCAGCAAGCATATTGCGCGAAGGTATTCCAAATTTCTTTCCATGTCCCAAAGAACACAAGTGTTCAATACCATTGGGGGTAACCGCTAATAAAATCCTTTGCTCTTCATAGGCTACAACAACCAGATGTTGCCGATTCCCCAAAGATCTTATTTCAAGAATTTTTAAATCGTTTTTAGTACCGGCCTTATCAAAACCAGCAAGCCCAAAACGCTTACCAAACCTTACAAAACCGTAAAACCCTAAAGCTAACACTATAAGAAAAATAACAATCTGACTCATAAGGTTTGGCCAGCTAGCTACCGGTGAAAACTGTGGCTTTTCAACCTTACTCAATACTGTTTCGTTCGTCACCAAACGACCATCGTTGCTTGGAACGCTAATAGAATCTGCGCCCTGCGCAAAGCTCCAAAAGTTAAAAAAAACCAAGAATAAAAGAAAATTTTTTCTATTCACGCTTATCCGCTCCCTCTACAATTTCCTTTATGCGAATACCCAATTGATCATCGACGGCCACAACTTCACCGTAGGCAATCAGTTTATCGTTAACATACAGTCCAACAGGTTCATCAACCTTTTGATCTAACTGAACGACGGTTCCCTCCTCCAAGGCAATAATCTCCTTCATCGGCAATAGACCCTTACCTAAACGAACGTATACATCTACTTTAACGTCCCAGATAAGATCTAAATTTTTGTCGCCTTTCTCAGTCATTCTTTGAACATTTTTTCAATATCTTGACGGCCACTTGACCTTTTTGCAAGCCTACCTCTCCAATAAATTTATAGGAGCCTTGTACGTTAACCAACGTCTGTCTCAAAATTTCCGTTGGAAGCTTTATCATTTCCCCGGATTTAAGTTCCACAAGTTTTTTTACAGGATAGGTCCCGGCTTTCCATTCGGCCGTAACCGGTACATGGATACTCTCGTAGGCATTTCGCCAAATCCATTTCGCGCTTGTATTTTCCTTTAAGGTAACCGCTTTTTTGCGTTCTTTGAGCTTTTGAACAATCGGTTGCATCATACCACAAGGCAAAGCCAATTGAATTTTGTTTACACAATCGCCCAAAGCACCTTCTACATCGATCGTTAAAAGCGAAAAATTTGCCTCCGTATTTCGAATAAAACGAGGGCTATTCTCCACTCCGACTTTTTCAAAGCTTAAATCTCCCACCCATCCTTTCCATATATTACACCACTCTTCCAGGAAAACTTGCACGATCTCATCCATCAGAGCTACTTCTATTTCGGTTAAAAAACGTTCATCCGGGACCGAATGCGCTTTCCCTCCCAACATTCGGTTGATAATGGTCATCGCTAAATTCACGTTTATGTATAAAAGCCCCATGCCGTTTAGTTTATCAACTTTAAATAAAATTAAGTGGGCTGGCGTTGGTATGGTATCTAAAAACTTTCCATAGGATACTAGATTAAAGTTTAACAGGTTCAGGCTAAAATCCATTCTTAAGAGCATGGATAAACGTGCCGATAATGAACGTAACCATAGCTCATAGCGCTGTTTTAACTGATCAAGCTCTATTTCCGTAAAAAACATCGGTTGCTTAAAATCAAATTTTTTAATACGCTCGAGATCTAAAGACATTCGCTTACCAGCGGCCGAAAAAACACAGGCGTTTAAAGGCTTTTCTTTCGGCTTATCGATAACGGAAGATGCTGGTTGCGAGGCCGATTGCAGAAGTTGGTCGATTTCTGATTGTCCTAAAATAGAAGCCAACGGAGGTTCCGCATTCGATGGAGCACTTGACGTTGTTGAACTTGCCCCTCCTCCAAACAAGTTGTTAATCTCATCCTGAGAAAATGTGCTTCCAGCCTCTTCCATAAAATTTAATTTACTGTATTACAAATTGCGAAAAATAGATATTTTGAATTATTTTTGAGCGCATAACCGTTTCAAAGCTTTGCAACAATTGGCTACGAACAAGGTTCTTAACCCCCGCTTGTGCTAAATCCTCCATGGTCAACAGTGATAATACGCTTAAAGTAGCGTCAATTAATTTGGCCTCATTAGATTTCATAAGCTGAACGAAGTTTGCATCGGTACCCTCCAAAACAAAACTTACACGCACATATCGATTTTGCATTGGGCCGGTTATATTGGCAACAATTTCTTTAATTTCGTAAGTTAGTAGTTTGTTTTCTTCAGGTTTACCTTCCTTTGTCTCTCC
>CAZDSI010000045.1:0-7995 GCA_964508215.1 uncultured Opitutales bacterium
TCGCGTAAAAGGAAGGGTTTCCGACTTATTAGACTTGTTAAAACGGCCTAAATGCTATTTTGTTCTCGGAATGGTGGTTATGAAAAAGCAAGCTGCATTATTTTGGGCTGTTGTATTGGGAATTGTTTTAGGCTTATTAAACAATACCTTAATATTAAGTTCAGCAAAGCTTATTGGTGAACTTTTTGTTCGTTTGTTACAACTTATCAGTTTGCCGGTTATCAGTCTTTCGATTATTTCTACCTTGGCCAATTTAGAAAGCGCAAAGAATTTTGCTTTTCTGAGTCGTAAGGTTGTTTTTTATACGCTTTTAACAACGATTTTAGCGTCAACGACAGCTTTAGGCTTATATGAATGGTTACGACCAGCCGAAAGGGTAATGTTAACCCATGCGGAGGCAAGTGTGCCTGTCGCGCAAGAATCCTATTTGAAATATGCACTACAAGTTATTCCCGACAACTTCGTCCAACCCTATACAAGTGGTAATGTTGTCGGAATTGTTTTTATTTCTATATTACTGGGTACGGCCATTTTTTATTTGGATGAAAAAGATCGTGAAATGCCAAAAAAATTGTTCAATGGTTTATTTTTGGCCATTTTGCAAATTACAAAATGGATTATCCGCTGGATCCCTTTGGCTATTCTGTGTTTTATCGTCTCCTTGACCTCTGAATTTCGCAACGGGAAAGTCGAAATCGGTGATCTGGGGCGTTATTTATGTACGATTGCCGGTAGCAATTTATTACAAGCGTTTATCGTGTTACCTGTTATATTAAAACTGCATGGTCTTTCTCCAATTGAAAGTGCAAGGGGAATGTTTCGTGCTCTTTCGGTTGCGTTTTTTTCAAAATCCTCTGCGGCGACCATGCCGGCAACGTTGCAATGTATTGAAAATAATTTAAAGGTTTCGACAAAGGTTAGCCGGTTTTCAATACCGCTTTGTACAACGATTAATATGAACGGCTGTGCAAGTTTTATTTTAGTGACCGTCTTGTTTGTGGCACAGCTTCATGGTGTCGCATTTTCATGGATGGACAAAATTTTATGGATTTTTATCAGTACAATGGCAGCCGTTGGAAATGCCGGAGTGCCGATGGGGTGTTTCTTCTTAAGCACAGCTCTACTGACGGCCATGAATGTACCGGTTGATTATATGGGGCTTATTTTACCGTTTTACGCCTTTTTGGATATGATTGAAACGTCGGTAAATGTTTGGTCAGACGCGTGCGTAACTTTGATTGTAAATAAGGCACAATTGAAGGATCCTAACGCGATAAATTAAAAGCTTGAGTTTGCTTTTTAAAACTGGGCCGTTTAGAGCAGAGCCGGCGAGAGAGAAAACTAAATTCACCTGCAATAAAAGGGTTTCTGGGGCGTTTGTTCGATTCGATTTAAAGAGGTTTAATATCGATTACGGGTACGAGTACCATTTCTTTTATCATTTCATCGTTTTTATAATTGGAATGGTAAAAGATTTTTTTAATACCGGCGGCTACCAAGAGTAAGGTGCATCGAGAGCAGGGATAATGGGTAATATATGCCGTTGCTCCGTCAAGCGATACGCCACGTCTTGCGGCATCGGGGATTGCGTTTTGTTCGGCATGAACGGTTGCTTGTTCGTGACCATCGTGGCACATGTGTGAAATATGTGGAACTCCCTCGAGATGACCATTGTAGCCGGTGGCAATGATCCTATTCTTGGAGGAAACCAGGGCGCACCCGACCTGTAAACGCTTATCGGTGGAGCGGATGGAGATTAAGAGCGCAATACTCATAAAGTATTCCTCCCAAGAAGGCCTTCCTATGGAATCTTCCTGCGTTTCGCTTATAAGTTTTTCTACGTTTTTAATCCACTTGAACTTTTTAATTTTCTTATACTGTTTCTTCCTTTTTACCACTTATCGCCAATGCCGGCCTACTTTATATCTTATCGGTGCTATACCGGTTTCTTTAAAAATATTTTTTCACATTGATTTGGAGACGAAAATAAGTTGAATGCAGTAATGACGCTTTTAATGGCTATGCTGTTGATGGGAGCTTTTTTAATTTTAAAAGGTTCTTGGCTACTAAAGACTTCTCCAGAAGTGGGTGCTCGTGTTCAAAGCCTATTACGCTCAAACCTTTTTACATGGCTAACATTTGGAACGGGATGCCTTTGGTTCTTGTATTTAATTACACAACTTGGCGAGTCGGACTTTGGGGAATATAAGCGACTGTTGTTTGTAATCTTTACGATTACGTCTATCGGAGCTTTTTTTTACACACCAGATTTTCTTTCGGTGCGAGGATTGGCCATATTAACGCTTCTAATTGCTCGTAAATTTCTGGATGCGGCGTATCTTCAAATGCCACAGACGCGATTGCTTTTGGTGAGTATCGTATATTTTTATATCGTTGGTGCACTATATTTCGGGACTTTCCCTTTTCAGTTTCGTGATGCTCTAAATTGGTTTTTTAAATCGTCTTTAAGGTTAAAATGCCTTGGATCGTTTTTTTTGCTTTATGGTATGATTTTAGTTTTTTTTGGCATTAAAGGATGAACAACAAAGTGCCCATTTTTTTACTAATTTCAGGCCCATCCGGTAGCGGGAAAACAACGCTTACCACGCGCTTGCTCGAAACTTACTCGAATGTTAAACGTATTATAACTGTAACCACGCGTCAGCCAAGGCCAGATGAAATACATGAAAAAGATTACTATTTTTTTTCAGAACAAGTGTTCCAACAAGAAGTTGAAAAAGGTAATTTCTTAGAGCATGCGAAGGTTTACGGTTATCGTTATGGAATTTTAAAATCGGAACTTATTAATAAAGCAAAACTGGACAATGACCTTGTGTTAAATACGGATGTTCAAGGTGCGCAAACCCTAAGAGAAGCATTTGGAGCGCTTATTTTGCCACATCGATTGGTTACGATTTTTGTAGCCCCAGTTTCTCTTGGTGAACTTAAATGCCGACTTGAAAAGAGAGCGACCGAAGGTGAAGATAGGGTTCGGGCACGTATCCGTTGGGCTGCGGATGAAATGTCTTGCAGGCATTTATTTGACCATTTTCTTCAGAGTCGTGGTCGTGAAGAGGATTGGTGTGCTTTACAAGATATTTATAAAAACGAAAAAGAGGGCTTTGAGGAGCAAGCGCCGTCTTAATTTGTTTAAGAATATAATTGAGAAGCGGAAGTACGTCTTATCGCTTCAGTGCTTTTTTTCCTGATGTTTCATTAACAACTCAAAGGCGCCAAGCTTCGCATCATTTTCAGAGCTGAAAATCTGGCTGAAAATCTGGCTGAAAGTTTTTGCTTTTGTTCCCTCATGAAAAATACAGGTTTTCCAGCTGGATTTTTTATTCTCGTAAACAGTAATATTGAATTTTAGGTATGAGTTGCCTTTTTGTGAAATTTTCCATTTTCTTTTTGCCCAGTTTTCCCGTCGTTTAGCTATGTTCTTCAAGGTTCGTTCACGCGATTGTGCACGAACATAATTTTCTTCCATTCTTCCGGCGCATACACAACCGACGCCAAGGGTTTGGGATAATCGGGATGTTTCATGTAATGCACATAGCGAATCTCTTGGTGTTCACACATCTCGCATGTTTCCGAAAGGCTGCCGAGATCTTCTATGTCGGTGCATTCCCATCCTTTTCGAGGTATATTCGTTGCCCACTTGCCATAGTTGCTATGTCGCTCGCTCATGGAGCGAAACTATATAATTTTATTTTAAAGAACAATCCTTTTGAATACCCTTCATAGCCTAAAAAAGCTGATGCGAAGTAATTTGGCGGTGAGTTTAGTTCAGGTTGGTACTATAGTGACGCTTAATTAATCACATTATTCAATTGGTTTAGCTATGCTGTAGTATTATCCTAAAATCCTATGAAAGTGAACATCTTGCAAGAAATTATTAATAGATATGGACTTAAAACCACTTTTGATGGCGTCAGTAATATTCGTATAGAATACGAAAACAAAATATGGAAGTTGAATCTCGAAAAATATAAATGTGAAAAAATCCCAAAAAAATTGAAGAAATAATATACAGTTTTTTAGATAAAAAAGATTTGGAGGAATTAGATTGGGTGGCAGATAGACCTGATAATATTTTTGTGGTATTTAGTTTTTTAGGCGAGGAATATTCGCGCCGTAGGGAAAAAGGGAGTGTACTTTTGGCGTTTGGTATACACCATGATGCAATAGACTCTATGGTTAAAGGTATTAAAAGTATTTATCCAACTTTTTGGTTTAGTGTCTTACTTTTAGTTGAACAACTACTTGCTTGAACATAATATCAATACATGAATGAGAAACCTTCAATAAAGTTGTCGTCCACTGAACGCCTTATTTTGGCGAACCAATTCAAAGTTTTGCTCGGGCTTTCCCAGATCTGTAGGTGGCTCCAAATGCCTAGTGATTTTTTTGTTAAGTTGAAGCAGCTTTAGCGAGTTATATCGAAACCTTAACTCATGGTTATGAATGAGAATATCATGGGTATCCATGGACCTATAAGTGTTGGTCTTTGTAATGAAGTAAGGGAGATTTTAACGATGTACCGGTGTTTGTATGACTCTTTTCTAAGCTGACCGAAAAAGATAAGAATGAGATTTATACAAAGGCTGATAAGAGAGATTTCCACGAAGTACAGATTAGATTCCCAGGTTTTGATGGAAATAACGAGATTGAGCAATTGGCTTATACGAAGTTTTTGTTTTCGACAAAGTGGGGAGAGTTGCATGATAAAAAACAAGATCTCGATGCACATTGCCCAATGTTAGCCAAGTATCGCAAGATGTTGAATGGCTATAAGAATTTTCAAAAAGACAACGGTTATCGTTTGCTAAATCAAGGTGAGCTTAAGGAAATCCTATCTAGCTAAGGACCTTGTAAATATTTAGTGCGAAAATAGCGACTTAGAAGTGCATAGAAATATCTTAGAAAGAATTAAACTAAGCCGCAGCGACGTACCTTATGCAATGGTTTCTACATGATTGTTTCAACCTTGTGCTTATTTTGATGTACAAATCCGTTGATCTTTCCCGTAATAAATCCTAAAATTTTTATGTCCTTATGAAAAAGAACCAAAACAAGTGTGGTTTTTCGCTGGCTGAAGTTTTAGTTGCCTTGCTTTTAGGTGGTGTAGCCGTTGCGGGGATGACCCAGTTTTTTCTTTCGCAACTCTATCAGTATTATCTTATAACCAACAGCAATGGTTTAAATTACGATTTAAGGACAGCTACGAAATATCTTGAGAAAGATATTCGTAATTCCTTGGAATTTTATGCATTAGCAAATATTGCTTCTGCGCGTACGTTTACAAATCCGGCTTCCGCGCCAGGATACGGGGAGTGTGTACTGATTGTTCTTGAAGTAGGGCGAGTAGACGGTGGAAGAGGTTGTGTTTATTATCGAGCCCCGACAGGAAGAGCTAAAAATGGTCGCACGATTTACTCTCTTTATAGGGCAATATGTACCTTTCGTACCAATAGTACGCCGGTTATCGACGAGACAAACGCTCTTATGGTAGCCGAAGATTGTTCTTCAATCTTAAAAAATAACACGGCCATGTTTATAGCTCACCCTCGTTTTACCTTTGCCGGCGCACGAAGGGGACTGTTTATGGGGGCAAAATTTCTTCGCGGTAGTGGAAAAGACAAAAACAACAACAATCTTGCTACGACATTTTGCCAACTTTGCTTTTACTCACGCAATCCGGCGTTTAAATAATTTTGGCGGGGAAAGTGGGAATCGAACCCACGACCTTCGGTTTAGAAGACCGCTGCTCTATCCACTGAGCTACTTCCCCGAGTCGTTAAACAATAAAAGCAAAGAAGTTTTTTCAGCGTCAAATCTAAATAGTGTATTTTAATGCAAAGAGATTCGAAGAATTAACCTCATAACAGTGAAAAGCTCTTTTGCCCTTTTAGAAAATGTTTGTGCGATAGGGCCTCTTTAAAAGAATTTATAATGCCTTATTTTTAAATGCCTTTCATTGCAAGTGATATCCGATTACTAATGTTGTATTCGAGAATTAAAGCCAATTTGTATGAAAGCGTGAAAATAGAAGATTCTCTAAAAATAGGCCAGAAAAACACAAATAACTTTGCAAACTTACATTGCTCACGTTAAGAAAAAAGAAGGAAATTCTAAACTAAATATGTGCGGAGTCTTCTTTTTCTTTTTGCGTGTAACCCTTATCTTGCCGTTGGTGATTTACAATGTTTTTTTTGCTGTAGGCCGTAAAAAGGTCCTCGGCTGACATACCGAGCGCTTGAGCAATACATATGATAAAATGCATCATATCAACCAATTCTACTCTCGCATTTTGTTCGTCGAATTTTTGATATTTGGCCCACCATTTCCAGGGTACGCAATCAACAAGTTCTGAAATCTCCTGTTGTAGAGCACGGGCATAGTTTAAAATCCACTTCGTTTTTTCAGTTTGATGAATTTGTTCAACATTCTCACCCAAAATACGCTTATTTAGCGCATACTGCATCTCAAACATTTGATCCAATTTATCCATAATTGGGTTATATTACAAGAGTGGTAGGCCGGCAGGGACTCGAACCCTGAACCAATGGCTTAAAAGGCCACTGCTCTACCATTGAGCTACCGACCCACATTAAATTAAATAACAAAACATAGAGCCTTACTTTTGGCTGTCAATGATTCCCTTAATGAAAAATAATTTTAACGATTGTCAAGAAAACAATATTTTACCAGTTTGTTTTTTCTAAATAGGTTGTTCTTAATCAGTTCGTAATTTGAGTATGTTTTTTTTGAGTTTTTCGTTGACTTCTTTTATGAGGGTGTATAAACCTACGCAAAAAAGGACGCGCAGGATGCGAAAAGTTTGTTCCCTTTTGTTGTTTTCTTTAACTAGCTTTTTATTGTCTGGCTGTTCGCATGACGAGGATCAGTTAGACCAGGCAAAAGAGCTTGCAATAAGGCCTGTAAAAACAGTATTTGTATTAAGGCACCCAATTTGCCTTTTCCCTACTTCGGTTTCGTTATCGGATATTACTTCTCTGGCCTTTAGTGTGAAAGGCCAGATAAAGAAAGTTTATGTTAGGGAGAATGAAGTTGTTGTTAGAGGCCAAAAACTTGTCGCCTTAAAAAATCAAGAGATAAAAAAGGAATTACAGACTTTAACTAAAAAACAAGCAAAGCTCTTAAAAAAAAAAAAAAAAAACAAAGGGGAAGATACGGAAGAAAAATTAGCTGCTGTTGAAAAAGCCATTATCGAGAGCAAAAAGCAGCTGGAGGCTAGCATATTGAGAGCACCTTCTTCAGGTGTCGTTACAGATATTTTACAAGAGAAAGGTGATCTTGTTAAAAAGGGGCAAAAAGTCCTCAATATGCAAGAAACGGCCAATATGTATTTTTTGGTAAAAATTCCCAACCCTACAGCCGATGCCCTAAATAATCAAAAACTATCATTTTATATGAGTTCGCCGAAATTGCCGGGATATTACTTTAGGCTTCAGCAAACAAAAGTACAATCTATCCAAGATCACTATACGCTTGAGTTCAAACCCGTTGAGGCCGAGGAGATGAAAGGTTTGCTAAAGGATATGCCTATAAGTATTTATGGTGTAGCCGAGAATACAACTTCTAAGCGATACTATTTACGAATTCCTTGCCAAGCAGTGGTGGCCGATCCCGCTGGTAGACCACAAGTATGGCTCGTGAACTTAATTAAAGGTACGGTTTTCCCACGTTTGGTGACAACGGGACGTATTCAAGATGGATATATACATGTTCTTGATGGGCTATCGGAAGGTGACCAAATTGTCGTTAACGGCATTGACGAGATGTACGAAGGTAAGCGAATCAAGGTATTTTTTAACGATCCTGTGTTTTTAGAAGAGCTCAACTCTTAAGTCAGATGATAACCGGCGTTTGTTTCAAATAACCTTGAATGAAGAGCTTAATCTGTTCATAAGCTAGAATTAGATAGATCCAATAAATGTTTTTTAATCAAATGGTTCTTTTTTGTGTTGGTCT
>CAZDSI010000046.1:0-7470 GCA_964508215.1 uncultured Opitutales bacterium
ATTTGTCGCGAAATGGCTCAAATTAAAATGATAGATCGCTCTACCCAGACGAAAATCATCAGTGAATTTTCAAACATTATTGGAAAAAGTATTGAAGGAG
Organism: uncultured Opitutales bacterium; assembly: GCA_964508215.1. Lineage (GTDB taxonomy): Bacteria > Verrucomicrobiota > Verrucomicrobiia > Opitutales > UBA9783 > CAZDSI01. Next base: position 101 of record CAZDSI010000046.1, read on the forward strand.
TTTTAGGCGGGGCCGATTATACGAAAAAAACATTGGCTTTAGCGCAGGGTGATTATAAAGCGGCCAGTATTTTAGGTAAAGTTTTGCAGGATTCCAGTTGCTCACGCTTCTCAAAAGAACTAGAATCTATGGATACACGCCAAATTTTCAACTTGATCCAGTACGAACAGCCGCAGACAATCGCTTTTATTTTATCGGGGCTTAGCCTCGAAAAAGCGGTATCTTTACTGTCTTTATTTCCTGGAGAACGTAAGGAAGATATTTTGGTACAACTGGGTACTATGGAGCCCATATCTTTGGAAATGATTGGTAAAATCGTTAAATCTCTCCAAACAGAGGCCCGGGAGGGCGAAAACAAAGCCGTTGACGCCATCGGTGGTCCTATGGCGGTCGCAAATATTTTAAACGCTTTAGATAGAGATTCGCAAAAATTGATGTTAGCTCGTCTTGAAGAAAAGGATAACGCGCTTGTCGGTGCGATACGTAAGCACATGTTTACCTTTGAAGATTTGGCCAAATTGAGTGTCGAAGATCTTCAAAAACTTTCGCGTGAAATTGATACCGCTGACTTGGTTGTGGCCATGAAATCGGCTAGTCAGATTGTAAAGAATGCAATTTTTGGTGCCATGTCTAAACGAGCGGCCGAGGCCCTAAAAGAGGAGATTGAAATGCTTGGACCAGTTCGCTTAAAGGCCATCGAAGCGGCTAGAGAAAAAATTATTCAAGTTGTGCGAAAGCTTGAGGAGAGCGGTGAGATTACCATCGGTAACAGCGATGAAAACAAACTTATCAAATAGCCATAAAATTTATTTTTCCTTCCCCCCAACACAAATTACTTGGGTTTACAATGGACCAAAAGGTATGAGTGGAGTAGCGGCGAAAGCAAAAATTGAGGAAAGTTTTACCCAGGGAGTAGAGAAAACAAAAGAAGAGTACAAGAAAGTATTACAAACTGAAAAAACTTCCTGGGCGCAATATCAGAAATTGATTTTGGATAATTTACAAGCACGGTACGAAAGCTGGCTTAACGAATTTATGACGCTTTTACCCGAGTATTTGGTTACCATTATAAGCCACCTATTGCCGCAGATCGATATTAAGCGCGAGACGGTAGAAGCCTTGGTGGCAGCGCTACTCAAGGAAGCCAATGAAAGACAACAACAGTTGACTGTTTTTTTATCCGAAAAGGATGCCCAATGGGTAAACAAGTTTGAGGAGAAATTTAAAGACGAATATCCTTTGCTAAATTTTGAAATCGATTCGAGCTTAGCGTCTGGTGATTGTCGGTTAAAAACTAGCTGGGGCGAAATTGATGGGCGATTAAAAGCTCGTTTGGAAGAACTAAAAACCTTTTTCCGGCGTTAAAATCCAAAATGCTGAAAACGAAGCTAGATCAAATTAATAAGGTCTTGAAAGAAAATGCCTTTTTTCAGCGTTGCGGATACATTTGTGAGGTTAACGGATTAATCATCGAATCGGAAGGTCCAAAGTGTGCTTTAGGTGAACGTGTTTCGATTTTTTCGACACACGATTTGCCCCTGGTTGAAGCCGAAGTGGTTGGGTTTAAGCAGCAACGAACATTATTAATGCCGTTGGGCGAGAGCCAATCTGTTTCTTATGGTTGTAAGGTCGTTGCCGGCAATAGTCGGAACCGCTTTCCAATTGGGGTTTCACTTCAAGGCCGAGTGTTAAATGCACTAGGCCAGCCTATTGATAACAAAGCACAATTGGTATGCGACTGGATTGATGATCTATACAACCTACCGCCACATCCCCTAAACCGTCCAATTATTACGGACGCTTTTGAAACTTCGATTAAGGCTATCGATGCTTTTGTCCCTTTGGGAATTGGCCAACGTGTGGGAATTTTTGCCGGCAGTGGTGTTGGGAAATCTACACTTTTAGGCATGATGGCCAGAGGATCTAAAGCGGATATAAATGTTATCGCATTGGTCGGTGAACGCGGTCGCGAGCTGAATGAATTCATTTTAAACGATCTTGGGCCCGAAGGGGTAAAAAAATCGGTCATCGTTGTGGCTACTTCAGACCAGCCAGCTCCATTAAGAGTTCGTGCTGCATTTTTGGCTACACGAATCGCGGAGTACTTTCGCGATCAGGGAAAAAATGTTTTGTTTTTAATGGATTCTGTCACGCGTTTGGCAATGGCTCAACGTGAAATCGGACTGTCTATCGGAGAACCACCGGCAACACGAGGGTACCCGCCATCCGTTTTTGCTCTATTCCCAAAGCTTATGGAACGTGCTGGGCGTAGTCGGAAAGGAAATATTACGGCCTTTTACACCGTTTTGGTTGAAGGCGATGATTTTAACGAACCGGTTTCGGACACTGTACGAAGCATACTTGACGGCCATATTATTTTATCACGTAGCCTTGCAACCGCTAACCATTTTCCCGCAATTGATGTTTTGGAGAGCATTAGTCGTTTGGCACGTCAGATAATGACAAAAAATGAATGGGAAATGACATCTTTGGCACGCGATTTGCTATCTATATATCGTAAGAATGAGGATTTAATTACGGTTGGTGCTTACAAACCCGGGAATAACCCCAAATTGGATCGTGCTGTACAATTACATGAAAAACTTATGCAGTTTTTAAAGCAGTCGGTTGAAGAACGTTATTCACGTGAAAAAAATTTTTCGGACTTAAAAGCTTTGCTGGAATGAAAAGCTTTACGTTTAAACTACAAGCACTTCTACGAATTCGAGAACAGGTCAAAGAAGAATGTTTGAAGGCTTACGCTCAAGCCCTTCAAAAACGGATAATGCAAGAGCAAGTGTGCAAGGAATTACAGGAAAAAATTACGATGGTTTGTAATGGCGAAAAATCGGTAAAAACCTTTGGCCCCGTCGAACGTATTCGCATATGGGATGCTTTAAGACTTATGACCGAATCTCTTAAAAATGAGAAAGACTTGTTAAACCGGTTAGAAAAAAGCGAAGAAGAAAGCTTAACTCTTTTATTAAAAGCCAAGATGGCTTTAGAAGTTTTAAAAAAGTTAAGGGAAAAACAGGAAAAGTTTTTTTACGTAAGTGAGCTAAAAGCTGAAGAAAAGTTTTTAAATGACTGGGTTAATCGTGCATTTGGGCTGCGTATATCTAAGAGTTGATTATGGGAAGACTGTATTACTGGTTTGGAATCGTTTTTGCTTTACTTTTGTATCTGGTAATAAATGCCTTTTGTCTGTTAACAAAGTTACCGCCATGGGTTCGTTCGACTTACGAGGCTTACAATAAAACAATTCAACTAACTCCCAAAGCTGAGGCCGAATATTTTTGGGATTTTAAAGTACAAGAATTTGATCGTATGCTGCAATTGATCGCCGACTCAAAAGACTATTTAAAAAAAAAAAAAAAAGAGCTTCAAGATACTGAAAAGCATTTGAAGGAAGAAAAGGAAAATCTATTACGATTAAAAAAAGATATCGAATCCTTACAAAAAGAACTGAACGACAAAATTATTACTGTCCAGCAATCGGAACAAAAAAATATTAAAACGTTGGCCGATACCTATACGAACATGGAGCCTGAAGCGGTTGTTAATTTATTTCAAGACATGGATGACCATCTCATTGTCAAAATTATTTCTTTTATGCCACCGGATGCCTTAGGCCCCATTTTACAAGTGATGTCTAACCAGAAAGATAAGCAAGGCCAATCGTTATCAAAACGTGCGGCGCAATTGATTGAATTTTTACGTTTGAGTCAAGCAAGGAGTGGCAAATGAATAAAGTTGGCGAAGGTCTAAAAGGTAACGAAAATATTTTGGCTGAAAAAACTTTTTCACTAGAAGATATTTTCGTTCTGCGCGGAAAAGATAATTTCGACAGTGATGTAAAAGAAAAACCGAAAAACTTTGAAAGGGCACTTGATCAGAGCTCTGGTCGGCAAAAAAAACTTGGTAATTCAAACCTTTTAGAGCGAAACAAAAAAACTTTTGATAAGCCCGAAAATTTTACCGACAAAAAAGACGATAAGCAATTATCCTTTAGTTTTGATAAGTCAAAATTCGAAATTGACGAGACAAAAGTTAACGAAGAGGTAAGCACGACAGAAGGTGTTAATGCACCTAAAGAAGAAGGACAAGTACAGGGGAATAAAGAAGCTGCGAAAGGAGAGCAAAAGGAAACTCTGCTATCGGGAGAAAGTACGAAGAATAATCTGGTCGATGCTTCATTATTATGGGGTAAAAACACACCGGAGACTGATAATGGTATCGTTAATAAAACAGACTTGATGGATGCCGTAAAAAGCGAGGATAGCCTTGTTTCGATTGAAGAAGTATTAAAAACAGAAACCTCAGTTAAGACATCGGATGAAAGCAATGATGAACTTTCTCTCGCACTCAGTAGTAGTTCTACAACGGGAGATCATTCGGGCTCACTCTTAGAACAAGTTGCTCTTAAACCCCTTGAAAATGCAAATCAGCTTGTGAAGCAGGCTCCGATTAATTCAATTCATAACGCTCCAGTGCTAAAACCGGGATTACTCGCAGGAGAAGGTAACCTTGAACAATCGCAAAAAACACAAGCAACCAACTTAGAGTCTAAGTTGTTGGCCCCAAAGGAAGCAGAATACGACGAAATTAAGACAGATTTTGCGCCTAAATTAAGTTTTGGAGTGCTGTCAAAACAAGATAAGGTTGTTAAACCTTTGGATTTACAAGCAACTTTAGAGGAGTTTGCTTCCGGTTCTGGGAAAGATTTGCAGACGCAGTCGATGCTACCGAAGCTATCGGATACGGCTAACGGAAAAAGTTTTAAAACTGGCACAGAAATTGCTACAACCTTATCTCAGTTGCGTATGCAGAGACAATCTGTAGATGAAGTAAAAAACTTAAGGCAAAATCACTTAAAAGCTGAAAGTGATGCGTTGTCAAATTTGTCTTCCGGTATACGGCGGATTCAACCTCTTGCCGGAAGAGAATCGCTTGAACATGGCCTTAACCATAAAAATAATACAACGCTAAACACTCACTTGACAACGTCTAATATCCAAGCATACGAAGTAAATACTGCAACACGAGTATCCGCCTACCTTCTGAAACCAGAGGGCCTAAATTATGTCGATACAGCAAATGAGGTTGTTTCGGCCATTGCTCAACACCTTGACGATTTAAAAAGAAACCGTGAAAACGCCTTAAAGATAAAGGTAAATTTAGTTGATGGGAGTGAATTATCCTGTCACTTAAAATTAAACAATAATATCCTACGTATACAGTTTGAAAACGTAGATGATTCGTTGAAATCGGTCCTTGTTGAACGTTGGTCGTCTTTAACTTCTGATGCCGCTAAAAAGCAATTACGATTGGATTCTCCAAATTTTATCGAGACTCGTTCGTCATTGTCCATGAGCGTATCGAACGCATAAGTTATATAATTAATTAAGAGAATCTAAGTTATGTCTTTAAACCTAACATCATTAACGACGAATACAACGGCTCAGTCGACAAAGTCTGAATTGCCCGGTGAGCAGTACGTTATTGATCCAAAAGATAGAGAACTCAAGGCAACCGATTTTATGCAAATTTTGGTCGCCCAATTGGTAAATCAAAATCCTTACCAACCGATGGATAGTAGCCAAATGATGGAACAACTCGGTTCTCTAAGCTCTGTACGTTTGTCAGAATCTTTAGAAGGTTTTTCAAGGCAGCAGAACCTCGTTTTAGGCCAAGGATACCTTGGTCGAGAAGTAGTTGTACAGCCTTCAGGTGAAGATCCTGTTACCGGTGTGGTTACGGCTGTTGTTGGCGTTGGAAAAGATAAATGCCAATTGGTTGTAAATAACACAAAATACGATGTTTCCGATGTAGTAGAAATACGTTCTGCGACTTCCCAGCCTGCAGTAGAGAATTCAACAAAGGTTTAATTCAGTATATGGTGACATAACGCATTTTTTGTTATTCGTAGTAGTGTGCTCTAGCAAAGTGCAAGTTACCATTTGGTAACAGCTTGGAATTAGTGGTTAGAATTTTTTGAGTAGAAGGAGAATTTTATGGGGTTAATTGGTTCATTGGACAGTTGCGTGAGTGCTTTGGATGCCTTTCGCAAAGGACTAGAAGTCGTGGCAAATAATGTCGCAAACGTTAATACAATTGGGTTTAAAAGTTCGAAGGCTGACTACGCACCAGCGTTTGGTAATGTGCTACAACGTTCCGTTCCTTCGAATGGGACTGCTACAGGTGGGTCTAATACAACGGCTATGCACATTGGTAATGGTGTACAATTGGGGGCTATTAGTACCAGTTATTCGCAGGGACCTATTGAAAAAACTGAAAAGGAAACGGACCTGGCACTTGTCGGCGATGGCTTTTTTAGAGTGGTTGACTCGGTAAATCATAATACCTTTGTTACACGTGCCGGCAATTTTCGTGTGGATGATCGAAATTATTTGGTAACAAGTATTCAAGGTTATCGTGTGCAAGGCATGACCATGGATAAAAATTACTACGCGCCTTCCTACACGGTCGACTATCAAGGTGGGCAGTTTACGGTTACACGTTTGACAGTTTCGGGTACCCCTGCAGCGCCAACGGTTGGGGACCTCAAAATTGGATTTGCTTACGATGCAAGTAGCATTAAGACTTCGGGTTCAACCGGCGGATTACTTGTTTTAACATCTGCGGCTCAAACGGCTCGGTCTACTGGTGTTATTTCGGATGCTGATATTTTAAAGGCCGCACCATATGTTACATCATTTGGTATTGATCCGAGAGGTCGCGTGAACTATACTTTATCAAACGGTGACACAACGACGTTAAATCAAATTATGGCAACGAAAGTACGAGATAGTCAGGCTCTTGTTCATGAAGGTGAAGGTTTGTACTCCGGATTTGTTGCGGCTGGAGCTTTACCATTCGATGTAGGTGTCTCGGAGTGTGGATTGAACGGTATCGGTGAGATCCGTTATAAGTCTCTAGAGTTGTCAAACGTTGACCTTACCAAGCAGTTTTCAAACATTATTACAATTCAGCGCGCTTTCCAAGCTGCCGCGAGAGGTATCACGGTGTCTGATGAAGTGCTTAACGAGGTTGTTAACCTGAAACGCTAACCAAACTTTATGGCAGAGCCGAAACTTGAGGAACTTACGGATGGCAGTACGCAAGCGTCCGGTGGCGAAAAAGCAAACAATACCAGTGCGTATAAAAAATCGGCATCAATTAGTTCTTGGGTGCCAATTATAATGCTGTTGGTCTTTTTACCGTTGTTATCCTTTTTAATGACGGAATATTTGCTGTTACCACGTATAAAGTTGGCTATTGAAAAAACGATAAAGGCAAACGTTGGTAGTGCTCAAAATAATGCTACAATTAAAGAAGAATCGGTGGCCAAAAGTTCTGGAGAGACAAAG
>CAZDSI010000047.1:0-3505 GCA_964508215.1 uncultured Opitutales bacterium
TATAATTTAATTTGATCTATTTGTATATTTGTTGCAAGCATACCATCGATAATAAGGTCGGCCTCTTTTTTTAAATCGTTGTCCAAAAACAGCGGCCTCGAATCCGACAAGTAAAACCTTATTTCATCCAAAATATCATTCTTGGTTTTTTCAGAGATATTAAAGTCTCGCAGCAAACGTCGACAAAGGGAAACATCCAGCGGTACTTCAAGGTGAACAGCGACATCGATATATTGCCCAGTTTGTTGATGTAGACGTCCCAAAGGAGCATCAAAAACAATGTAATTTGTCGGACAAAGCATGTTCTTAAATAAAGGATGCGGAACCGGCTTTCCGACTTTAAGGGTATTAAGCACATTGGCCAAAACAGGATAATTCAATTCGCTATAATTTCTACCTCTTTTATACCATTCTACGTAATTTTTGGGTGCTTTCGAAATAACGTCAAAATCATCCCAACATAAAAGAATTGCCCCTAATTCTTTTGCAAGTGCTATAGCCAGTGTCGTTTTCCCAGCACCGGTTACGCCGCTGATTCCAATAATTTGAGGTGGCATAAAAGTAAAATTTAGTAATCTTTAAGATATAAGATAAAATTACACCTTATTGTAAAAGCGACTCGGCATGAATTTTAAAAGCCAAGCGATGAACCTCCACCGTTTCGTAATGTAAACATGTGTCTTGCATTTTTTGATAGCGGTATATATCTGTTTAGCAGCTTTTTGAACCGAAGCTACCCAAAAAAGCCCCTCTCCTTGTGCCATTTTTGTATCCACAAATCCCGGCTTTATATCGCTAACGGTAATCGGCAAATTTAACCTTGAAACTTTTTGCCTTAGCCCTTCCAGATAGTTCGAAATGAACGCCTTAGAAGCATTATATGCCGGGGCGGTCCTTGAACCTCTCAAGGCGGCTATAGATGAGATTCCAACAAGGTGACCCTTTCCGCATTTAATAAAGTAATTAATGGCCGTAGATGCAATAGCCGTAAAACCAAGTACATTGGTATCAATGGTGTCTTTTTCAAGTGTCCATTTTAGCTCCTCATTAAGATAACCAATACCGGCACTTACAACGACGATGTTAACGTTTCCCATAGTTTCAAACAGCCGTTGTAATGACTCTATCGATTCTTCTGCTTGGGTTAAGTCCATTTTCCGAACAAAAATATTATCTGCAAGTTCAGTTTTTATGCTGTTTAAGATCTCAATTCTTCTACCGGTAATACCAACGCTATACCCATTTCTGTGAAACAAATAGGCAAGTTCTTTGCCTATACCAGAAGTGCCACCAATAATAATGACGCCGTGCATTTTGCTTCTTTTACGGCGCCTAATGTAATATGTCCATCATTTTCTTTAGGCCACTTCTTCAAAAACCTTTTAATTCCACTGGTCAATCCCCTGAACCCAAAAATGCTTTGCCGTTTTATTACTTAAGGGTAAATACCTCGCTATTAAAACTGAAGGTGCGGAAACTGTTTCTTTTGCGTCAAAAGAAACGTTTTTCGATTTATAATTCGATGCGTTAACATCGACGAGTCCAGGGACTGTATCCCTGGTTTGCACAATGTAACAAGCCTAACCAACCGAGCCAACGCATCCATTGAGAAGTTTTTAAAAATAAGGTATCTTCCCACTACCTTGTATATTGAACACCTCAATTATGAATGCACTGCCTTCTGAGCTAATATCCTTACTCGGCTCCTCTATTTTTGGAAGCCTTATGCGGGTATGGAGTTTTTCCATGATTGCCCGCCATCGCGAACGTTTGATTGCTCTTCATAAAAGAACATTAAACGAACTTACGATACAAAATGCTCGTAATGTCAAGAATACGGGATTGCAACTAACGCGACGATTCATTGCCATACTGGCCGTGTTTTTTGTTATCGCTTTCCCAAAACTGTTGGCCGTATGGAAACCGGATCTTTCCATCTCCATCGGCTACCCGCAGCTAACCGACGGTTTCTTATTTTTTTCCTCGGCTAGTGAAAAAATTCGATGGGTACAATTAAAGGGATTGGTGATTACCCCTCTGGACACCCACCTACTCTCAGCTATTATGGGCCTTTATTTCGGTAGTAGTCTGGTTGAGCACGTTTAATTGGATTTAAGTACTTTTAGTTTATAAAAAGCAAAAGTTTTTTCGCAAAAAACTTTATACCTACACACACAAATTATGCACTCTAAAGAACACATCCGCCATGCCCTACTCCTACAACTGGAAGCCGCCTATCCAGTAACACTTCCGTTAGATACCCTATTTCAAGGCTTACAGTTATCGGGACATAAAGTCGATCCCGACGAACTTTTGAAAGAAATCGAATATTTGACCGAAAAAGGGTTTTTGAAAACGTTAACGCGTGAAATCTGTCCCTACGCAAAACGTTATAAGTTGGGTTCCAAAGGGAAAGATTATCTTGAAACAATCCGTTTGGTCTGATCATGTCCTCTAATTCTAAAAGCTCGTTTGATTCTCACCTAACCCGAATTCGTTCGGCTAAGGAAGAGACTAAAAATGTTCTTGAAAACACTACGTTGGCCGAACAATCCATCGGTCTTCTCTGGGAGCGCCTTTTTAACCTTCTTTGCTTGAGCCATCAACCCGATTGGCAAGAAATGAAGTCGCTCAGCGACGTTCTTAAGAAAGCCACACAAAGTTATTCGCAACTTAAGGCTATTGGAATGAAAGAAAATACCAAAAATTCCAATACAGAGGATTCCGACGCCCTGCTGCTTTCGGATGAAACACTCGCCGATATCGAGGAACAATTGCAACTTCTGTAAATTTTGCCCATGAAAACCAACGGTCCATTTTTTCTTCCCTACCAAGAACGCTGGATCCGCGATAATGCCCGTATAAAAATCATGGAAAAGTCGAGACAAGTTGGTATTTCATGGGCAACGGCCTACAGAACCGTACGGCAAGCTCTGCAGAACAAAAACACCCCCATATGGGTTTCTTCTCGCGACGAAAAACAAGCACAACTCTTCCTACAAGACTGCAAAACCTTTGCCAATATTTTTCAAACAGTCGCCAAAGCTAGACGCAACACCATCATCTCTTCAAAAAAACAACCAAATGCCTATCAAATGCGGCTATCCAACGGAAATTACATTCATTCCACGTCCTCAAATCCGGACGCGCAAGCGGGAAAACGCGGTACTCGAATTTTAGACGAGTTTGCGCTACACCCTAATCCTGAACAGTTGTACAACGTGGCCTATCCCGGTATTACCTGGGGAGGTCAGTTAGAAATCATTTCCACGCATCGTGGTGCGACCAATTTCTTCAACCGTTTACTTCAGGAAATTAAACAAAATGGTAACCCTAAAAACATATCTCTTCATCGTGTGACCTTGACCGATGCCCTCGAGCAGGGATTTTTGAAAAAATTGAAAATGAAGCTACCGAAAGATGATCCGCGGCAGGAAATGGATGAGCCGCAATATCTCAACTTTATACGCTCTTCCTGTGCCACCGAAGAAGCTTTTTTACAGGA
>CAZDSI010000047.1:3526-7434 GCA_964508215.1 uncultured Opitutales bacterium
GATGAAAATCGAACCTTTTTGTCCTACGAGTCCATTGCCGGTTGTTTCTATAACACGACATCAGGTTGGGATAAAACCGGCAATGGGGAGGCTTTTCTAGGAGTCGACTTGGCACGAGACAACGATCTCAGCGTCTTTTATCTCGTTGAAAAAATTGAAGACGTTTTCTATACCCGTCGGCTCGAAACCTTACAGCGAGCATCCTTTGATGAACAGGAGCAGCTATTGGATAGCCTACTGGGAATACCTTCGCTACGTCACGCTTGTATCGACCAAACGGGAATTGGACGTCAGTTTGTCGAACGTGCCCAGAAACGTTCCTTTCGCGTTGAAGGTGTAACCTTTACCGCCGCACTCAAGGAGACGCTTGCCTATGGCCTTAAGTCCGTAATTGAGCGAAGGAAATTACGTATCCCAAACGACCCAAAGCTTGTGGATGATCTGCGTAGCGTACAACAAATCGTCGGCAGCGGAACCCACTGTCGATTTGATGCCGAACATAGCTCAAATGGTCATGCCGACCGTTTTTGGGCACTAGCGCTTGCCGTTTACGCCGCTACGCAGTGTAACCCCGAAAGTTTTGCAGCTGAACTTCTAACCCCTATACGCCGAAAAAGTTTATGAAAACAAAGCCACCTTACAGCCGAATCCAAAGTACACGATCCACGTGGAATCCGATTCGGTCACTTACTCCAGAAAATCTATCTCGCATGCTCGACGCTTTTCACGCTGGGCATTTAAGGACCGCCGCTCTTGTTTGGGAGGCCATCGAACATCGCGATGATCTTCTTCAAGGCGTTATCTCGAAACGAAAAAAATCCATCTAGCGCCTAAAATGGGAAATTTTGACCCTCGATAATTCTCCCGAAGCCCAGAGCGAAAAAATCGCACTTGAATTCTTTTACAATAATCTTACCACAGTTAACGCTTACAACGAACACGAAAAAGGTGGTTTTAGTCTTCTGGTCAAACAGATGATGGATGCGGTAGGAAAAAAATATGCTATCCATGAGGTTATCTTTCGACCCGTTGAAAGCGATATAGGCGGGTTGTCGGGATCGCTTTCGCATAAACTATTAACGGCCGAATTTCGTTTCGTACCCTTATGGTTTTTTGAAAATAAGAACGGTCAATTACACTTTATTCCCCAAGAAGAGCAGACTAGTCCCATTCGTGTAGAATATGGTAGTTGGCTGGTAACCAGTGGTGATGGTTTGATGGAATCTTGCTCCATTGCTTATCTCTTTAAGCATTTACCGCTACGCGACTGGCTTGTTTATTGCGAGCGTAACGGTATGCCCGGAGTAAAAGGCACAACAAACGCTCGTCCCGGCAGCGAGGAATGGGAAATCGCCCGTCAAGCGGTACAAAATTTTGGTGCTGAATTTCATGCCTTGATGTCACGCGGTACCGATATTGAAGCCATCGATCTCGGCGGGCGCGGAGAACTCCCCTATCCTAAACTTGTTGAACGTATGGACAGTGCAATGGCCGCACTTTGGCGGGGTGCCGATCTTTCAACCCTAAGCCAAAACGATGGATTGGGAATTTCTTTACAATCGGAAGAAAAATATCTGCTGGAAGAAGACGATGCCCAAATGATCTCGGATACATTACACGAGCAAGTAGACAAGTTTGTGCTAAAATATTTATTTGGTACGACATCTCCAAAGGCTTATTTCCATTTAAGGCCTTCCTCCAACAAGAACTTAAAAAACGACCTCGAAATTTTTCGAACCCTCTGGACCATGGGTGTCCCGTTAAGCCTCAATGACCTTCGTGAACACTTTGGGTTAAGCGCACCACAGTCCACCGACGATCACCTTCCAAACACACAAAATCCTTAAAACGAACACACCATGATAACACCTTGCTCTGCATTTTTTCACACACAAGTGCAAAAACTCGACAACTGGATTCAGTTGGTCACGTACGGAGATCATGCCCATCCAAAGGGAATACAGCATGTAACCTTTTCGACGGGACGTATCTTAATGAAACATTTTCGAACACTTATGCACCGCTTCGGTTGGAAACGTATACCATTGTACGTTGGACATCCCGATGATCCCGAGTTTTTTGGCCAACCGGGTCACAGCGATCGTACCATTTACGGCTGGGTTACCCATTTAAAAGCAAGTGATGAAGGTGTATGGATCAAACTTAAGTGCCTACCAACGGGAAGAAAATTGGTTGCACGTGGATTATATCGCTACCTTTCCCCGCGTTGGAGTATGCGAAAAATTGATCATGACCATTACGAGCCGGTACGATTGATTTCAATTGGCCTTACCAATGTTCCGAATTTAAAGGTTGAACCTCTGGCTTTGACCGAAGCACCGGAAAAATGGTGTAACTCCGTATCCCATGTTACTCTTAAAGGTTGCTCGCAAACAAAAACATTAGGTCAATCGCGCTCTCAAAAAACCTCTCTTCACCACTTTGTAGGTCTAGTTCACGAACGCATGCGTAATTGGGGGGAAAGCTATCACGATGCCTGGTATAGCGTAAAACAAAGCCACCCTTTTTTGCTCGAATAATTTTCCTATGATGAACACAAAAACTAAAAATACACACACGCCAAAGATTTTTTCAAATCTTTGGAATAAACTCAAAAACTGGATTGAAAAGACATTTCGGTCTTCCGATCCCGACGAAATCATATTCTCGAACGCACAGGCGACGGGAGCTCACAAAGGGACATTGACCAAATATACCGATGCTCCTTTAAGCGCGCGCCGTTTGGTAAGCTTTGGGAAGAATTCGGACTCCGTAAAATCCTGCGGAATAACCGATATTCCCTTTGGATGTACCCTACAAGAATCCGATGCCGCTGGAGAACCGACCACCGTTATACTTTTAGGGATTTCAAATCAAACGGTACGACTCCAAGCCGCTCAGAATATCACATCGGGCAATTTACTGGTTTGTGCCGAGGAAGGTAAAATTAAGCCCTTTACCAAAACACCCGGCAGCTACTGGGTTATCGGGCTGAGCCTCACCAATGCACAATCAGGTGAACTTGTCGAAGTTGCCACAACCGTTCCCTATCAAGTTGAAGTTAAATAATAAATTCCCATGCAAAATTCTGAATCTAAAACCATTGCCAACGCAACCGAAGAACGGTTTAACCAAACCTATTATTCCGATACACTAACCGCCTTCGCGACCGGCTGGAAAGATCCCGACAGTGTTGAATCTCTTCTTGAGTTTGTTGCTCCATCGGTACCCGTCTCACGCCGATTTGAGTACAAACAAACCGATACCGACTCTGTATTTTATTCGGAACAAGACGATATTCGAGCTATTGGAAGCGATTTCAAGCGTATTGAATTTGTAGGAAAAACCGTACAAGCTAAGACCTTTAATAAGGGGTTAACGGTACGTGTCGACCACGATAAAACATTGGAAGAGAACTGGGCCGAACGCTATGTGCATCTTTTGATGAAACGCTTGTATCGTAACGAGCTTCGTCGTGCATTGGTCGCTATAGACCTGTACGATAGCGAAACGAATAAAACCTGGACCGCTGAAAGCAATCCCGATACGGATATCCGTAATACACTCTTGGCCGTTGCCGGAACAAACGGGTACTATCCCAATCGTATTATTTTTGGCGAAACGGCTTGGTACAAGCGCCTCGACACCTATGGTGCACAGGATAATGCAGGAGCCCATATCGCAGCTGGGTTAAACCGTTCTGATTTGGCCGATAAACTGCTCATTGAAGAAGTTCGATTGCTGAAGAAACAACATTTTGGCTTACAATCTGCCGAGTGGACTGGAAGCAAAATCTACGCCTTTTATGCCAAAAGTGGATTGCTTAAAGATGAACCCTCTAATATCAAGCGGTTTTCCACACCTATCGCCAACAACAGCTGCTTCCGTGTTTATATGGAAGATTATAG
>CAZDSI010000048.1:0-1347 GCA_964508215.1 uncultured Opitutales bacterium
TTCTTTCTTTAGAATATTTTCGGCTATAATAGCAATCCACAACAAAAAGCCCGTGCCGAAACATGCGTTTTGGACCGATTTAATTACAGACCAAAAGGGGTTACTTTCCCCTTGCAATTCAGGAAAAATCCATGAAAACCCAATACCAATAATCATCCCACCAATCGTAATACTGTCGGGAATAATAAAGTGCTTAAAATCGATAAAAGTGCCAACAATAAGGAGGCTTACCAACAAAATGTAAGCCAAGACAATAGGCGCATGCCAAACTTTCCACAAAGCCAGATAAAGTATTCCTGTTAAAAATTCAACAAGGGGATAACGCAGCGAAATTCTATTTTTACAACAGGCCGTACGCCCTCTCAATATAATCCAAGATAACAACGGTATATTTAGATACCACGGAATTGGTGCTTCGCAATGAGGACAAAAAGAACGTGGCGAAACCACCGATTTTTCAATCGGCAAACGATAAATACAAACATTTAAAAAACTACCAATAATCGCACCAAGTATAAAAAAATTTAAATCGGAAAGTAATAGTGAACAAAACGTCATAGCTATCTGGTTAACAAAAATAATGCCGAGAAGCCATTGATTAATCTAAAAAATTTTCTAAGTTTAAAAATATGGCATTTTCTCTTATTCAAACCCGTGAATGGCTAAAAAAGATAGAGAAAATTCCTCAAAAAACGCTGGGACAAAATTTTTTGGTCGACCCCAATATTGTTCAACAAAGTATCCATTGGGCCAATTTACAAACCGATGAAAGCGTTGTTGAAATTGGACCTGGGCTCGGTATCTTGACCGACGCACTTTTAAAACAAAACGCAAAGGTTTACGCCGTTGAAAAAGATCCTCGTTTGTTTCATTTTTTGACCGAACAATTCTCAAATGTTACACAACTGAATCTAATGCTTGGAGATGCGGTAAAAAGCCCGGTAGCTCAACTACCCAAAAACGTAAAAAATTTTAAAGTTGTTGCGAATTTACCCTATTCCATCGCAAGTGTTTGGCTTGAACAAATTCTTGCTCTAGAAACATTGCCGGACACGATGGTTCTTATGGTACAAAAGGAAGGAGGAGAGCGATGGATTGCGCCATCACACACTAAAAAATTTTCACCAATTGCCATTTTTCTTCAATCAAGCTACATGCTTGCCTCTAAAACTGTTGTCCCAAAAAAATCCTTCTACCCACAGCCCAAGGTGGATTCTTGGCTTATGCACTTTGAAAAAAAGACTCAACCGCTCTGCTTTTCAGAAAGTTTTAGAGGTTTTTTACGGCATCTTTTTACAAGGCGACGCCAACAGCTAGGACGACTTTGCCGAGAAAACCAAAAACTTG
>CAZDSI010000048.1:1358-2213 GCA_964508215.1 uncultured Opitutales bacterium
ATTCTGAGTTATCGCAATTTTTATCCGAGAAAAAGCTAACCCTTACCCACCGTGCCGAAGAAATACAGCTTGAGGTGTGGCAAGAATTCTATTGTACCACAACCAACACCTGACTATGGCCACACCACCTGTTAATATTATAACATCCGAAAATAAAATTTTTACGGTCAAATTTTTGGATCTTAGCGACCAGCACCTTACAGAAGCCTTTTTAGGCTCTATTTTAAAAGATTTATCAACGGCAAAAAAAATTTATTTTCAGCTGGAAGAAAGTGCACCCTTTATTCGCTCGTTAAATTTCTTGGCATTCTTACGGGAAATTTTGAAATTTGGCGAGCAACACAATATTGAATGCGATAAAAGCGGCTTACCAACGGTCATACAAAAACTACTAGAGTCTTTAAAAACAGCGCAGCCGGCAAAAAAACTTAACGCTAAAACAAACTACCTTCAAAAAATATCACAGATATATACGGAAAGCGTTAAAAATTTCCTTGATATTTTTAAATTAATTTTCGATTGCATCGGACGTAGCTTTTACATTGGCCGCAGAAATTCACATTTACGCTCTACCGAGTTTTTATATTTCTTGCAAAACACCGGTGCCGAAGGTTTGATCATTGTCAGTTTATTAAATTTTCTCGTTGGGCTCATCATCGCCTTTGTCGGGGCCTTACAATTAGAAAAAGTAGGCGCAAATATTTTTGTCGCCGATCTGGTCGCCATTTCAACGGTCCGTGAAATGGGGGTTATGGTAACCGCAATTGTTTTAGCCGGTCGTAGCGGAGCCGCTTTTGCCGCCGCTATTGGAACGATGAAGGTTAATGAAGAAATTGATGCGTTGAATGCTTTTAA
>CAZDSI010000048.1:2225-7081 GCA_964508215.1 uncultured Opitutales bacterium
CACCGTTGATTTCCTTGTATTACCACGCGTATGGGCCCTCATCTTAATGACCCCATTGCTTACCATTTTCGCCGACTTTACCGGAATTTTAGGAGGAAGTGTCGTGGCAACGCTAAGGTTAAATATTTCTTTTACCGAATACTTATACGAAGTTCAGCAAGCCATAACACCAACACATTTCTACATCGGCATTGTTAAAAGCTTTGTTTTCGGAGCTATTATTGCAATCACGGGCTGCTGGCGCGGCTTTCGTTGTGGGACCGATGCCGCATCGGTTGGAAAAGAAACTACTAAGGCGGTTGTTTATGCTATTGCCGCTTTGGTCGTCGCCGACGCTCTTTTTACAGTCCTCTGCGACGTGTTAAAGATATAACACCTATATCTTCTTCCGCACAAAATATGCCGATTCGATTGCAATTCTCTATTAAAATAGGCTTTCCGAACCATTTGAGGCTAAAGAAGCTAAATCCGTTAATTCTTTTAGATAATTATAGCGGTGCTAAGACTTAGGATATCAAGGCAAGCTTTGTGCGACATCTAGCCGCTTATAAAAGAAAACTATAATACTGAAGCTGAAAAAAATAGTATGTATTTTAGTTTGTTCATGCGATTTTTAAGAAAGACAAGAAAACACTAACTAGTCGTGGAATCTTACCTTGTTTTTATAGAAAACAAAAAGTTTTTAACCCTCGGAAATATCATTGTTATCAAGGCCTTTATGCTTGAAGCGGCTTTTCATTTTATTCATACTTAACCCACCTATGAATGCAAATCCGATATGAAGTGCGATTATTCATCTTATTGTATTAAGCCTATTTGGCCGTCCGCTTATTACTCACGGAGACCTACGCGTACATTGGTCGAGTACACTATTTAATGCGCTCTATAAAGAAAAACGAGCGACAATTGAAGAACAAACACAAGCAAAACTGGAATTAATCCCTAACGGTAGTGGAAACGGTTTCTTAGATCTTGTCAAAGGACAAGCAGATATGGCCATGCTATCAAGCGATATTGAAAGCATTATTAAAAGTGTGCAACCCAAGCTTCCCGGCACCACTTTAAGATTGGAAGATTATAAAACAGCCCTTATCGGGACTTTACAGGTACGCTTTATTATTAACTCTAAAAACACTACTACAAAGTTAACACGTGAAGAACTCGTAAAGATTTTATTGGGCGAAACGACCAACTGGTCTCTTGTGGGAGGTCCCAATCTTCCGATTGTAATCGTAACCGAACAAGAAGGTGGTTTGCGCACGACCACGGAAGAAGTATTGCTTAACAAACGTAAAATTTCCCCAAACGCCCGCACATTCCCATCAGCTAACTCTATAGCTCCCATTGTTTCTCAAATTCCCGGAGCTATTGGCATAGTATCGGGGGCGGCCATAAAAGACGCAAACATTAAAAAAATTGCAATCGATTTTCAAGTCGAGCAACACCTATATTTGGTCACAAAAGGCACTCCAAACAGTGAACAGGCAAAATTTATTGAGGCTTCTCAAAAGTGTTTTTAATCGAGCATTAAATCAAAGCAAAGGCTAGGGACAAATAATAAAACCCATGAAAATTTCGACACGACTTATTGGAATGGTGTCTTTTGCCACCATCATTATTTGTTTTCTAAGCCTTTGCTTTATAGGTTTCACGTGGGAATTTTCGGCCTTAACTCGAGAAGTCAATAACCGCTTAATTCCAACCATGTAACACTTGGAACAAATGAAAACAGCTTTTAAGCAAACTATAACCTATGTTACACTTGCACCTTCGGATTTTGATGTCGAATCACTCAAGAAGACCCAGCAAGACTACAAAGCTAAAGATACCTTATTTCAGCGGAATCGAAAGGAAATGCAAAAGGCCATAAATGGGCTTATTGATTTGAGTACCTTCGAAACGGACAACGTAGATACGGTATTACAACAAATTACGCAAGATAGTGCTCAAATCTTCTCGCTCTGTTTACAATTCCAACATCCTGAAGCGGGAACCTATGTCACAAATAAGGTTATTCCGAACGAAAAAAAAGTATACCAAAATTATCTAGCACCCCTTTCAGACTGCCTATTCAAGCATCTGCAAAATCAATTATTCTCTATTCAAAACGTACTTGCGCTTTTCAAAATTACCATTGGCCTAATAACTGCAATTTCCTTGTGCCTCATCGGCGGGCTTGGCTACCTCACCTATCGAGCGGTTGTCAAACCAATAGAGGCTATACACCAATGCTTTAACAAGGTAGTATCGTGAGATTTGACCTCTCGAGTCTTTATTGGCGGAAATGATGAAATGTCCTCTCTTGCACAAACAATCGATCAGTTTGTTGCAAAGATGAGTACTATTATTTCTTCCTTAAAGGCTAATGTTCAACAGATTCTAAATACTACGCAAAATGTACAAAAAAAGGCTGTCGACCAGGTCGAAAATTCAAAAAATGTCGCAAAACAATCCAAGGAAATCGAAAAGACAGCCGGTATACTTTCTTCAAATATTCAAGAAATTGTCAGCATGTCTGAACAAATTACAACAGCCACAAATACGATTGCTTCCTCCACAACTGAAATGTCGGCCACCATACAAGAAATCGCTAAAAATTGCGCAGAAGAGGCCTCATTTTCCTCAAATGCACAAAATGAAATCAATGTGGAAGGGAAGCTTATGTCCACACTCGAAAAATCGGCTTTGGAGATCAACCGCATCATAGAAATCATTCGAACCCTAGCCGAACAAACCAACCTTCTACCTCCATAGAAGCAGCCAGCGCCGGTGAAGCCGGGAAAGGATTTTCGGTTGTAGCCAGTGAAGTAAAGCGGTTAGCACAACAAACAACTACCGCCAGCACACAAATCGAGCAACACGTCGAAATTATAAACGATAACCTAGCGGCATCATTGAAGGCCAGTAAGAAAGTTGCCGAGCTTATTAAGTTTTTAAATTCTCTCGCGTCAAACATCGCATCGGCTTCTGAACAACAATCTGTAGCAGTTAGCGAAGTTTCTAAAACGGTCGACAACGTACGCATGTCGACGCAAACTTTAAATAAAAACATTAACCAAGTCGCGCACCTATCGAAACAGATGCTCGGCGTCATTACCTCTTTTTGGCGGTTTGCAGAAGCATCTTCTTTTGAATCTAGCCAGACAAGTCAACATATCACACAAGTAGATTCTCTGGTCTCAAGGCTTAACCTACTCGTCACTTCTTATAAGGTCAATTAGCTATACATACCTGGGCTAATTGAAAATCTCTTCGAAGTTTGTTGATTAACGCAAAGTAAATTTACACCCTAAGATGTTAATAAATTATACCGTTTGCAGCTATCTCGATAGGTAATATGAAATTTTCCAGAGAAAAAGTTTTAACTAAAAAACTAAACAATGGATTGTTTATCGATGAATATTGTCCCGATAATAACCCCTATCCGATTGATGGAGCCGTAGCACATTTTCGCAACGGAAGTTACCCGTGGAAACAAAATAAAGAATTTTATGAACTATTTTTTATTTTAGAGGGGACACTGACTATAGAATTTAAAAATAGTAAAATTATTCTTGAGAAAGGTGACGTTTTTATCGTTGAACCCAACAAAAGCCATACCATTTATGCTGATTTTGCCGATGTATTTATTGCCTGCACACCGCCATTTGATGTTAAAAATGTAATCCTTGATTCCGAAGAAAAATAAATTTTCCTTCCCACTTCTCTTTTCACCCAAAGCATACGATCCGAACTTCAAAAAGTTTTACAAGCGACTTAAAAAAATTTACTCTCTATCCGATGACCTTTCACGAATGGCTGTTCTCAAAATCTAGAAGGACAAACAAAGTTGCGGATATCAAAACATTTGTAACTTTTTGAACTATTCCTTGACAATCGGATAGCTAAGATAAGAATAAAAATTGCAATCGGGTTCTATGCAATACGATTTCCGCGAACCCCGTCAGGACCGGAAGGTAGCAGCGGTAGTGAGAAATGTATGTGCCGTAGAGTGCCTGATTGCGCTTTTTTTAAACCGCTGGCAAAAAACAAAGCCAATGGGGCACCCATGAGAACAACCGCGAAACTAAGCTCCTTGAAATTCACAAGGGATTGGTTAGTCAAAAAAACTCCCGAATGCCCCTCAAATCCAGGGTTTATCGGTCGGCGGCGCAATTAATTTACGATAACGTCACTAGTCTTGGCGTTTTAAAAGTTGCAATAAAAACAAATGTTAAAATATTAAAACCTAACCTTGTTGTTTTACACGAAAGAGGACTTCCCTTTACGATTTAGGTTTTTGACCAAAAGTATAAATTTTTTCCGCGTACACACCCAAGGTCCAAAAAGATAGTCCAAGGAGCGAAAAAAAGATGAACTTTGGTGTCGAACCCCAGAAAAATTCAAAAAATCGTGTATAGATATTGATAAAGAGAAAGGTAATACCAAAACCTTTGGTTATGGTATCATTGAAGCGCAATCCATGGAATATGGATGCGCACGCAGCAAATCCAAAAAACAAAGACCAGTGAAAAAGCTCTATTTGCTTAGTTTTAAGCCACACGTCTGTACTACCGATGTTACCAAAAATAGAGAGAAGCCAGAGGGCCATAAACCCATACAATAATCCCATTACCAAAGTCGAACGGGCTAAAAATTGAAATTTGGGCAGCTTTTCTAAAGGATATGCTATTGCAACGAGAAACAGACCGAGCAACACAAAGCGCAGCGGATAATTCATACCAAAATAATAACATCCCCAACCTGATAAGTAACCGGTCTTTGTACCAAACCATACACCCACTGTACCCAGCGAAAATATCCATATAAGCTTTGACTTAAGGTAAAACCCTAAAAAACAATAAAGTACACACGTG
>CAZDSI010000049.1:0-213 GCA_964508215.1 uncultured Opitutales bacterium
ATCCACAACCTTAAAAAACTTGACAGACGGCGATGAAAACGGGTATAAACGGAAGTCCGCAAAAAATTAGACACCAAATGTTTTTTGCGCAGAAAGCATCGGGCTTTTCAGGTTGCAGAAATCCTTTATAACTCAGTGCTTTACCATATCCGGATGCTAACACAGACACACGAGGACTTTTTTTACAGGAGGCTTTATCATGATACGAATTGA
>CAZDSI010000049.1:241-4309 GCA_964508215.1 uncultured Opitutales bacterium
CTGTGTTGACCTGTGCCCCAGAACTGCCATCCGTTTTGTCAAAGACCGCGCCTTTATTGATAACAAGCTGTGCCTTGAGTGCAAGACCTGCGTCAAGGTATGCCCCATGAAAGCGCCTCAGGAAGTTTGACGGTTTCCGGGCTTTTACATAAATCCGAGAGGAAAGGAGAACGGTTTTGGAAGCGACAACCAAGTTTTCACAAAAGATGATCGAGTGCTCGCTCGCGTCAAGGGACTTCCCCAGTGGGACAAGGACCGGTGCATCAGATGCGGCGTCTGCTATATCTACTGTCCCGACGGCGCCGTGTACCGCCAGGACGACGGATTTTTCGATGTGGACAAGGACAAGTGCAAGGGCTGCGGCATCTGCCACCGCGAATGCTGGTTCGGCGTCATCAATATGGTACTGGAGGGTTAGGCTATGGATAAATAACGCATTTTAAGTGTAAAACCACTTTTGTTTCAATAAACCTTTGATTTAGTTTTGCCGTTTTTTGGTTATATATTTTAAATCCAAAAAGGGCTGTAAGTCTTGTATAAAATGCCTAACTCTTTTGCCCGGTAAGGTTAGGAAATTTCCTATGTTATGCGTCCAATGAAAATTTTAATGGTAACACCTGAAATGGCTCCATTTGCTAAGGTTGGGGGCTTAGGCGATGTTTTACAAGCCCTGCCAAAGGCACTGATTGAAGCTGGTCATGACGTTCGAATTTGCATTCCTTTATACGGAAATATTAAGCCTCAGAGCCACTGGAAAGTTTTTGAAAATGTCGAAGTTAGACTGGGTGGGCATACTCGAATTTGTCGTGTTTGGGAAATGATCGATGAAGGATACCCTGTTGTTTATTTTATTGAATATAATCAATATTTCGAACGCTACGAAGTTTATGCCGGACCTTGGGGAGCTCATTTTGATAATTCGGAACGTTTTACCTTCTTAAGTCGTGCAAGTTTGGACTTGTGTTACAATTTGAATTGGATTCCCGACGTTATACATGGACACGATTGGACGACAGGATTGCTTCCGGTTTATCTCAATACCGTTGAGTACGGTAAACCTTTGGGAAAAACGGCTACCGTGTTTACCGTGCATAATTTGGAGCATCATGGAGTATTTGACAAAAATGTATTGGGTTTTGCCGGTATTCCATTTTCGGAATTTCGTGCCGATAGTTTGGAATCTATGGGGAGTGTAAATTTTATGAAGGGTGCCCTTTATCACTCCACGAAAATCACCACCGTAAGCCCGACCTATGCTCGTGAAATTCAAACTCCCGAATTTGGTTGTGGTCTCCATCATGTATTGAAGTTTAAAGCAGCTGACTTAATTGGAATCCTGAACGGTATCGATGATAAAGAATGGAATCCCGAAACAGATCCGTATTTGCCGTGCAACTTTAGCGTTCGTACATTGGATGGGAAACGCGTTTGTAAAGAGACGGTACAAAACCATTTCGGATTACCGGTTTTAGGAGACATACCGTTGTTCGGGGTGGTTAGCCGGTTTTATGCTCAAAAAGGGTTAGATGTGTTGATCAGTCTCTTGCCCAACTTTTTAGATAACATGAAAGCTCAGGTGGTTGTCTTAGGTACCGGAGAATGGGGCATGGAAGAAGGATTTCGAAACTTGCAAAGATTATATCCAAACCAATTGGCATTATGTATTGGGTATAATAACCAATTGGCACATTGGATTGAAGCCGGGTGTGACTTCTTTATTATGCCAAGCCGGTTTGAGCCTTGTGGCTTAAATCAGATGTATTCCATGCGTTATGGTACTTTGCCGATTGTTCGTAAAACGGGGGGATTGGCTGATACGGTGGAAAATTATAACGAAGATACGATTCAAGGTACGGGGTTTGTTTTTCAAGATTTTACAAGCAAAGCGATTTATAATACTCTCGGATGGGCCTGTGCTACCTATTATGATCGTCCCGATCATTATCGGCAATTGCAGCTTAACGCAATGCAAAAAGACTTTGGTTGGTCTCGATCAGCCAGTTTATACGAATCAGTCTATAAGTGGGCTATCGATGCTCGAAAGGAAGTATTTTCAACTGAAGTTTCGAGTGTGCCCAATCCTTAATGAAAGGACGAGAGATTCTGTTTTGAAGGAACGTATAAAAGCTCCAAAGATCCGGGTTTTGAATAGCTTCATAAGAGTGCATCTCTTGAATAAACCTGTTGTAATCTAGTGGCAAAGGGCGGTTATACTTCGTACTTGACCCTTTATAGAGATCGGTAATCTTAAAATTATGAAATTGGAACAAAATTATAAAACTGGCTTACATGTCATCCATTTTTTTAATGGGGCAAGTTTAGTGTTTCTAATTGGGTATCTTTTATGGCATACAAAGATTATGGCCGGGTTACTTTGTTTTAAATTTGTAATTGATCTTTTACATTTCATATCGGCAGAAATTTACTTAACCTCCAATAAACTTATCTATAGGAAAGGTTTTTTTCATCGTAAAACCTTCGAGTTTGATTGCTCAAAACTGGAAAGTATAACCATCGAGCAAAGTGTTGTTGGGCGTATTCTGGATTATGGGGATATTCGTATTAACGAAAAACAATGCTTTAAGCACGTCCGTCAGCCGTTCGAATTAAAGCGCAGATTACAGGTTTTTGGCGAAAACCATAATAAAATCGAAAAAATTTAAACTTGAAACTCTGTCGATAAATTCCTTTTTCTTCTGCGATGTTTCTGAAAACTGGCAATGGCGATATATCGACAGAGATATAGTTAAAATTACCGATCTAATTTAAAAACTACTGGGTACTGCTAACCCCGAGCTTCGATTCTTTTGTAATGTTTAACCAAAATAAAAAAAGCCACGATTTTATACGTGGCTTTTCAAGGATTTTTGCCAAAACCCTTCTTACAAATGTTTTGGAAAAAGTAAGAAAAACTCGGTAAATTTTTGGTAGCTTGAGTTGACGTGAATGCTGCCACCAAAAGCCTCCATAACCTCGCGACAAAAGGATAAACTGATGCCTGTGATTAACCGTTTGTCGTTGATGAAAGGCTCAAAAACCAAAGGCAATACCTCTGGGTCAATTCCTTTGCCGGTGTCTTTAAAGCGCAAGAGATAATGTGTGTCGAGTATTTCGGCACGGATCTCAATAGTACCTTTTTTAGCTTTTCGTATCGATGCTAAAGCGTTACGCAACAGATTGTGTATCAAATGAGTAAATAGCACCTCGTCACCTTTGAAAACAAATCCAGGCAATAGGTGCGTTTCGATTTTCACCTTTTTTTCTTCTTCGTCAAAAGCATAGTTTTCAAGACTTAAGCGAATCATGTCATAAATCGAAAGGATTTTTAAATTCAATACCTCTGGTAAGCCTTGCAAAGTTTGAAGTCGACTGTTTAAGAACATTTGTGTTTCGTTAAATATCTTATTTTGGCGATCTAGAAAATGTTCAAAATAATCATTTATTGGTTTTACTTTTTCTTCGGGCATTGGCTTCCCGCTAGTTAGGAAAGCTTTACGGATGGACTGTAAAACTTCACCGACTTCTTCGCGAAGACAGTTGTTCATGAAGCGTAAACGTGCTAATGGTTTTGCAACTTCCAGCGCAATGGTGCCGGCAAAGGTTCTTAAAACTTGTATACGATCCTTTATTTGCGAAGCGTTGCGTCGACTAAAAATAAGCCCGACCAGAACTGAAAATACAAACATGTAGATAAACGCATATAGGTGTTCGGGAGAAATATCCCAGGGAACAAATACGGGATCAATGTAAGAAACCATTCGTTGAACAGCAAATCCACATAGGCAACCAACCGAAAACAGGATCGTAAATGTTTGCCAATCAACCAGGACAACCAACATTAAAGCCGCCAGAACCATATTTAAAAACCAATATAAGGTTCCTCCTCCATCGAGAAGCATGTATGTGGCGAGAAACGGCAAACAAAACAGTAGTGTAAAATGCCAAAACAATGGCCAGTAGGGTTTCATTTTTTCGCTCCAAGATTCCCTTAGCATCAATAGAAGGCATAATACTCCGGCTAGGATTCTAAAGCTTAACGCAATACGATAGTGGTTAAATAAAGGTGAC
>CAZDSI010000049.1:4325-5041 GCA_964508215.1 uncultured Opitutales bacterium
GCAAAATAAAATTAATAAGCGAGAACAGCCCAAATAAAAATCCGTGTTCACCGTATAAAATTACTTTTTTAGCCGAGTATCGTTTTAAATTGTGTAATGACGGAAGTAAACTGACAACAACAGATTTAAAGGAATCGGTTTCCTTTTGTGTGAAGCGATTAAAACTTTGTCTCGCACGCCAACATTCCAAGCGCCAAATCCAATTAGAAAATAAACGCCGCCATTGGAAAAAAGTCAAAGTACTTGCGATCAACGCCGGTAATAATGGGGATATCCCCCAACGTGAAGTTAAATAAAACTGAAATATTAGATAGGCCGTACACCCACTACCGATACTTAACCAAAAACGTTCTTGACTTGTTCGATAGCCCACAAATGTACCAATTAAGGGTACCATAACGATAGCCCAAAAATTATATGTCCCTAAGACAATACCAATGATGCTTTTAAAATAAAGCGAAATGATAATTCCAAATAACCCAATAAATAAGCTGACAATTCTTAATAAAAGAAGTTCCGTTTGTGGGTTTATATTAACAAGAGGCTTAATGAAATCTCGTACGCAACAGACCGCACCAGCGTTTAAATGGGAATCGGCCGTTGACATAATAACGGCTAATATGCCGGCGATTACAAGGCCCTTTATACCTTCGGGTAAAACTCTTTGTAGAAGCAAAGGGAAGACTTCATTTGCATTTTGAACTTTAATCAATACT
>CAZDSI010000049.1:5072-6748 GCA_964508215.1 uncultured Opitutales bacterium
ATGGGATATACAAAGCTCCCGATATTAAGTAGGAGTTGCGTGCCTGCTTAGCATCACGTGCCATCAAGAGTCGTTGAATAATTGGCGGCCATATGCCGGGGATGCAGTAAACTAAAAACAGGGGTAAATATTGTTTAATCGTTTTTGTATCATGGAAAAGCTGTAGGTGGGTTTGAGGAATGTTGTCGGCAATAGCTTTAAATCCTCTTAATTCGTGTAAGGCGCAGTTGCAAACCAATGGAATGGAAATAATGAGAACAATGAACTGTAAGATGTCAGTAACGGTAACGGCTCGAATCCCGCCAAATGTGCAATAAAGAACAACGATGCCAGCACCGGCAATGACTCCGGAGGTATAGGAAACGCCCAGCAATACACTTGTAAGGTAACCAATTGCACAGGTTTGACCGGCAACAACACCAATCGAGAAAAGAAATCCGGCTAATCCGGTGACAACTTGTCCAGCTGTTCCGTATGCCGAACCGATAATTTCACCACAGGATATTTTCCCACGCCAATTCTCGACGTACGGAGCGATAAAAAGAGCGATCGAAATTGTACCAATAATATACCCCATAAATGCAAGTAGAGGGGTAATTCCGCCGCGATAAACCTGCTCAATAACTCCAACGGTAAAGCCACTTCCGATGATGGTTGCGAAGATTGTGGTAACCAAAACAAATGTTGTGTAGTGTTCACTAGAAAGTGCATAGTCGCGGGGATTTTTTATACGAAATCCCGCTTTAATTCCGAAAATGAGCGTTAGGATTAAGTAAAGAGCAACAATGATAATATCAACATTCATAAGGTTATCCAACCAGGCTTGCATGATAATTCTTTTTTCTTTCTGATAAGGTGATTTTTTAAAAAGTGGAATAACGTATTAGGCCACGCAACCACTACCTCGTGGGAAAAATATTCCCATATCCAAGTACCAATTTGCCACTTCATATCTTGGCATCCAATATTCCTAGGATAAATCTTGTTTCTCGACAATAAAATTTTTTATGATAAAAAATTTGCACGTTTTAAGTCTTCAATCATTTTTACATTTATGGATTCAAAGGAAATACGCCAATCATTTCTCGATTTCTTTCGCTTAAAAGGCCACAGGATTGTGGATTCTTGTTCATTGCTTCCCGAGGCTCCAAATTTGTTGTTTACAAACGCCGGCATGAATCCTTTTGTGCCTTATTTTTTAGGGCAGCGTACCCCGCAATCTAAGCGAGTCGCGAATACGCAGAAGTGTATACGCGCTGGTGGAAAGCATAACGACCTTGAAGATGTAGGTTTTGATACCTATCATCACACTTTTTTTGAGATGTTAGGCAACTGGTCCTTTGGCGATTATTTTAAGAAAGAATCAATTGAGTGGGCTTGGGAGCTGCTTACAAAAGTTTGGAAATTTCCGAAAGAAAGGCTTTATGCAACTGTTTATAAACCGGAAGCAAATGACCCTGCAGAGTTTGACCACGAGGCTTATCAAATCTGGAAGAGTATTTTTGAGGGCGAAGGATTAAATCCAGATATACATATTTTAGCTGGCAATAAGAAGGATAATTTTTGGATGATGGGTGACACCGGGCCTTGTGGACCTTGTACGGAAATTCACATGGATTTGACGCCCAAAGGTGATACTAACGGTCGTTTGGTAAACCAGGGAAGCCCTCAATGTA
>CAZDSI010000050.1:0-6722 GCA_964508215.1 uncultured Opitutales bacterium
ACCGGCCACGCCGAGGATGCGCTCGACCTGTGCCAGGACACGTTTATCAAGGCCGAGTTCCAATGTCGCGCATGAAAGTTTCGAATGAAATGTTGAAAGACTGTGCCTTTCGTATTATTGCCGACCACCTGCGTACACTAACTTTTGCAATTGCTGACGGCATTTTACCGGGCAATGAAGGCCGCAATTATGTTCTTCGTAGAATTTTACGAAGAGCTTTGTTATTCGGACACAAGCTTTCCCTCCCTAACCACTTTTTTTCCTCTTTAGCTGCCGTAGTTATTGAAAAAATGGGCTTCTTTTTTAAAGAACTTAAATCGCAATCGGAGGTAATTCAAAAGGTTTTGATATTGGAAGAAAATGCTTTTGCCGCTACGTTAAAACGTGGATTGGCTATTTTTGAAAAATGGACTGAAGAAAGCCTCACAGAAGTTTCGGGAGAAAAAGCCTTCTTGCTGTATGACACCTATGGCTTCCCGGTAGATTTAACGCAACTGGTTGCGGCTGAAAAAGGCCTTACGGTGAATACCCAAGAATTTGAACAGCATATGGAACTACAGCGTTCGCGCGCTAAATCGGCACAAAAGAAAGAGCAGATCCAGGTGGCTTCGGGACAAACCGCTACGGAATTTGTGGGTTATGATGAGCAGCGGTTAGCCAACTACAAGACCGTCATTGAAGATGTGTTTAATAAAGATAATAAAACCTATCTGATTGTAAAAACAACGCCATTTTACGCTGAGAAAGGTGGCCAAATTGGGGATACAGGTTGGGTGTCCATTGGCAACGAAAGCTATGAAGTTCAAAATACAATTTTAAACGAAAAAACAGCGCTTCATGTGCTGAACAAGTTAAAAGAATTGCCTAAAAAAGGCGAAACCGTACAAATGACGGTTGATGTCGAACGTCGAAACCGTATTCAACGTCATCATACGGGTACCCATCTCTTACATTGGGCTTTAAGGAAGGTTCTAGGTTCGCATGTTAAACAAGCCGGTTCTCTTGTGACCGATTCTTATCTGCGTTTTGACTTTTCGCATTTTGAAAAAATAAGCGATGAGCAGATCCGGGAGGTAGAAAGGTTATGCAATCAAAAAATCCTCGAAAATCAAAAAGTTACCGTTGAGGAAAGGGATTTTGAAGACCGGCCCAGCGATTGTTTGGCCTTTTTTGGCGAAAAATATGGAGATAAGGTTCGCGTTGTTACCATCGAAGAATGTGGGGCAGAACTTTGTGGTGGAACGCACCTGCACGCTACCGGCGAACTTGGCTTGATAAAAATTTGTCAAGAATCTTCCGTAGCCGCAGGTGTACGGAGAATCGAAGCGGTGGTTGGTGAGGCGGCTTACGATAAAGTAAACACTCTCTGGAAAAACGCTAAATCGCTTGAGAAACTGTTTTCATGTACCTTTGAGCAGGTTCTCAGTCGTTGCGAATTTTTGCTGCAGCAAAAATCGACTTTGGAAAAAAATTTAAAACAGCGATCAAATTCAACCGTAACAACCGTGTTGGATAAATCCATTCACGATTTGCATTGGAGCGTGCTCGAGATAGGGGAAAATACGGTAGACGGCCTGCGTTCTCTTGGAAAGCAACATTTCAAGCAGCAAAGAATCGATGTGTTGTTAATAAAAGGGTCAAGCGAAGAAAAAGATTTATATCTAATATTTTGCTCTCAAGAAGCTATTGATAGTGGGTATAAAGCGGATGCACTGATTCGTCATTTGCAACCATGGAGCATTCGTGGTGGTGGTAAAGCCGATTTTGCCACTGGCGGAGGAAAAACAAATGCTAGCCTGAAAACAATTGCTGATAGCTTGGTCGAATTCCAGGCCTTAGGGAAACAAGCTGTCGGGAATTCATAAGTTTTCTTGAATTTTCTTTGTGAAAACGTGGAAGCTTTTTCTTTTTACGCGAAAAGAAAAAGTTTCCGGGTTTTTCCAAGAGAATACCGAAAGCTAATAAAATGCGAAGCATTTTCGGGTCAAGGGTGCGGGTTAAGGGCAGAGCCCTTGAGACCCTATTCGTTATTTGGATCAACTATTTTTCCCATAAACAGGATAGTGCCGGTCGTGTTTTCTCTTAAAATGAAAATGAAGGGATGGTCGGCACGAAAGTCTTTTGGCAGGTTTTGGAGGGAAGCCATGCACATAGTGGTTGCGGTTGCAGCAGCCGCTTCGGAACCTTGCTCGTTTACTTCTAAAACAGCCTTATGAATAACGTCCGAAATATATAAATCGCCCGCTTTCCCACCTATGCCTGAAAAATCGGCTTTAGAGCCAAATGGGGTTGACATTCCCATCTCTTGTAAGGTTTTTACAAGACTAAAACCGGTGGCAACTTTGAATTTTGGTAAGTAAAGATTTACTTTGCAGGATTGAAGGCTGTTGGCCCATTCTTTTAAGGTTTTCGTATCGACCAATTTTTCAAGATCTATAAGGCCATCAATGGTATTGGGTAATAGAATCAACATGGAAAAACCATAACCTTTGTAGGGTAACTCCAATAGGGAAAATTTTTCAAATTGCGCGTAATTAAAATTGGCGTTTCGATGCATTAACGGTACACTTGCCGATTTCGTGGGAGAAATATGAAATTTTTCTTCGTGTGTTTCTTTTGGAGAAAACGGTAGATCCCAGTTTCCCTTAAAATAAATGGCGTTGACGAGAACCAATCGTGTAGCCGGAGTGATGGTTCCGGGTTGTAACAAATTGTTAATTTTACATTGGGTTTCCTTTTCGACCCAGGCATTAATTTTGACACGTGCGTTTTCGGTGTCTGTAATGTAGTTTAGCGCTGTAATCGAAGAGAGGTATTTTCCCTTTAGTAAAGCAATATAGCTTTTCGATAATGGGAATTCATTGTGTGGCCAAAGTGAGTTTGCGATAGAAAACTGGACCCCTGTCGTACGGCACGATTCTTTTACTATTGAAGCGAGATTAAAAAATGTCGTGTGCAAAAATTCTTGAAAGTATTCGAAGTGTAAGGTTTTGGCCATTTCTGATGCTGTTTGGTTACGTGCACCTGCATAGGCCATGGCTAAAACGGTGGTAATACTATAGGGGGAAAAACAAAGGTTTTCGTTCGAAAGGGTATTGGTGGAGTTTAATTTTCGAAAAAGATCAAATGCAAAAACCGAATTATTTTCGGCTAGAATGGTATTCATTTCTTCTCTGTTTTTTAAAGCTTCGGAGATGTTTTGCGGTACCCCAAAACTGATGTGAGTAAAGATAAATAATAAGAAGTAAGGAATTATTTTTATAGCCATTTCCATTTTAATAGAGCGAAGTTGCTCTTTTTATTTTAGGGTAGAGTCATGGTTATTGCAAGGAATAAGGAAGATGTTGTTTGCTGTTAAAAAGCTATTTTCACGAAATTGCCTCAGAAGGGTAGTTAACGGATCAAATTGGGCCTTCTAAATGCGTACTTATCTTGGGGATAATTGACGGTAAAATAGACCTCCAAGGCCTAACATTAGGATGTTTGGCAACCAAGCAGCAAGAAAAGGCTGCAAGAGACCTTGTGTTCCTAAAAGTTGGCCGATATTGTTAACCAAATAATAAAGGAAAAATAACCCAACGGCTTCCGAGACACCCACCATCGGATTTGTGCGCACTCCTTTTAGCGAAAACGGGATTGCCAACAAAATGACCATAAAGCAGATAAATGGTGTCGAAAGAATAGAGTAATATTTAACCCAATGTCCCACCAATTGTGTATGGTTTTTAGGAAACTCTTTAAGCATATCTTTGAGCTCGCCGAACGATAAATGCTTTAGTTGTTTATTGGTACTATTCATCAGTTTAGGCGTTTCGGTAAAGTTTTGAACACGTATTTCTTGAAATTGATGGCAGCTTTGTGGTTCTCCGGTGGAAACATCGAAATTCCATTGTCGGCCATTATAAAAAACCCATTCTTTTCTAGCATCGTCAAAGCTTACTTCTGCCGCTTGGATACGCTTTTGCTCTCTTTGCGCATTATCGAGCTGTGAAACAACGGCGTATTTACCACGATAACTGTAAAAACTAAAATTTGACATAAACCATAGCCGGTTTTCTTTGAGGTGATAAAAATTTAAGTAGGGTACTATACCGATGGATTGAACATTGTATCCCTTGTTTTTTTGGTCGTTAAATTCAATTCTTTCAAGGATTGTTTTTACTCGAGCAGAGCCTAGCGGTAAAATATAGGCGTTAAGAGTACCCATTATAAATGCTAAAAAAATTGTTGTAAGCCACAATACACGAGTAATTCGAAAAACGGTTAAACCTGCCGCACGCATGGCAATAATCTCGTTATTACCCTGCATGGTGTTTAAAACAAAAAGCAAAGATACAAAAAAAGAGACGGGTATCACCGTATAGAAAAAGCTCGGTAATAAGAATAAATAATAGCCTAATATGTTTGATACCCCAGCGTTCTTTCCTAAAAACATTTTTAAATTTTTGTACATGTCTTCCAGCACAAGAATTCCTAAAATGAGCAAGACAAACACGAACATGGCTTTAAGCCATTCGCGAAATAGGTAACGGTCAAAAAGAGACATTAGCGCAAATAAATAAAGTCTGCTTGGCAGGTGTTTTTTAAGCGCTGACAAGGCAGAGGAATCGTTTTTTGAGTAATCGTATCGAAAATAACCAAGCGCTTGCTTGAGCTTGTTTTCTCGGTGCAAATAATATGGCGTCCGTCGCTTAGCCAACGTCCTTCAACATGGCTTTGTGGACCAGACGTTAGTATTTTGCTTTCACCGTTTTTAAAATTAAAGCTACCGATTTGAAACTGTCTTCCCATCGCGGCGGTAAACAAAATTTGTGACCCATCGGGATGCCAACACGGTTCGGCGACATAACCGCTAAGGTGTACGGGTATTCGTTGTGGTGAAGCGGCTGCAGTTAAAGCCATTTTATAAAGTTGTGGTTTTGTCCCGCCTTGATCCCACCCAAAAACAAGCCAGCGGCCATCGGGAGACCATGCTGGATCTACCTTACTACCGGTGGTGTTTGTAAGCGGCGTTTCAATTTTACCCGAAAGTGTTGAAAGGTAAAGTTGTGAGCCTTTAAAAGCCGATAGACCCATAACAACTTTTTTTCCGTCTGGACTAAAACAAGCACCACTGTTGGTGCCCTTATATGTTGCTAAAGGAGACATGTGACGGCTTGACATGTCCATAATGAAAAGGTCTGGTGAACCCGATTTGCAGTAAGAGGTGAAGACTATTTTTTGCCCTCCGGGATGCCATCGCGGCAACAACGATTGTGAACGATAATTGGTGATCTGAAGTGTACTTCGAAATAATAAATCCGATAAGCAGATTTCTTTATGCCTATTGATTTCCGCTACAAAAACGATTTTACCAGTGAGATAACCCGAAGCACCAAACAATTTTTCCAAAACTCGATCGCATGCTTTTAAAATAGCGTGTGCTTTGGGCTGTGCAGAAATAGTTTCTACTAGCAACGGCGTTGGTTGCCCAGTTGCGAGGAGCGAAATGTTAATTTGCCCACTACAGTTAAGGGTTACAGTGTATTGTGGATTATGGGGGTCTTCGACTAGTCCTCCGTGCAAATGTAATGCTTCGCGTGCAATGGTTAAACACTCGTTATCGTTGGAGGAAATGGAAAAGCGGAAAGCCGTGGGAACAGATCGTGTCAGGGTGCCAAGATCGATTGGTTTGGTTGGAAGAAGGTCGACACCATAGCTCAATAAACTTATGCCCCAGACTCCCAAAAGACTAAGTCGTAACATCTTCATGGCTTATGCGTTTTCACCATTTGGTGCCAAATTCGGATCCAGTTCTTTAGTTTTATTGGCTTGGTGTGGTGCAAAACATTCGCGCATGCCGAAAAAGGTAAGCAGAGTGCTCAACAATAGCAAAAGTGGTAAGAGCGAGAGTGCAACCTTATAACTGTGAACCGAATAAACGTGCTGAATATGTGTAGCTCCTTCGGCAAGATCAAGTACAATACCCACTAAGGTTTGTATGATACCACCTAGCCACATGGTAATCATGTTTACAGCCGATATAGCGGTTCCTTTGGCATAAGGTGGATTTAATTCAATACTGGCGATAAAGCCAACAACTTGTCCACTGGATAAGAGCCCCAGTAAAAATAAAAACAGTCCTAGTACGTACAACGATACATGGTTGAGTAATAAAAAGCCAGCGCTTAAAATAAAGCAAAAAACAGAACTCCAGACCAAAGGTTTTTTACGAGTTTTGGCATGATCCGAAAACCATCCGGCAATGGGAGCACCAACGGTCCAACCGAGGTATAGCATCGCAACAACACTTACCGCTTGTGATTTGGTACTACCGGTTAATGTCATGAGATATTGTATCCCCCACATGTCGGCGAATACACTTAAGGGCATAAATAGACAGCTCGAACAGAAACCAATAATCCAAGTTTGCTTGTTTTTTATAACCTGGACTAGGCTTTTAAAAAAAGATCTCCAAAGGCTGCTTTGGTCGGCAACTTCTATCCAATCGGGATGCTTGGGTATGGAAACCCAGAGTAATAAAGTGACGATAATGCCAAATCCGGCGCATAGATGCCAAGTTGCTTGCCATTTAAACTGATTTACAATGCCGCTTAAAACAGCTTGTCCGATAATAGCGCCAATCATCCCGAGGGCTGTGGTTAGGCCTGAAAGCATGGCCAAGCGTGAGGGTGGAAACCAGACTGTACAGAGATACATGACGCCGACAAAGCCGAATGCTG
>CAZDSI010000051.1:0-6131 GCA_964508215.1 uncultured Opitutales bacterium
TCTCTTGATTTGATCGGTAAATCAATCGATAGTGAGTCTTTAGCTTTCCGAAAAAGTATTAGCCACAACACACTTTTGTTGAAGCGCAATACAATTGTTTCAGTTTTAATAGTTAGTGCCTTAAGCTGTCTGTTGGCGATAATTGTCGGTGTTTATTTAAGCATTGCTATAACAAGGCCTTTAAGGGCAACTGTTAATCTTTTGAAAGATATTGCAAAGGGTGAAGGTGACCTAACAAAACGACTTAACTCAAATAGCCGAGATGAGATTGGTGAATTGGCGTACTGGTTTAACACTTTTATTGAGAAAATACAAAATATTATTCGACAGCTGGCAAAAGAGGTTGTGATTCTCATGAATTCTTCAAAGACTATTTCGACTGTTTCTCAAAAATTATCGGGGGATGCGCAAGATTTGAAGAACAATTCAAACAAGATTACAAAATCGGGGAATGAGTTTAATAAAGAACTTAAAGTCATTGAACAAAAGGCAGCCGACGTTAATCTTTTTGCCTCAAACGTTGCTACGGCTATAGAAGAAATGGATTCGGCTACAAACGAGGTTTCAAAAGTGTGTACACGCGAAGCCGACATAGCGACTCAAGCCAATAACGAGAGCATTTCTTCTCAAACAATTATAAGATCTTTATTAGATTCCAGTAGAGAAATTGGAGATGTTGTAAATATCATAACCAACATCGCTGATCAGACAAAACTTTTAGCCTTAAACGCAACAATTGAAGCTGCTGGGGCTGGAGAGTCAGGGAAGGGGTTTACGGTTGTTGCGAACGAAGTTAAGGCGCTGGCCGAACAAAGTGCTGAAGCGGCAAAGAAAATTGCAGAACAGGTTAGCCAAGTGCAAGTTAATACGACAAAAGCGGTTGGCTCTATTAACAAGATTTCGGGAGTTATTCAAGAAGTACAATCGCTTTCAAATACCATCGCAGTTTCCCTGGAAGAACAATCGGCTACAACAAAAGAGATTACTCGGAATATGGGCAATGTATCGAGCGTGACTTCGGATCTTTTTAACAGTGTTAAACAAGCATCACAAGCCGCCAATAAGGTTTCTAGTGACAATCGGCAAATGGATATTATCACACGCCATTCGGTTGAGCAGATTGAGGAAACAAGCCAGCTGGCACATGATCTTTCAAAAATTGCCGATCAACTAAATGCAATTGTGACGCAGTTTAAGGTTTGATTTCATTGAACCGTTAAAAAATAAGCCACCGCCTAAAAAAGAGGTCCTTTAAGCAATAGCTTAAATCTGATGTATTCTAGCCTTCTTCAATGAAAGGTGCTTCCTTTTTGAACGTTAAAAGTTTTATTGTTTGACTTACTCCATTATAATTCTTAAAATCTGACAACGTCCTAGTTTGATTAATTTAAAAAAATAATATGCGTAAACTCATTTTAAAGAAGATAATACTATTGTCCATTATGCTATTTCTTTGTTCTTTAAATCATGCGGCGGTCGAGCCTGTTGAATATGGTAAAATAAAAGAGCATATAAGAAAAAGTCTAAAAATTGATGTTTCGGTTACGCCTATGGAGTCCCTAGCTATAAGAAGCGTTTTTTCAAAACCCTTATATAAGGTCAAAATTAATGTAGAAGATGGTGTCATATTAAGCAGGGTTTGCTACATTAAAGACGACGAGGTTTTTAGGATACCAGACCTCCAACAGATTTATAACCTGGTAGATGTTAATATTAAAGAATTAATAGACTTATTAGCGGATTTTTCGATTAAGAACACAAATGATGCCAAAACGCTTTTAGAAGCATTAGGTTATATATATAAGTCATCATTTGATGATGAAAAAATTCAAGATGTTAAGCAGGATGGCAGCAAATGGATTTTGGTTTATGGAAAGTTTTTCGATAGCAAGTCTGGTTTTATAGTTACCACCGACGAAAATAAAAAGATTAAAGAAATTACTTATAAGCTAAAATTGCCATTGTGATAAAATTTTACTTAAAGAGAGACGTAAAATTTTGGTCCGTCTACACAAAGGTACATAAAGTCCCACTCGGCTTTGCTATATTTTCTAGTTCTGTTGAAAAGATTTGACATGTCGTAATTGAAGTCGAAATTTTCAGGGGGTGCAGATGCAGCTTAAGACGAAATGGCGGCAATACGAAGAAACGATTATAAGAATATGCGTCAGTTGGTATTTGAGGTATCCGCTGAGCTATCGAGATTTAGCGGAGTTGATGGGAAAACGGTGTCTGCACCGGACCATTCAACGCTGTGGCATTGGGTCGAAACGTATTCGAGAATTTTAGCAAGCATTGTTCGCCGGAAGGCCAAGCGGCCGAATGATTAACTAGCGGGTTGACGAAACATATGTCAAGGTTCGTGGAAGATGGCAATACTTGTGTCGTTCTGTGGATTCCCAAAGAAACATCGTGAGTTTTGGGCTAACCTCGAAACGGGACACACAGGCCGCCAAGCGTTTTTTCAAGCGGGCTTTTCGAAATACTCAACAAATTCTAGATATCATCACCAACAACAAAAATGCTTCTTACCCGCCCACAATTGTTAAACTTCAAAAGAAAGGCTTTTTACCAAAGTTGGCTGTTATCTGACGAATA
Organism: uncultured Opitutales bacterium; assembly: GCA_964508215.1. Lineage (GTDB taxonomy): Bacteria > Verrucomicrobiota > Verrucomicrobiia > Opitutales > UBA9783 > CAZDSI01. The sequence continues at coordinate 2,599 of CAZDSI010000051.1, forward strand.
AATATTTAAATAACCGTATCGAACAGGACCATCGCCGCACCAAAAGGGTTTTAAAAGGCAAGGGCCGTTTCTAAGTTTTTTTGATCCGCTTGGCGGGCCTTTCAAGTCATCGAAGCACTCGTAAAAAGCAGGTACGAAATTCCCTGTTTTCGCATATTATCCGCGGTACATCCTTTGCCAAAACCCTAGCCAATTGACTACCAAAAAATAGCGGTAGCCTAGACTTTTTTCGCAACTAAATAATCTTTTCAACAGAGCCAAAAATTGAGACTCTACCATTAGAATGCTGGAAAAGATATCTTTGTGTTTTGGCTGTGAGGTGCCACGGTAAAATAATTTAGACTAAAGTCGGTAATTTTTATAAAATGTGCTTAATGCGCTGAATAATATTCCGATATTAAAATTAGCTTTTGCAGCGATTGAAGAAAAATTAATGTTTTTGGCACGAAACATGCTCAAGTGTATTAACCATGAGTATGTTAGAGTCTTTTAGTGAAAATTACTATTTGGCCAAAAGACAATTAGATGGTGTTATCCTAAAACAAAAGGCTCTCGTTTCAAATTTGGCCAACCTTGAAACACCGAAGTATAAAAGAATAGATCTTGATCCTAATTTCGACGCACAACTTGAGCAATGTGTACAACAAAACAATATACAAAATTTAGATAATATCCAACCGCAATTGGTTGAAGATAAGACCGCTTCGCAAACACGGGAAGACGGCAACAATGTTGAAATGGATAAAGAGCTTTTACGGATGAATGAAAACGTTCTAAGGCACAAATTGATTTTAAAAACCTTGGACGATTCTCTCAAGCATGTGAAAAATGCGATTACTGGAAATTCAGGAGGCTCAATGGCCTAAAACTAAAGGAGGAAATGAATGGAACTTATACCCGGAGTAAATGCAATTTCAGACGCCTTAGCGGCTGAAAAATTGAGGTTGGAATTGGTAACGGAAAACATTGCCAATGCTCACACCACAAAAGGTCCTGACGGTAAGCCCTTTCGTCGAAAAGTTGCGGTTTTTGAAAGCTATTTACCAAAACCTGAAGCCATTGGCGAAAAAAATATGCCGACGGTACAGTTGAAATCAGTTGTCGAAGACCAAACGCCCGGTGCAAAAATTTACGATCCAAGTCACCCACATGCGGATGCTTCCGGTATGGTTGAAATGCCCAATGCGCAACTTTCTAAGGAGATGGTCGACATGATGGTTGCGTCACGGGCTTACGAGGCCAACTTAAAAGCATTTAAAATGGTTCGAACCATGACGCAAGATACGCTTCAACTAGGGAAATAAAATCGGTAATTTTTGAAAGGAATAAATATGTTGGATGCTTTAAACAGTGGAAGTACCTTAGGGGGAAGCTTGTCTTCACAATCCTTTATAAAAGATGTCTTAAAATTTTTACCCAAAAACACCTTAAAAGAAGGAATTGCAGATCCCAATATAGCGGCGGCAAAGGCTTCAATTAAAGATGTTGAAAATGCTAGGACGGCTTTGCGAGAGATTTTAGGGGCCGATCCACAAACTGTTACGTTTGGAGATTCGTCAGTTGTTCAAAACACATCAGCGGCTTCAAAATCAAAAACCTTGGGTGAAACTTTGGGCGATTTTGTTAATTATGTAGATGAAAAACAAAAAGTTAGTGCACAAGCAACCTTAGATGTGCTTACCGGTAAATCGGACAACATCCATCAAAGCGTTTTGGCTAACCAAGAAGCCGGTGTGGCCTTTTCGCTTTTACTTGAAATACGTAATAAACTGGTCGATTCCTACAAAGAACTTATGAGAATGGCGATCTAAACTATGAATATGTTTTTAAATCAAGCCGGTAAATTTTGGCAACAGTTGGGTATCGGACAGAAAATTTCGATGCTTATATCTTTATTGGCCGTTGGAACCGGAGTAGCTTTATTGGTTTATTGGGCAAGTCGCCCGCAATTCCAATTACTCTACGGTGGGCTTGAGCAAAAGGAAATGGCCGAGGTCATTTCAAGCTTGGAAGAACAAAATGTGCCCTACCAACTTAGTGGCGGCGGACGTTCAATTATGGTCCCACACAACAAGGTCTATGGCCTGAGAATGCATTTGGCTGAAAAAGGCTTACCAGCTGGCGGTGGAGTAGGGTACGAAATATTCGATCGTAACCATTTTGGTGTAAGCGATTTCATGCAAAAAACGAATTACATTCGTGCCTTGCAAGGAGAGTTGTCGCGTACGATTTGCGAAGTTAATGGAATTCGTAATGCTAAAGTGATGATTGTAATGCCGGAGAACAAGTTACTTTCGGCGCAAGCAAATATTAAACCAACCGCTTCGGTTTTCGTCGATGTTGGGGGACAATCCTTATCCGAATCGGCGGTAAACTCAGTTAGATTTTTGGTTGCCAATGCGGTTGAAGGGCTGAAGCTAGACGACGTTTCGGTTATCGACAACCACGGTAAAGTACTTTCGGAAGATTTACAATCGAGTGGAGCCATGGGAGCGGCTACCAGCCAACTCCGTATCCGTGAAAACCTTGAGAACTATTTTTGCAAAAAAATCGAATCCATGTTGAATTCGGTTGTAGGGGAAGGTAACGTAGTCGCACGTGTATCGGTCGACCTCGAAACCTCGACAACGACTTTTGTCGAAGAGAAATTTGATCCTGAAAGCCAAGTCGTACGGTCACAAACCTATGTGGAAAATACTTCCTTAAGCAACGAATCCAACCCAAACTTGGCTGTTGGTGTTGAGGCGAATGATACCAGTCGTACCAATAAAGATAGTAAGGGAAATAAGGAGGCTTCTTCACGCGAAACAAAGAAAAATCGTGCGGTTTCTTACGACATTAACAAATCAACAAAGGAAATTGTCGTTGGTCCCGGAACAATTAAAAAAGTAACCGCTTCAGTATTTGTGGGCCTGCGGTATTCAGATGAAGCAAAGAAACAAGCCAATCCAAGATCGGACGAAGAACTGAAAACTTTAAAGTCTGTTATTGCTAACGCTTTGGGTATTGAAGATATTTCAAGAGTTTCAGTCCAGGAAGTAGCCTTTTCGGCCAATAAAACTATCGCCACCGAAGCAAGATCTTCGTTTTCCGACTTTGTAATGCAATGGATGGGTTTGATAAAAAACTTTGTTGCGATTGGTGTCTCCATTCTGCTGTTTCTGTTTTTTCTGAAAATGGTTAAGGCAACAAAACCAGATTCGGCCACCTCTTTTGAATTGATGGAAATGCCCGACTACAATAAAGCGAACGGTAACGGAGGAACATTTCTACAACCCAGTCCTGAGATGTTAAACGACCTCATTCGCCAAAAACCCGAAAACGTTAGCGTCGCTTTAAAGGAATGGGCCGGGGAAGTGAAAGGTTAATGTTATGGCAACAAATTCAACAGCCTTAACAACGGTGGCCAAGCTTACGGGTAATGAGTATGATAGTTTAACGAAGACTCAAAAATTGGCTTACTTTTTTATTCTTCTTGGACCTGAAGCGGCGGCTCCAATTATGAAGCAATTTGATGAGAGCAAAATAGAAGA
>CAZDSI010000052.1:0-5795 GCA_964508215.1 uncultured Opitutales bacterium
TTCAGTTATAGTCTATGAAGCTCGACTTGAAAAATGACAAATTGTTAGCGCTAGAAGAAATTCCTCTCAAAAGACGAAAACTGTTAATGGCTGGCAAACGCTTGGTGCTCACAAATGGGTGTTTTGACCTTTTACATGTCGGCCATGTTTCGGCACTAAGTTCGGCGAAAGCCTGTGGTGATATTCTGTGGGTAGCATTGAATGGAGACGAAAGTATTCGACGCTTAAAAGGCCCTTCACGACCTATTCAAAGCGAGCTTGAACGCGCTTATATTTTAAGTGCATTGGCATGCGTGGACGGCGTATTTATTTTTCATGACGTAAATTTGGCAAAAGAAATTTCTCTCGTTCAACCCGACGTATACGTCAAATCGGGCGATTACACTCTTGAAAAACTAAATCCTTTAGAAGCCAACGCCTTAAAATCTTGCCATGCGGATATACGTTTCCTGCCATTTATCGATGGCTTCAGTACGACCAACGCGGTAAAAAGAATCAAGAACGAAAAATTGCTCTCATAGATCACTTACCCATTCAGACTCTGAAACTCTTTCTTTTTACGCGAAAAGAAAGGGTTTCAGAGCCTTTCCAAAGGGAAACGAATCTTTTGATACCTTTTGGTGATGCCAATGTAGCGAATTAAAAGTTCTTTGAAGGGAGTTACGGAGGGAAATTCTCTTGCCGAAGAAGGTTTCCCTCCGTGCAAAAATAAAACCTTAAACGGTTCCGAAATAACGATCGCCAAAATCACCGAGCCCCGGTAAAATATATTTTTGGCTATTTAAAGTACGGTCACACGACACGAGGTGAATACTAAGATTATCAAACACTTTCAGCACTTGCAAACCTTCGGGTGCGGCTACAAAAGAAAGAAGATAGACGTGAAGGGGATCAGTACGGTAGACCTTATCCAACACTTGTTTGCAGGTACCACCGGTAGCCAGCATGGGCTCTAAAATGAAAACCGTTTTACGATGTAGGTTTGGGACATTATAGTAGTATGGCATGGCAACAGCGGTTTCCTCATTTCGCACCATACCAATCATACCAACTACTGATTGCGGAAAAAGTTTCAATGCCGAAGGCAACATGCTGAGACCGGACCTTAATATTGGCAAAAACACTGGCTGATGCTTCAAATTATAACCATCACAAGCTTCCAACGGTGTATCCACCTTACGAGATTCGATAGCAAGCTTTCGTGTGGCTTCAAGTAAAAGAAGTGTGGTCAATTTGGCTGTTGCTTTTCGAAATTCATCAATTGGTGTTTGATGATCCCTCAACTCAGAAATTAAAACTTTTGCAATCGGATGTTCTAATAAGAAATGCTCCATAAAAGTAATTAAAAAAAAGAATGGCTAAACAATAAATATTTTTTTGCCAAAATTTATAACTACCTCAATTGAAATGGAACATATTAGTTTGTCTATTCGAGATAGAATTATTTATTTGTTCTTTTATAGACGCCTAAGGGTTATGAGGGTTAAATCATCCGATAAAGGTTTTGAACCAGAAAAATTTTGAACATTTTCCATTATACTGGCATTCAACGCTTTGGCGGTCATTTGACTATTATGCTGAATAACGTCGATAAGATGAGTTTGAGAAAATTCTTCTTCCTTAGAATTTAACGCCTCTGTAACTCCATCGGTATATAAGACACAACCATCATTTCGTGCAAAACGGTAAGTAGCTTCTTCTAAGGAAGCTTGAAACAGGTTATTATCCACCATACCCAAAGCCATACCTTTTGTTCGTACAATAGTTATATTCTTAGACGCACTGTAAAGGATTGGTGGTTCATGACCCGCTTTGGCAATGGTAATCGTATTATCCGATGTATTTACCATAGCACAAACCATAGTAATAAACATATCCTTACGAATTTCAGAATATAAATGTTTGTTTAAAGCAATTAAAGTCTCACGCGGGGAATTAAACCGATAGGCATAATGTTTAAGATGAGTAAGGCACATTGTCATCAATAACGAAGCGGGTATACCTTTCCCCGAAACATCTGCAATAAATACGGCAAATGTCTTATCTGAGAGAGGAACGACATCGTAGAGGTCTCCACCGATTTTTTGAGCCGATCGATAATAAATACCAATATCGGTTTCGGGCAAATGGATCAACTCAGGATCCGTCAATAGTAAGGTTTGAATGTTTTGTGCCAATTTTAGATCAAAATCGAGTTTGTTTTTCTCAATTTGCAGCGACACCAATTGCGCATTATGGATGGCCATGCCGGCTTGTTCCGACAAGGATTGAATTAACGAAATATCAACCTTGGAAAAGTCTTTAGAACGGGTTGGATTCACAACACACAAAACACCAAAAATCTTGCCACGAAAACAAATTGGCGTTGCAATCAAGGCATTAATTTTCAATGCATTATCGCTATGCTGCATTATACGAGAATCGTTTTCAGCGTTTGAAACATGTAAAAGCTGCTGACGTGCAATAACTTCACCAATAACGCCTTCACCCGAGGTAAACTCTTCTGCGCACAGGGTCGACTGCAAAAATTCGGTACGCGTTGCTTGGCCTGTTATGACTGTTTTTAGCGGCGGGAACAATCCTTCACGGCAAACGGCTACACAATTTCCATTGTTTCTCAACTCATAAAGGCAAGCACTCAAGGCTCCTGTACCCAAAACAGCACCATGCAAAATTCGCTTGTAAAGCTCATCCTTGCTCACGCCTTCACTTAAGCCTTCAATAAGGTCATGAATAAAATCGATAACCCTCTGCCTTTCTTCGGCCAAAAGACGTTTTTCTTCCTCTTCTCTAGATAAAGCTTTTCGAAATGTTATGCAGAAAAGCCCCATACAAATCAAACCGAACAAAAAACCTAAAAATCCGTAAAATAACATTAGTGGGCTATCCTCAAAAAATGAACAACATTTTGAAAGCGTACGGTATTCTGCTGATTTAACTGCATCAACGTCGTATGGGCTTTAAGCATAAGTTGTCGTGTATCTTCATTTGATGTTTGCTGTTCTGCTATACCAAAACCGCTTGCCTTTTGCCATTGTTTTTCATCGGTTACATTTTCAACTATCTGCACTAAATTATATAAACCTAAATTATAAACAGATTCCATTTGCTTTGGCCTTAAGCCAGATAATATGCATACCCCATCATGCTTTTTTACTTCAGTTGCTAAACCCGCAATAATCCCTAAAAATGTGCTGTCCATGCCCGTACAATCTCGAGAAAAAAGCAAAAAGAAAAACGATTTTCGCTTAGCATTTTTGTAACAAAATCACTAAAAACATGGCTATTCAAGTAGGAAGCCCTTCCTTTTACACGGACCAAAACAATATCCGGTTGCACGTTTACCCAAAAAATAACATTTTCGGCCACCGAAGACATACTATCCTCGAAAACTCAAATGGTTTTTTTTGTTTACAGTTAATAACATACAAAATTCAAATAATTCGTTTGCTTCCAAAAAGCAAGATCCTAATCTTCTGTAAGCAATGCTCAAGTATAAAGCAAGTTATTTAAAAATCGCTTTTTTCATACTAGGAGGGGTGTGTCTACTGCTAATAGCCACGTTTTCTATTAGCAAAAAAAAGCTTTTTGCGGCTTCGAGCGTTTTTTATTTGCGTTTTGATGATTCCGTAAATGGCTTAGAACTCGGCTCGCCAGTAAAATTTAAGGGGGTAAGAATTGGGTACGTAGAAAATATCTGGTTACGTTTTAACAGTCAAAAAAAAATTTTTGAGACACTTATCCGTATACGTATACTCGAAGACGCATTTGTTGAATATCCATCCAGTGTAAAAGATTTTAAACAGGCTCTTTTACTGCTTAAAGCCGAAATTCCAAAAGGCTTACGTGCCCGCTTAAGCTATCAAAGCTATCTAACGGGACGATTATTTATCGAATTGGATTACGTTGATGACCTCAACCTTGCATCAACAACCGAATTAACCAATTTGCCGCAAATTCCCACCATTGGCTCGCCGCTGAAAAAAGTTTGGGACGCCTTTGTAAAAGGTATGAACAAAGTAGATTTTGAAAATATTTCTCGACTACTTTCAAACTTGGCCAAAACAGCCGATGTGTTATTTGCCAAATTAAACGACTTTCCATTGGATAACATCGGTACACGCCTAAGAGATACACTAGAGGCAATTGAAAAAATTTTCCGGGAACCCGATCTTACAGAGGCTATTTCTTCGATAAAAATTTCCGCCACTAATTTAAGTCGTTTTAGCCAAACAGGCCAAAACGTTTTTGAGTCTTTAGAGCAAGAAACTAAAAAACTATCGCAAAAAGCACGGCAAGCTTTAACCCATTTCAATAATTTTTGCCTTAACGCCGAAGATTTTGTTCATCCGGCTTCAGAACAACGATTTTTTTTAACGCAAACATTAAAGGACTTGTCTGAAATTACCCGCTCTCTAAAGGTTCTAAGTGAAACCCTTGAGCGTTATCCAAACGCACTAGTAATTGGAAAACCCCAGGAGTGATTATGAAACCAAATTTGTGGCCAATATGTTTTGGTATGTTTTTGGGTGGTTGTATCGCATTTACTCCACCTCGAAATGATGGTGCAAAAATTTATGCCCTATCTCCTAAAGAATTTGCAAGCAGTCATATGGATCCCGATAGGACTCCAATTGGATTGCTCGCGATTGTGCTGCCCGAATACTTGAGAGGGCCAACCTGGCTGCACTGGGAATCCGATGTCCAGCTTAAGCCAATAAAAACATTCCGTTGGGCTGAACCATTAGAACTCAATATGGCACGGGTTATAGCTACAAACTTAAACACTTATTGCAAAAATGTAAATGTAGAAGCGGTTCCTTGGTTAAGCGAAAAAAATAAAAAATTATGGATAAAAATATCCGTAAATGAATGTCGTCATAAGGTACTGGAAAGCACGTTATCTTTTGTCGGTAATTGGAAAATCTATGACCGGGAAATGAAACAAATATTAAAAAGTTGTGGATTTCATATTGATACAAAATCTATTGACACACCAGAATCAGTGGTAAGGCAGTTAAACGAAATTTTATGGGAACTTAGTAAAAATATCGCGGCCAAGTTAGTTGAGGAACTAATGATACATGAAAGCTAGTGAAACCCTGTTAGAAGCACAAAACATCACGATTGGCTGGCCTTCTCGCCCACTCTTCAATAATGTTTCATTCGAGGTTAAAAATGGTAGTATCTTGGCTATTTTGGGCGGAAGTGGATGCGGCAAGAGCACCCTATTAAAACACTTAATCGGATTACTTCAACCGTCCGGTGGAAAAATTCTTTATAAAAACCAAAACATTTACACCGAAACCCTAAATTATGAAAAAGGAGTATTGTTTCAAAATAGCGCCCTATGGAGCTCTTTAACGCTTTACGAAAATATTGCACTTCCGCTACAACTACACCGCGCTTTTAAGAAGCAAAACATCTTGCGAACGGTACAATTTGCGATCGATTTGGTTGGCTTAAACGGATTTGAAGAAGAATACCCCGCAAATCTTTCGGGAGGTATGCGGAAGCGCGCGGGCCTAGCACGAGCTTTGGCTTCAAATCCTAAAATTTTATTTTTAGACGAACCTTCCGCGGGCTTGGATCCGCCAAACGTAAAAAAATTAGATGAACTTATTCTGTTCTTACGCAACCAGTTACAAGTAACTGTAATTTTAGTTACACATGATCTTAATAGCGTTTTTAGAGTTGCCGATGAACTGCTTTTTCTTGATAAAAAAAACGGAAATATTTTTATCGGCACTAAAGATAGTTATCTAAAAAAATATTCAAATATTTCGAGCATTAAA
>CAZDSI010000053.1:0-225 GCA_964508215.1 uncultured Opitutales bacterium
CGGCTAACGACTTTTCGCACTCCTAGCGATTTTGCCAAGCTACAGGCTAAAAGATTAACGTCGTCTTCATGCGTCATAGCCATGAATATATCATATTTTTGAATCTCCATAGCTAACAGGGTACGTGCCAAACGCCCATCCTTGTGCACAAGTTGTACGGGCAAAACCTCGGAAAGATTTTGCACAAGATTTTTGTCTTTTTCGATTAAAACAACTTCGTGGTTT
>CAZDSI010000053.1:245-2293 GCA_964508215.1 uncultured Opitutales bacterium
TACGAGGCGCTCACAAAAATACAAACCCATATCACCGGCACCAACGATTGCGCATTTCATAGGTATATAGGTAGCTTAAAATAAATAAAAATCGAGACTATTTTAGTTTCCCCAATTTTGTGCACCCCCTTATATATAGCATTTTCAATGGATAACCAATAGATAAAATTTCACGATCACTCTTCCCCCCAAAAAAAGAAACCTTAACCGACATGAATCACTGCCAATAAAATTTTTCGTTTATACTTTTTTGAACATTGAATTCGACTTGACTTAAATTATCCAAAGGCCCAACGCAACCAACGAACTAAAAACTTACGTTACTTTAAGGAATTTTGGGCGACCATAAATTTTGTAAATGTCGAAAAGCTTTGCAATGGCTTTTATTCTTGCAGGATAACAAGTTGCTATTGCTTCTATCAAATAACATTTTTTAAAACTTGCGCTTTTAAAATTTTTACTTTCAATAGCCCAAAATTATGGCTAACGCTAGATCTATTCTGGGGACAAGCAAAAGGGATTTTAGAACTACAGAAGCTACAGAAATAAAAAAGGCTTATGCTTATTGGCGGACTCGCTTAATGTATACCTTGATTATTGGTTATGCAGCCTTTTATTGCGTGCGACAAAATTTTTCGCTGGTCGTTGCCGACAAAAACTTTCCTTTTAATGCGGAGAGTATGGGTTGGGGGTTTTCTTTATTTTCAATTATATACGGATTTGGGAAATTTTTTAGCGGTATCGCTTGTGACCGGTATAATGTACGTCACCTTATGGCTTTAGGATTATTTGGTGCCGCCATGACAAGCATTTTTGCGGGTTATGCACAATCGGCAGTTATCATGGGAATGCTATACGCCGTTAATGCCTGTTTTCAATCTATCGGGTTTCCAGCAGTAAGTCGTTCGTTAACGCAATGGTACGATTCTAAAGAACTCGGGACTCGATGGGGCGTTGTTAATGCATCCCATCAAATTGGAAGCATTATTATCTTGCTGATTGGCGCATGGTTAATCCAAACGTACAGTTGGCGCCATGTATTTACCATTCCAGGTATTGTTTGCGGGATTGTAGCGTTGTGGTTGTGGGAAAGGCTGAGGGATAAACCCGAAAGCTTAGGATTACCATCTATCGAAGATACCGAAGAAATTATCGCTTCCTCGGTTAAGAGTACTGTTGCAGAGGACGAAGAAGCCTGGTGGCCAGTTTTCAAAAAGCATATTATCTTCAACTACCGACTTTGGATGGTCTGTATTGCCAAATTTTTTGTGTACTTTGTTCGTATGGGTTACTTCTTCTGGGGTCCAAAAATTATCGCCGAGACCCAAGGTGGAACTTTGATTAAGGCCAGCTATAAAACAGCATCTTTTGAGTTGGCGGGATTAATTGGCGGGATTTTTGCCGGATGGTTTACCGATAAATACATGCCAAAACGCCGTTGCGTTTGTGGTGTATATATGATGCTTTTGTTAGCCCTAACCTTAATTGTTTATTTAGCATTACTTAATTCCGGATTTCGCCAATCACACTGGTTTAATTTCTGGGACACAGGATTTTGGGTTGTTGTCGGTTTTTTTGTTTACGGTTCACAAGTACTCGGAGGGTTATCAGGCGCCGAATTCGGCTCTAAAAAAGCGGCCGCAACGGGTTTAGGATTAACCGGAGCAAGCTCTTATATGGGAGCTAGTCTTGTCGGAATCGGAGTACCAAAGATCGCGAAATATTGGGGTTGGGAAGCCGTTTATATTTCCTTTATTGTAGCAGCAGCTTTGGGTGGTATATTTTTTGCGCTTGCCTTGCGTAAGAAGAAATGCGCCGCTTGATAAAAAATAAGTCTTGCTTTTATTAATGGTGCAAATACTTTCATAAAAGGCTTGGCAAGTTTGTAAAAGGCTTTTAAATACTTCACGACTTGCTTGAAAAAAAGCCTAATAAAGGAGAAAACATATGACCCAGCCGATACGTTCTTATGAAGCCGTTAACTCATATGAAGTTACCGATAAAGTGAACCGCAAATATGCGTATTGGCGATTACGCCTGACTTATTC
>CAZDSI010000053.1:2312-5643 GCA_964508215.1 uncultured Opitutales bacterium
TCCCTTATTATTGGTTACGCAGCCTTTTACTGTGTTCGGCAGAATTTTTGTATCGCGGTTGCCTCTAAAAAATTTCCTTTCGATGTAGAGGCCATCGGATGGGGATTTTCCATTTTTGCGATTATTTACGGAACTTTTAAATTCGTCAGTGGAGCCGTCTGTGACCGTTCAAATGCTCGATACTTTATGCCAATTGGCCTCGTTGGCGCTGCCTTAACGAGCCTCGTTGCGGGTTGTACTTCTTCGGCTTTTTGGATTGGCTTGATGTATGCCGTTAACGCCTGTTTTCAATCCATGGGTTGGCCTTCGGTATCACGCTCTTTAACACAATGGTTTGGCCCAAAAGATTTGGGAACAAGATGGGGAATTGTAAACGCTTCTCACCAAATCGGTAGTATTATCATCCTAATGAGCGGCGCATGGCTGATTGAACACTATACCTGGCGTCACGCCTTTATTGTGCCAGCGATATTGTGTTTAGGTGTAGCGGTTTGGCTATGGGATCGTTTAAGAGACACACCAGAATCGATGGGGCTGCCTTCTGTTGAGGAATACGAAGGCCTTCCAGCACGTGAAATCGTTACGAATGCAGAGGTTGTTTCAGAAAGTTGGTTAAAAATTATAAAAGAGCATATCTTGTTTAACTACCGTCTTTGGATGGTCTGCATTGCCAACTTTTTCGTTTATTTTGTTCGTATGGGATATTTCTTTTGGGCTCCGAAGATTATAGCGGAAACGCAAGGCGGAGAACTGATTAAAGCCGGATATAAGACTTCCATGCTAGAATTTGCGGGACTAATTGGCGGCCTTTTCGTCGGATGGTTTACCGATAAGTTTATGTCTAATCGTCGCGGCGCTTGCGGAGCCTACATGATGATTTTTCTCTCCGGTGTAATTGGGATTTATTGGCTATTAATTTCCGTTGTACAAAATCCTTGGTGGACATCCTTAGCCCATAACGAGTTTCTGGATGCATGCTTTTGGGCCTTGGTTGGATTTTTAGTTTACGGTCCTCAAACGTTGGGCGGTTTAGCGGGTGCTGAATTTGGATCAAAGAAGGCGGCTGCAGCCGCAGCGGGATTAACCGGTACAATCGGTTACCTAGGAGCCAGTTTTGTCGGAATCGGAGTACCAAAGATTGCAAAATATTGGGGCTGGAACGCTGTCTACGTTTCTTTTATTGTGGCTTCGCTCCTCGGTGGTATCTTCTTTGCCTTAACGTTGAAAAAACCTTCGAAAGGCTCAAAAAAGGCAGCTTAAACGGTATCGCATTTTAAATTAATACGAAAAAAATTATGGCATGGTCTCTCTAGGAGCCATGCCTAAAATTTTTAGAAAAACAACGACGGTTAAAAAAACAGCGATTCAGAACAATTATCGCACTCTCTTGAATACTCAACTTCGCCATCTGTTTGACGCTTTCTAACCAATTATTGACTCAAAAATTAATTTGCCGCAGGTTAAAATAAACGTCATCAACCGTGTTATCTCAAGGCGTACGTTAAAGATTCGTAGCACAAAGCAAGAACTAGCCTGTGTTTCTTTTCTCCGACATGAAATCTGAATACTGCAAAAAAATATTTGCAAAAAAAATGTTTCGCATTTAAGCGGCATGTTTATGTTTTTTAGAAAAATCACGGTTATGGCGCTATTAGGCCAAATTGTACTTAACAACACCCACGCCGATATAAAATATCTGGACCTTAAGTGGGAGAAAAGTATATCCACAAGACCGGGAGAGTCGGTTCTTGGTAATGAAAGCGGATTTCAATCCTATGACGACAGACATTACAAAGTATTCTTAACGCAAATCCCCAACAGGCTTTACATTCCATACGGATATACGAAAAATGAACGAGAAAAAATTCGATATTTTTTATCCGCCGACCCGGTCAATTTCCACCAATTTCGCACCCAACTACAATTATTGAGCAAAGAACATCCTTGTCGCGCCAGGCACCCTTTTACCATAACACCGCTTGAAGATGCGTTTATGGTACTCCATGCCTCAAGAAGTGAGCTTCAAGGAAAAACCCTTAACGTCTTAAGGTTTGATGGTGGACATGGCAACTTTGTACGAGGTTTACCTGTATTAGCGCAGGGCTTTCTACTGCCAGATGTTTTGTGGTTGGCTTGCTTTTTAAATAGCAACGTTCGAGAAAAACTTGATAGAGGTTTATTAAGAGAACTACAAAATTCTTGTGAAACAACACTGGCTAATACAACCCTATGGGAACCGAGCACCTACTATTCTATTCACGGTAGCAAATACATCGCTCCCTACGAGGTGCCTTTTTACAGAGTTCAAGGAGAAAACGTAATGGAAGAAAGAATATCGAGGTGTGATGGGGTTTCCAGGCACGCGTTCATTACAATTTATTCGGGGCTTAGCCGTTTTGCTACCGAACATTTCGCTAATAGCCTTCAACTAAAAACGAAGGTGCTCTATACCACTTCTTGTTTTAGCGCGTCTTTTGTCCCAATACTCGAGCCTCTTGTCGATGATAATGGAATAATTATATGCAGCTTGAGTGATGTAGTGGGACTGGCTCCGATATTCGATGCTAGTAATAATCTTTTAGCTGACTCCATCATGGATATAATGTATCTTGACGAAAGGTATAAAACGTCGCCTAAAACGCCTAATCTTTCTTTAAGAGCATTCTTTGATTGGTGTGAGGCTGATAATACGCACCAGTACGACCGTGCATGTGGGTTTTTTCCCTATGGTATAGTAACAAAACAAGGAGGAGTACTTACTCTACATTATTTTTACGATCCATCGGTATTAAGCGTTGCTATGGCTACAAACGAAAAATTCGCCACGTTCGTTCAAGTAAATCCAGAGTCGAATAATTTCCAGCGCTGCTTATTCCTTCACCATACAAAAGGTCCTGCAAACGAATCCTATGACGAACATTGTCTATCGGTTCGAAAAACTATGGAAATGCTAGACTACTTGCAACGGCATAACATACGTTTGCAGCGTTACAATAATTATGAAGCATTTAAAGAAAGTATATTAGGTCTTTTGCCTAAAGAGTAATGTTTTAGCCAAAATGTTTCAATAATACGGGCCAACCCTTTTGTTTGGCCCGTTTGTCTATAAGATCCTAGTAAGAACTTTACAAAAAGCGTTGATTTTACGACCAAAGTTGATTTAAAATAAGGACGATGAAAGCAGTTTTTTGGGGCACGCGAGGTTCATTACCGGCATCTTTCTCAACGGCCGACTTGCGGCTGAAATTAAAGGATGTTCTTAACTATGTGTTAAATGATAGCTCTTTTTCGAAAAAAGAAATCCCTTTAGAACAATATATTAGTGCGCACC
>CAZDSI010000054.1:0-5423 GCA_964508215.1 uncultured Opitutales bacterium
TCTCCTGAAAATTTTGTCCACATTTGCAACGTGTCAAATCTTTTCAACAGAACCCGATTTGGTACGAATGTTAGCGGCTTATGAAACACTTACGCAAAAAATTGGCCAAAAAATTAAACATGTTTTCGTTATTGCCGACCTCGATGTAGAACCGCTCTTTTTAGAAAAAAGCATCCGTGAAAGAAAAAATGACCTAGAAAAATATGGAATCATTATGGCCGAAGCAGAATATGCCCACAAAGACACAGGATATATTCCTCCCTATGAAAACAGTTTTCAAATGGTTTATTCTAACGCAAACTTCCTTAAAGCACTCAAGGAAGTAATGCTCGATTTTAGTATTGGTGAAGCCAAAAAATTTTTAAGCTCAAAAGAAAATAAAATAACAAGCGTCAAAGAACCGAGTTCAGAGTTTGTATACGAACTATACGAACAAACATTTGCCGTATTTCATCACCTGAGCGGTAACGCAACTTGCGTAATTTACTTTAATTTTAAAACCCAAAATAAAACAATTCTTTTAGAATACGGTAGCGAAGAAATTAAAAAATGGGGTAAAACTTTATTCCTACAAGTTGTGAACTTGCGCAAGATTGGTATTGAGTATATTGGTATTGGAATTGATCGGGAGAAAAAATATATAAAAGATTTAATTATCGAAAGAATAGTTAACAAGGACGGTGAAAAGGAAGAAGGCCTGTTTGTTCCGCTGTTAAAAGTAAAGGTTCCGCCTAGCCGGTTTTTGGAGAACAAAACCAAATTGTAAATGGCTAATCCTATGCCTTATATTCCACGCATATTTAACCATCGGCCTTAAAATTTTGAGTTGTCGAAAAACAAAAGATACAACAACCAATTCTCAAAGCCTGTTTAGTTTTTCAATAAAGGTTATCAGCAACGGAATACTTTTTTATAAAAAGCGTTCCGTTGCTTTGTTCATCAAGCTGTAAACTAAAGTTTTTTAACCTTCCAAATATCGTGAACATACTCAAGGATGGTTCGATCGCTCGAAAAATATCCCAATCGGGCTGTATTTAAAATAGCCATTTTCACCCAACGTTTCCGGTCTCGATATGCGATTTCAAGCTCATTTTGAGCACGACAATAATCGTCAAAATCAGCCAAAACAAAAAAATGGTCTCCACCTTCGAGCAAACTATGTTTTACAGCCTGCATCGGATCATGCCCATTATGTGCAAAAAATCCGGAGCCCATCCAATCGAGAATACTTTTCAGCTCGGAGTTGCTGTTATAAATCGAAAAAGGATTATACCCTTGCGCTTGTAATTCATGAATTTCGTCAACGGTTTTTCCAAAGATAAAGATGTTGTCAGCCCCAACGGCTTCGAGCATTTCAACATTTGCTCCGTCTAAAGTTCCCAATGTACAGGCCCCATTCAACCCAAGCTTCATATTGCCAGTACCCGAAGCTTCTTTACCCGCCGTTGAAATTTGTTGCGAAATATCGGCCGCGGGAATAATTTTAGAAGCCAAACTAACCCCATAGTTTGGTAAAAATACAACCTTTAATCGATCACGAATGCGATCATCCGAATTAATACGCATCGCAACCAGATTAATAGCATGAATAATATCCTTCGCCAAACGATAACCCGGAGCTGCCTTTGCACCAAAAATTACAACTCGCGGTAAAAAATCCTTATCGGGGAATCGAAGCAAATCTCTGTAGCGTTTTAAAATATACAACAGATTTAGATGTTGGCGTTTGTACTCATGTAAACGCTTAATTTGAACATCGAAAAGCGCATCGGAAGAAACTTCAACACTGCAGATTGTTTTTATCAAGCGAGCCAGATCTTCTTTATTTGCTTTCTTAACTTCAAAAAACTTGTTTTGAAACTCTGGATCTTCTGAAAAAAGCTCCAACCGCCTTAAGAGGTCAAGGTTTGTAAGCCAATCCTCGTTGCCAAGTGTTTCGGTAACAAGAGCAGCAAGACGTGGATTGCAAACTTTAATCCAACGACGCGGTGTAACTCCATTTGTTTTGTTATTAAATTTTTCGGGATAAAGTTCATAGAAAAGCGGGAAAAGGTGGCTTTTTAGCAAATCGGTATGCATTTTTGCAACACCGTTAACTGAAAAGCTGGCCACCACGGCCAAATAAGCCATTCGAATATACTGCGGATTACCTTCTTCAACAATTGATAGCTCACGCTTTTTAGCATCATCACCCGGCCAACGTTTGGATACAACATTTTCCAAAAACCAATGGTTGATTTCATAAATAATTTGTAAATGGCGTGGCAGAACTTTGTTGAGTAAAGGTACACTCCATTTTTCAAGCGCTTCGGGTAACAAAGTATGGTTTGTATAGGCAAATATTTTTTGGCAAAAGCTCCAGGCATTGGCCCAAGAAAGCCCCTCCTCATCGATTAATAGCCGCATCAATTCGGCTACGGAAATAGCCGGGTGTGTATCGTTAAGCTGCACAACAACCTTTTCACAAAAGGCACCCCATCCGTTGTTATCCGCCTTGTAACGCCGAATAATATCTTGTAGCGAACAGGAAACGAAAAAGTACTGTTGCACTAAACGTAACTCTTTTCCACTTTCCGTAGCATCGTTTGGATATAATACTTTGGAAATTGTTTCTCCAATCGCTTTTTCGCGAACGGCCTCCACATAACCACCTTTGTTAAACACTTGGAGGTTAAACTCTTCCGAAGCACGTGATTCCCATAAGCGGAGAAAATTTACAGTCTTTCCCCCGTAACCAACCACAGCAACATCCCAAGGTACACCGTAAATTGTTTGAGTATCTACCCATTTTGGCTTTGAGTCTCCTTTGTCATCGTAATGCTGAACAAGGCGACCATAAAGCTGAACAGTCTGCCTTTGTTCTGGACGAACAATACGCCAGGGATTACCAAAACGAAGCCAGTTGTCAGGATGTTCTTCTTGCTGGCCGTTCACAAAATCCTGTCTAAATAAACCAAACTCATATTGAATACCGTAACCAATAGCGGGGAATCCTAGAGTTGCCAAGGAGTCTAAAAAGCAGGCTGCTAAACGGCCGAGGCCACCATTTCCAAGGCCCATATCGGTTTCCTCTTCTCGGATAATATCGTAATCCAATCCGAGTTCATTCAAGGCTTTTTGCGTATTTTCTAACAATTCAAGATTGCACAAGTTGTTGTTTAACAAACGGCCAATAAGGTACTCCAGCGAAAAGTAATAAACTCGACGCACGTTTTTTTCGTGATGAACTTTTTGCGTTTCGATAAACTGCGCCAGTATCCGATCACGTATGGCATAACAGGTTGCAATCCACCAATCGTGTTTGGTCGCACTAACCTTATCACGCGCAAGTGTGTACCGCAGATGGTTTTCGATAGAACGTTTTACGTCAACAACTTCTATTCCAATACAAAAATCTTTATTTTCTTCTATTTTCATTGTTTGTGCCCGCTTTGCTTGGACTATAGTAGAAAAAATTTAAAGTTTATGCGATAAAAAACTTGGTTTTTAATAAAATTTTTGGCTTAAAAGGCATCCGTTAAATATAATTCGTTTAAAGCTCCTTCCCCTCGAAAATTTCTTTGAGCAATATTAAACAAAAGTGCATTTGTTTTGCCATCTACTTATTTTCTTTATATGGAACAAAAGCTGCTGTAAATTATCATAACGTTCATATGTGCAAGGAGAAACGAAGCTGCGCCTTTACGCTTATCGAAATAATGGTGGTAATTACCATTATGTTCTTGTTGACCACAATCGGCACGCATGTTTACAAGAACCTTCGTCTCGAAACTCAGGCGGATGCTTTAATTAACGAACTAAAAATTATCGAGGCCGCCGTACGCATGTATTATTATGATCACAATGGCGAATTTCTGCCGAATAATTACGATTTAAAAAACACACCAGAGCTACAACCCTATTTCCCTTCCAATTTTAAAAACAGCCCACCACCGCTTGGCGGGTATTGGCGTTATTATAATGCAGGAGAAGGTTTTGCAATTGTTTGCGACGGCATGACGAACTGGGCAGCATTACAGTTAGCACGAGACAAAATGATCCGTGAAGACCCGCAAATGAACGGTCGTTTGGGCGTTTATCCCCGCGGCAGTGGTTATACTTTGGATTATTATATAAAGTATAGCCCAGGGGTTGGTAACGGACAAAACTTCTTCTAATATTTTGGAAGATGTGACATCCTGTAATATTCTAATTATCAACCTAATGGCTCTCCACGGCTAAGATGAATTTCTTGTTGGATTTTAAGTTTGGCAAAAAACTATCGACACCTTGGCAGTGCATTCACTAGGCAGGCATCAATTACAAAGGTTGTCTAAGGCTCTTAACACAAGATTTTTTGCCTCTTCAATAGAGCAAGTCGTGTCAATTTCAAATAGCGGCAGAAAACTTTTTAAAGACATTAAAGCCGGATAGGTGTTTTTTACAAATTGTTCATAACGTTGAAGAGCTTTTTTGGGATCCAGGTCGGTAGCCCTAACGGCTTCTTTACTGTCTGCAGCATCTTTCACCTGCTGGTTGTGGGCGAAAGCAGCGTTTCCACGGCTTAACTGCCGTTTTACACTTTCTTCTTGTCCTACAGTAAGCACAAATACGCTAAACGAAAGGTTTGGATTAACGGCTTTAATTTGGTTATATAACCATACAATACTGGCAGCTTGTATTTTTGTACGAGGGAACCCGTCCACTAAAACACCCTGTTTGTAAGCTGGATTCATTAAAGCTTCAAAAACAATTTCAATAACCGTTTTATCGTCAAGGAGTAATCCCTTATTGATTTTTTCCTGCATTTCTCCCGCTGTTAATAGACCACTCACGATAAGAGGCTCTTTATATAATTTTCGACGCTCAATAATACAACGTGAATTGGTACCCTTACCTGCTCCGGGTGCACCGCTTAGCCAAATAACAGTGCTTGGAAACTTTTCTAATGCCGCACCTTTGTTTTGCAATTTACTCCAAACTTCTTCGGCAACAGTAAAATCTAATTCGGAGCTATCCGATAATTGCGCGTTAGTTAAAGGAACCGGCGTGCTTTTTTCATCCTTTTGATGACTTACAGCATTT
Organism: uncultured Opitutales bacterium; assembly: GCA_964508215.1. Classification (GTDB taxonomy): domain Bacteria; phylum Verrucomicrobiota; class Verrucomicrobiia; order Opitutales; family UBA9783; genus CAZDSI01. The sequence continues at coordinate 5,065 of CAZDSI010000054.1, forward strand.
TGAAGCGAAGCATTCTCTGTTTTTGCGAGACCACCAGCTTGCAAATTAAGAATAAAAGAAAGCCCCATAAAGGCCTTAACGAAAATAATTTTTTGCAAACGTTTTAGCATCGATTTCATAACAATTTTTTTAAAAAAATGACAGGTTCTGTGCTATTCATAAGCTGTTGTCTTTGCAAGCCTAAACAATTACACGATCTTAGCGTCGACACAATTTTGACGTGCAAAAACCGTTTTTTCCCCGTTTTGAAATCTGAGTTTTATTTCAAAAACATATGAAAACCTTACGCGGCCTCTTACCGCTTTCTTTGGTTCTGTTGAAAAGATTTGACACGTTGCAAATGTGGACAAAATTTTCAG
>CAZDSI010000055.1:0-5396 GCA_964508215.1 uncultured Opitutales bacterium
GTAGATTATACCCAACTCTATAACAATAAGCAGCTCGTATTCTTTAGCTAATACCCCGTTGCTCTGCGGCGGGGTTCTTTATTTTGCCCGAGACGGATTTTTACTATGCGGGTTTGGGTCTCTTCCATAATGGATCCGAAATTGTCTAGATAATAGATTGTTTGGTTTGGCTTGTGGGCAATCCATTTGCATTTTGTGTGATAGGCTGCACCTATGACCTCACGGGTTTCGCGGTCAATTAAAGAGCAATATTGTTCCACCGGATCGCGAAACAGTGATTTTTTCCGATGGCTCGCTTCAAATTACTACGATTTCCGGGGAGGTGTTGGTTTTAGGGGTTAGGGAGTTGAATGTCTATCCTCATGAAGGCGGGCAAATTATCTTAGACGATTATAGCGGAGAGAGCCAGAGACGACTGACAGATTTTATCGTACATCGTGCTTAAAAGCTAGTTTAAACGTTGCATTTAGTAATTAAGCAGTGGCTTACCGGGTGCTCCCGTAGTTGCAAGTGAAGAAAATTGTTGGTGAAAAACCAAAGAATGGTTTACCCATTATATCTGAGAAGATGTCCCGAGGAAATTACGGCTAAATTATAAGCCTTAGCAAGCTAAATATAAACGGTCGACCTTTAGGCATAAAACACGTGTTACTGTATTGTTATCTTGTAAACTCTTGGCCGAACGTTCTCTAATGCCAGTTCTCATAAAAAATTACCTCTTTAAGCAAATACCTAGCTCATGGAAATTATCGAACCTAATATCCTAAATTATTGTAGAATAATATAAATTCGAACCCAAGCGCTTTCAAAACAAGACCCAGGTTGAGTTGTCAGCTCCTTAACTTTCCTTGAATTAAAACCATCTTTTAGCTTTAAAGTATGCTCTTCCATTAGTAACTTTCGTGGCAGCCACTTTTGCTTTCCTTCTATCATAAGTGCTTTTAGCTTAAGATTTTTATCCTTTCTAATATTGACTCTATCGCTTTTAGCGCCACACTCCACCACAGGGGGCGACATGATAAGGTGGTTCAAAGGTTTAAAAATATCGGTGAAATTAACGATCAGTACTTTAATGTTTTCTTTTCCGATTATCACTCTGCTGTTTTTTCTCGTAAAATCGCGTAACGAGCTCATTAATTTTAGCCGCCTAGAAAAAATGGGTAATTACTACCAGATGTCTCTCGAAAAACTCTTTGCTTCTGTTATTCGATATCGAGATGCCGACTCAGATTCTAGTAGCAACTCTGAGATTTTAGTTAAAGAAGTTGAAAATTGCTTTGTTCAGGTATTGGCCGATCAGGACCGTTTTGGTCCCTCGTTACAGGTAACACAAGAGGGTCTTGGCATACGAAACCGATTAGAGGCACATCCGCAAAAATTATACGCCCTTTGGAATGACATTAAGGGCCAGCGGACCGAAGAAAAATTATTTTTGCTTATTCAAAACATTCGTATGCTTATTACCCACAACGGGGATACTTCAAATTTGATTCTCGATCCCGATTTGGATAGCTACTACATGATGGATGCAACGCTTATTACTTTGCCTCAAGCGCAAAATCGCTTAGCGGACATTATTGTTTGGATAAAAAAGAATATTACAAGCACAATTTCATGGGACCAAAGATTGTTTTTACATATATCGGCCGAAAAAATGCAAGAAAACGATTTGGACCGTTTAACTTCTGATGTTCAGACTTCGTTAAATGAAGATAAAAATTTTTATAGTATAATTCCTTCGTTGCACACCAACGTTCCAAAGGCTTTTGAAGATTATAAAATAGCCACAGAAGGTCTTATTGCATATTTGAAAAACACTTCCGATACCACAAATTCAGCATTATTTAAAAGAATCTGCTTAGAAAAGGCTTACAAGGTATTAGACCACAGTTTCAATGTTTGGCATGTTTTTTCAAGAGAACTAGACAACATTTTGGAAGATAGAATAAATATTCTTGTTGAAAGGCGAAATCGTGAAATTTCAATAACGCTTTGCATACTTCTGGTGGCAATCGTGATGGTATCCTTCATAACGTTAACTATTTTAAAGCCGATTCGTGAGACGATTTTGTTGTTACAAGATATTGCTCAAGGCGAAGGAGATCTCACGAAACGTTTAGTAGTCGAAGGCAAAAAAAGTGAAATTAGCCAGCTTTCTTTTTGGTTTAATACCTTTGTTGAAAAACTTCAGATAATGATAAAAAATATTGTGCAATGTACCGTTGCTTTAAACCAAAAATTTCAAGCGTTAAACACCAATGCGACCGAAATGAAAAAAGCGGTCAATACAATGGGTAAGCAGACAAATTCTGTAGCGGTAGCCGGCAAAGCGCTTTCCAATGGTGTCGTAACAATGTCCGCTGCGGCAGGACAGATATCTTCTTCGGCACAAAATGTCGCCTCGGCGATTGAGGAGCTAAGTGCATCGATCCAGGAAATTTCAAAAAACTGCTCCAAAGAGTCAGAAATTACATCTCAAGCCGATTACCAAACGCAAAATGCTCGCAAGATTATGATGGAGTTAGGTGATGTTACCCAGTCTATCGGGAAGATAGTTAATTTGATTAGTGGAATTGCGGAGCAAACAAACTTATTGGCGCTTAACGCGACCATTGAAGCCGCTGGCGCTGGAGGAGCTGGGAAAGGTTTTGCGGTTGTGGCAAACGAAGGAGCTTGCCAATAAAAGTACGGAGGCAACACAACAGATTACCCAGCAGATTGCGAATATTCAATCAAAAATTACGACATCGGTTTCGTCGATTGAACAAATTACAAACGTTATTGGCGAGGTTAACCAAATTGCCATTGCTATTGCTGCAGCAATTGAAGAACAATCCGTAACCGTGAACGAGATTTCAAAAAATATTTCGGGAGTTTCCCAAGGAACAAACGATTTGGCTCAAAATATTCAATGGGCCGCTAATAATACCAGTAGTGTGTCTTCGAATATACAGAACATTAACATGGAAGCGCAAAATGTTAATCAAGGGACACAAATGGCGCACAAAGATGTTGCGCAACTTGTCGAAATTGTTTCAAGCTTACAAACAATGGTTGCGCAGTTTAAGATTTGAGCTTCTACGTTCTCTTATAATAGCGGTAGATTTAAAATGCGTTACTATATCCGGTATACCGAATAAGCTTGCTGCTCTCGCGTTGGAAATTAAAGAATATTGCCATAAGTTTCTAGTTTTCTTAAAACTAAGGCCTTCGTTTTTTAGTATTTTAGTATTTTTCCGGTTTTCCCAAAACTCTTCTTCCAATTAGGGAATAGTTACAGATTGTTAAGATTTCTTTTGGAATGCTGCAAGATGGCACCAAGAATATCACCAGGAAACATTTTATTTGACTTTTTAATCAGAAAAAATTCAAGAGCGAGCTGCACAAAAGGATTGCACAACGTTTATAAAGCGTTTTCTTTTTCATTTAACACTTATGGTAAACAATATTTTAAAATTGTGGTTATATTCGACTCAAGAGGTGTTCCTTATTCCTTTGATTACGATTGGCTTTTGGATAAATCGTCGACGGTTTGGTCGTCCAACTCTGTTGCTGTTTTTTGCCATGGTTACAAATGTGTGCTTAAAAATGTTTTTTGGTGTACCGTTGGCTTGGCATTTGCATAAGGCTGGATACTCATTCCCAAGCGGACATTTGTTGGTAGCCTTTGTTTTTTGGTTTGAATTGGCTTTAGTCGCCAGGACATGGAGTGTTTTAGTTTTATCGCTAACAATTGTTGCCGGAGATACGATTGGATTGCTTTATTTCCGGTACCATAATATTTGGGATATTCTTGGTGCGATAAACTTTGGGCTGATAATACTCATAATTTCTCACTTCATTCATCGTAAAATTCCGCTTACCTTATGGCCTTTCGTCGGTTTTTTTTGGTTGTTGTTGGTTGGCCTACTATGCAAATTTGTTGAAGAGGCTTTACAGCTTCACACCTATCTTGCCTTGGGTGGACTCTTTGGCTTTAGCTGCGGATGGTCTTGTACAAAAAATATTCCGACAGAACAATATTCGGCCAAAAATAAAAGTCTTCTTATTCTTATAACCTTTGGATTAGTTGCCTTGACTTACTATTTATTCAGCTTTTTCTCAAAAACTTCTTTTGTTGTTTTCTTCCGTTATAGCTTAATAACTTTTCTGGCAAGCGGAGGTTTTTTGAAACTTTATCGGCCTCAAAAATAAAACATATGGATTTTTTAACTTCAAACGATTGGGTTTTACCCCTACGTACTTCGACCTTAACGGCTTTTTTTAGGTTAATGCCAATGTTTGTTGGAGAAATGTTTTATCTCACCATTGTTTTCTTAGGTTATTGGGTTATAAATAAGGCATTTTTCCGTTATCTGGGCTGTTGTGTTTGCGCTTTCACATTATTAAATAACGTGTTAAAAGTGTTTTTTGCTATTCCAAGACCCAAAATCGAACGGCTCGTGGCGCTGAAAGATCCTTTTGGGTTCCCAAGCGGCGATGTACAGGTTGCTACTATTTTTTGGGGAATGCTTTGTTTGAAATTTCCTCTAAAAAGTTTACGTGTCTTGGGCATAACGATTCTAGCCAGCATCGGTTTTTCACGTATTTATCTGGGGGCTCACACGCTATTAGATGTTATGGGCGGATTTTTTATGGGCATTATCTGCTGCTTTTGTGCATGGAAGTTTTACAGAAAAGAAATAAAATTAAAACCCCTTACGCAATTGGTGATAGCTCTCGGCCTTATTATTTTTTCCTTTATGTATTTGAATAAAGTACATTATCTTTATTCTTATGTTTTGCTATCGGGAGGTTTATGGCTAAGTGCTGTATTATCACTTATGCTTCACCAAAAATATAATAGTTCGGTGGTTTTAACTTTTCACATGGCAGTTGTAGCCTATGTAACGACTATTTTTGTACGACTGATGTTGTCGAAAATATGTAAAAATAACTTTTTTATGGCGTTTTGTTTGGGTTTTTATGCCCTGTGGTTGTTCGAATTTTTAATTTGTAAGATAAAGTTTAAGACGCTAGAGAAATCCTAGCCGTTTCTAAAGTAAACAATGTTTCACGTTTTCAAATAAGCGCGCGATCGAAAAATAAAGTGGTGGCGCTGTTAACAAGACTCTAGTCGAAATATATCCGGATTCTTTTTTAGAAAGATTGAAGATAGAAGCTTGCGGGTAAAATCATTTTAAAAATTGTGCTTCAAATCTTACTGTTTTTTAATTTAAAAACTCCTAAACAAAACAATAATACGTTAACCTGTTCTAGTTGTCGAAATAAAGTTTTCACCAGTTCTCAATGCACGTACATAAAGTGCTCGAAATTGCTTTTTTTTTTGTGCTTGTACGATAAGTTCTTAATAATACACACTTATGCAGCGAAAAGTTTGGTTAGAGTGCTTAAAC
>CAZDSI010000056.1:0-4507 GCA_964508215.1 uncultured Opitutales bacterium
AGATCCAGGGGAAAGCCTTGATGCTGTTAAGCGGTTTCTTGGTCTCCAAACGTGGAAAGTGCACCGGCATAAGTTTCGTCGACAGCACCTCCCTTTCCATTTGCAACGTAAAAAGATGCTCCAAAAGCCAGGTGTTTAAGGGGTTAGCGGCCAAAGGAAGGTCTTCGAAAGGATGGTTTTACGGCTTTAAATTGCACCTTGTTATCAACCATCATGGAGAGATATTGGCCGCAAATGTTACGTCTGGTAACGTCCACGATTTGGTCCCCACGGAGGGGCTGGCAAAACGCTTGTTTGGTAAGCTCTTTGGTGACAAAGGGTACCTTTCGAAAACCCTCTTTGAGAAGCTGTTTGACAGTGGTGTACAGCTGTTTTCAGGAATCCGAAAAACGATGAAAAATAAGCTTCTGAAACCCTACGATGCTTTGCTGATGAAAAAACGCTCCCTTATTGAAACCGTTAACAAAACACCTTTCACGTTGAACACACCCGCTACCGAAGCCTTACTTCCCTTTTTATCAACATCTTATCTGCCCTTTCGGCCTACACTCTTTCCCTCAAAAACCCTTACATTATCCATGAACTCTCCTGATCCCCTTATCCCGAGTTCGCGTATCTTGTTCGCTTTAGGCTCCACCCCTATTCCCGACAGGCGTTGTCTTCGACTCCCGATTCGTCTACAAACACAAGCTCGTGGTGCTTAAACAGTTTTATGAGCTTTTGAAATGATGCACGTTGTTCTTCGTCCCGATTCGGGTGATAAAACGTTTTTTTTAAACGTGTAGCCAAACTTGTGGCCCCACCTCCCAATGGTGGAGGCCGAGACTTTCCCAGGCCAAATGGCGGCTAATTCCCTACGCGTTTTATCATAATTTTTTTCGATGAATTGTTTGAACTCTTCAGGGTTTTTTAAGGTTGTCGGCCGACCTTTTCTTAATCGCTCCCCTAAACTTCCCGTCACTTTCTCTAGCTGCATCCAATCGTACAAAACCTTTCGACTTATTCCAAAAGTTCTGCCGGTTTCCAACCCGGTATGGCCCCGTTTAATATATTCTAATGCCCTTACCCTCAAATCGTAGGAATATGCTTTCCCCATCCTCCCTTATTTACTTCTTTTCCTATCCCTTGTCACGGCTTTATTGGGTCATGCTGTACATTTCAACTGCTGAAAAGCTTTGGATTGTTTAAAACTCTCGGATTTTTCCGTCGTAAGGTTTTTCGAAAGTTTAAAGTTCTCAGCCAAGAGACCCATATCTTGAAAAGGTTTTAGCAAATGTCCACCGCCAGTGCCGGCGATTTCGTCCGTAACCTCCTGAAGTTTATGAAGCAAAACTTGTGCCTCAATCTTTTGTGACGTTTCTTTATTCATGCCATGCATTAGCTTCTCGACAGGGATTATTCTAGGACTTCTCGATACCGTGTTCAAGATAAAACAGTCTGAACTTTGGGAGGTTTTAGCTTTTTCTGAAAACACCTTAAAATTTTTCCACTTTCCCGTCATATCCTTTGCTATCCAAACCGCGTTTTTTACTTAAGCTGTTGACAATGTAAAAAAATAATAAAGAATTTAGACGGAGATCAGTAATGCCTTTCAATTTTAAGCTAAAGTATTACGGTTTGCTTGCTACATTTTTATCCTGTACTATAAGCACCCTATATGCCATGAAAGATCCAGATTGTATCTTTTGTAAAATAGCGGCCGGAGAAGCCAAATCTTATAGGATCTGGGAAAATGAAAAATTTCTAGCCTTTTTATCAATTTACCCAAACACCGAAGGTGTAACCGTAGTCATTCCAAAAGATCACTACGACACAAATGTACTATCTTTGCCCGAAAACGTGCTAACAGATTTAATTTTAACCACAAAAACTGTTTCGGCGTTACTACAAAAAGCATTTAGAGATGTTGGTCGCGTTGGTATTGTAATCGAGGGTTTTGGCGTCAACCATTTTCATGCAAAACTGTACCCTTTACATGGAACTAACCGGGAAACTTGGCGCGCTATTCTTTCAACGACAAGAGAATATCATTCCGTTTATGAAGGTTACCTCGTTACAAACGATGGGCCGTTGGCGGAGGATATTTTCTTACAGTCTGTACAACAAAAAATTCTGGAAGCTTATTAATTGTATAAGGAGGTGATATTATGGATATTACAAGCGGTAACTAATATTTTAAGCTAGGGAGTAAAACACGCTAAAAGAGGCAAACCTCTGTTGGAATTTATGTTTTTTCCTTAGCTTTGTTTTTTTTAGTGAAAATAGATGCTTAATTATTGATTACACCAATGCAGAATAAGTTAAAATACTATTTGGCACCTTATGTAAATTGTGGCCTGCGAGACTATGGGTTTTCTTTAGGATTTGGATCCATAAAAAAAGTCTTCAAGAAAGAAAAAGATTACAAGCTGCTTATAGAATTAATGGAATATGTCCTCGTTCCTAGGATGCATTCAGAAATCGAAGGCTTTTGGAATGACAGAAAAGGCAACCCAAAGATACTAAAACTCTTTCTTAAAGGGAACTACCTCATTGAGGAAAACGCATATTCTCAAGCTAATAGGTATAGCAGAAACAGTTTATATTATAACCTTTACGGTGCAATGCCCAGCAAAGTTCAAGAACAATTTAGCAAAAAGAAAATTTTAATTTTAGGTTGTGGAGGAATTGGCAATATTATCGCCGTAAGCTTGGCTACTGCTGGGATAGGAACGATTTACTTAATGGATGATGATGTAATTGAAGTCTCAAACCTTACCAGACAATTCATGTTTACTGAGTCGGATATTGGCAAAAAGAAAACAATGGTTCTAAAAGAAAACTTAGCGAGAAGAAACAGCAATATATCTGTTCATATCATTGACAAAGCAATTAAAAAACCAGATGACACAACCTTTATTCCGGAGGTCGACCTAATTGTTTTGTCCGCAGACAAACCAAGCACTATCTGTTTTTGGATAAACAATTTTAGTGTTTCGAAGATGATACCATTTATTAACGTCGGCTACGTTAATGATATTGCGGTTTGGGGACCGTTTGTAATTCCAGGCGTAACGGGATGCTTCGCATGCCAACAATTTTTTGGTTCAAAGCCAAAGCTTGATGAGTATTGCTTATCTACAATTGCCAAAATTAATTCTAGGTTTCAGCCACCATCGGTTGGCCCCATCAATATGATTGCAGCTTCATTGGCCTCTCTTGATATTATGCGCTACTTTGGCCAATACGGAGAAATACTATCACTTAACAAAAGAAAGGGACTTTGGACACACTCGTTAAAGTTTGACTACCAAACCGCCAACCCAAATAAAACATGTGAAAAGTGTTCCCACCTATTTAAGAAATAGCCTTTTGCAAATCTAATTTTAGCGTATGTTGAGAACACAAAAAATTATTTTGTTAAGTTCTGTTTTTGGTTTTTCAAGGATGATGATCGGGGCGGTTTCCGTAATTTTTCTTCAATCAAAAGGATTAAATTTACAAGATATCGCTTCTTTAAAGGCACTACAATTTTTTATCGTCTTTACCTTTAGCATCGGCATCTCTTACCTAGCGGATAAATTCGGCCAGTTTTTTTGCATTCCGTTAGGAAGTATATTTGGATCTTTGTGGCTTCTCATTACTGCCTTAACAACAGGAAAGTTTTGGCTTTTTTTCGCAGAAGCCATGAATGCCTTATCTTTATTATTCATGAATGTGCCGGTAATGGCGTTAATAATTAATAGCTACAAGGAGGAAACTAACGATAAAGAATGCTCAAAAATTTTAGGCAAAGCCGCTGAATACAATTTCATATTTATGACGCTTGGCGTTTTAGTTGGAATGTTTTCACCTTCTACCAATTCTCCAACTTTATGGTTAATAGGTGCAGGGTTAATGTTCCTGCTTTCTCTAAGTTCCACAATTTTAGTTATTCAAGAAACAAAACACAAAAGAAACCTCACGTCTCGAAAATATAAAGGAGTATTAAATATCTTTGAGGCCTTTAAATCAGATCTTACGATTATAAAGCGTACAATTTTCAACGACAAAAAGATTTTTTTTGGTTTGTTATTTAATGGCTTAATGGTTTCGGTAATCTTGCAAACTTTTATTCAATACTGGCAACCAATTGCTATTTTTTTATTCAAAACAAGCAGCCCTATTTTTTATAGCATTATCTTTGGACTGATACTCTATGTTCAATCAATGGCTGGTAAGCTTTTTAAAAAAAAACATATCCTTTTTTGCGATAAATTATTAATTCTTTATCTATGTACCATTGTTATATTTTTATTTGAGTATATGGCTATAAAAAAGCATGTTTCCATACTCGGCTTAACAACAATTGTTTCCATATTTCTATTCTTGCGATGGATACAATTGGCCCTAAGCTCCAAAAGAAATTCTCTATATCCAAGCCAATATAGGACAACATTTTTAGCGTTAGAAACAACTGTCGCAAAATTTTTCTGCTGTATTTATTTTTTGGTCTTTGGAAAGTATTTCAAATTCTTTGGGGTTTGTT
>CAZDSI010000056.1:4530-5187 GCA_964508215.1 uncultured Opitutales bacterium
ATTCCAATGGTTGGCCTAATTTTTCTTTCAATTTCGCTATTTTCTCATCTTTTGATAACAAAAAAGTTTGAAAAAGAAATTAATTTATAGAAACCCACGGGTAGTAAGCCGTTTATCTTGGGGTAACAGGCCCATGTGTGGGAATTTACGGTGTGGATTAAAACTGTGGGCAGGAATGCTACCACACCGTAAATTCCCACACACATGGGCCTGTTACCCCATCTATACCGCATTATTTTAAGTCATATTTTTCCTTATAGTCCTCGCCTAAAAGTTCTTCTTATAGTTCTTCATCATAACATTCATTCCAGACGAACTCGAGAAAATCGTTGGAAACCTTTTCAACTTTGCCTGTACCACAATCCAATTCGGCCCACCAAATGGATCCATCCTCTTTCATGAAATAAGGGTTTCCAAAACCGTCATCAGATATAACAATATACTTGTCTTTAATTCCGCAACCTTGTCTAAGCCCCTTTGTTGTTTCAACGATTCCATTACCATCATCTTTTACTTCGCACAAAGTCTCAGATCCAAGGGATCCGCCACCATACTGCTTTAAATAATGAGCATAATCTTCAGGTAGCTTAAATGGTAATTGATGGTTCTGTTGAAAAGATTTGACACGTTGCAAATGTGGACAAAATTTTCAGGAGA
>CAZDSI010000057.1:0-1071 GCA_964508215.1 uncultured Opitutales bacterium
TCCCAAATGGGCATTTTTAATTCCGCAGTCTTCTAAAAATTTTTCTGCAAGCCCTTGTGCTACCAAAAATTTTTCCTCTTCGGTTTCTAGAATAACATAATTTAAAACGGGCGACACCGCAATTGCACGGTTTGCGGGTAATGTCCAGGGCGTAGTGGTCCAGATGACCACGTGAGTGTTTTTTAAATTTAATTTATTAGGGGTAATGAGTGAAAACTTTACCCAAATGCTTTGACTTGTATGTGGCTTGTATTCGATTTCAGCCTCGGCAAGAGCTGTTTTGCAGGGAATGGACCAATAGACGGGTTTTTTGCTTCGATAAACGAGGTTTTTACGAACAAACTGTGCAAAAACACGTAGCACTTCGGCTTCATAAGCGGGGTTTTTGGTTCTATAAGCATGCTCCCAATCACCTAAAATGCCCAAGCGCTTAAATTGTAACTCCTGTTTTTGAATAAATTTTTCCGAAAACTTTTCACAAGCTTCGCGTAAGGCTAAGGTTGAGGAAACTAAGCCCGAGTGTTCTTTTAAGACTTTATGCTCAATGGGCAAGCCGTGACAATCCCAGCCTGGAACATAAGGGGCGGAATAGCCTTGCATGCTTTTGTAGCGAATAATGATATCTTTTAATATTTTGTTTAAAGCTGTACCAATGTGCACATCACCATTGGTAAAAGGTGGGCCATCATGCAGCATGAACAAATCGCCTTTGGCATTTTTTTCTTGAATGTGCTGATAAAGTCGTTGCTTTCCCCACTCTTGCAAACGCTCATTTTCTCTTTTTACGAGTTGAGCTTGCATTGGAAAATTTGTTTTTGGCAAATTAAGTGTATCTTTCAACGACATGATCTAATTTAAAATGTTTAAAAACTAACGCCGCATTGTGGATGGGAAGATGGGGTTGTCAAATTGTTTCATTCTCAAAAACCATTCTAAAATCTCGAAAGGATGACAATCTAATAGATTTATAGATTTTTTTGCAAGGTAAAATTACCCGGCTTCGTAACGAAAAATCCAAAAGCTAAGCTATCCTTTCTTGCAAAAACTTTACCATAGAGTGTTATAGGAGTG
>CAZDSI010000057.1:1081-4845 GCA_964508215.1 uncultured Opitutales bacterium
CGGTAAAAACTTCAGTTTTCTCGTGGTGAATTGATTCTTCTCAAAAAAATAAAAAGTTTTTATTTACGAAAGTTGGTTTGGTTAACAGGTTTGTATATTTTTAGTTTTATGTTAAAAAAGAGAAGCAAAAGCCATGTTATTTACTTGTATTTTGCTTGTTGCATTATAATTTGGGTAAAAATATTATGTTAAGTTTTTTCATTGGAGTGTTAAGCATAGCCATTGGTTTACTATGTGGATGGCTTATTTTGTTAATTTTAATGCAACGTCCGAGTGCGAATGCCGGCATGGGTGCATCACTGGGCGGAGGTGCAGCCGAAAGTGCTTTTGGAGGTGAAGCTTCAAATGTGTTAACGCGTTGGACTGTGTACGGAATCATTGCCTTTTTTTTGGGAACGCTTTGTCTTTCTTTGATTCATGTTTCCCGAAAGTATTCAAATGATAAAAGTAAGGAATTGCTTCCGGTTGCGATTGAAAAGTCCGTGGAAAAGGGCGATTTAATTAAAACCGAAGCATCAAAAGCTCCACAACCGACAGCTAAAGCTTCGGAGCCCCGTGGCTAATTTCTTAAGTGAATCTCATTAAGCCTCTTAGTCAAATAGCCAAAAGTGCCTGTTTGCTTTTTTGTATCTTACAGGTATCTTATGGTGATGGCCTATCGGGGCGTAATGTTTGGACTTTGCCGCCACCTAAGATTGCGCCTATTAGCATTGATGAACTAAGGCAAAGGTTAAAAAACGTTCAATTATTTGCCCCAAGCAATCATTACCGTTATCAGTTATCCTTGTGGTCGAACGATAAGAGAATTGCAACCGGCAGCTTGGAGGGAGTTGTAAATCCTCAAAATTATCGTGTAAATCTTATTTTCGACACTGGAGCACAAAAGATTTTATTAAATGCCAATAAAGTGTCCTTGTCGGATATTGTTACCCGAAAAGGGGATCAGCCGGAACAAAAACTGTCAATGACCGATTGGCTAACACCTTTTACCGAAGGATCCGCTGCCTGTGTTTTTAACACTTTGTTACCGATTTTAGATTGGGAAAATTTGAAGCTTGAAGGTAGCCTGCGTAAGAAGGGCCGGCCAGCCTATCGGGTTTGTTTGTTTCCTTCAGAAGATATGAAAGTTTTATTGCCCAATTTGGCCTTCGTTGAGGTTATACTGGATGCCTATTTTGATGCGCTATTACAGGTTGAGGTATACGACAAAAACAATAAGGTTTTGGCCGCTATGCGGGTGTTGAATTTTAAAAAAGTCGATAAAGAAAACTGGATTGTTAAAGATTTTGAGTTAGAATGTGGCAACATTAAAAACCGTTTGGTTGTCGAGGATTGGGTAAACATTGAGGAAATAAAAAATAAAGATGTTACACCATGAAAACAGATTTATGTTCGCCTTCGGTGCGTATCTGTAATATGAAGCCTTCCATAACGCTTGCATTGCAAGCGAAAGTGTGCGCAGCCGTGAAGCAAGGCCGAAAATTGTATTCTTTGGCCGTGGGAGAAACCGATCAGCCATCGCCCGACTTTGTGGTGGAGGCTTGCCAAAAAGCCTTGGCCGAAGGGAAGACGCGTTATATTCCTTCGGATGGATTACCAGAGCTACGTGACGCGATTGCCAATTTTTACGCCAAAGAACGTGATTTTAAAACAAGCAAACCAAGGTCGTTAGTTATTACGCCGGGAGCAAAGTTTGCTATTTATGCGACGGTGCTGGCTCTTTGTGAGCCTGGAGATGAAGTGCTTTTGCCGGCCCCCTATTGGGTGAGTTATAGCGAAATTATTACGTTAGCCGGCGCATGCGCTAAGGTTCTACCGACTGTGCTATCTGAAGGATTTAAAATTTCTGCCGAACGTCTCCGCGAGGCCATAGGACCAAAAACAAAGTTGATTCTACTTAGCAACCCTTGTAATCCATCTGGGACTATTTATTCCAAAAAAGAATGGGGCGAGCTTTTAAAGGTTATTACTGAGAATAATATTTATCTCTTGTGTGATGAAATTTACGATGCGTTAATATACGAACCAGAGGAAAAGTTTTTTAGTCCCGGTTCTGTTGAAGGACTGTCCGACCGCATAATAACCGTTTCCGGGTTTAGTAAGGCATTCTCAATGACAGGGTGGCGTTTGGGTTGGGTTTACGGCCCAAAGCTTGTGGTAGATATTGTTGCCACTATACAAAGCCATACGACTTCAAACGCAACCTCTTTTGCACAATACGGCGCTCTAGAGATTTTTAAGCAAGAAAAATTGGCCGAGCAATATAAGAAAACTCTTGTGAAAATATTAGCGCGTCGGAGGAAAAAATTGATGCGGGCTCTTGATGGTATTAAAGGGGTAGTATATCAAAAACCTTCGGGTGCATTTTACATTTTTCCCGATATCGGGTCTTTCGGGCTTGATTCTACGCGTTTTGGAGAGCGACTGCTTAACGAACACGAGGTGGTTGTTGTTCCTGGGATTGACTTTGGTAACGACCGTTGTGTGCGTGTAAGCTTTTCGGTTGCCGATAATGTTCTTGAGGAAGCCAGTGCGCGTTTAAGGCTGTTTTGCGAGAAATTATAATGATATTAATGAATTAAAAACAGTTGGAATTTTGCCGCTTTTGGCGCTTATTTCGTCCGAAGAATTGCTAAAAATTATATTCTGTTAAAACGATATTAGATTATTTTGTTTCTTGGGTTTTTGAAGGTTTAGTTATCCATTGCAAAAACTCAACAGGAGCATCGTTTATTAATACAAATGCAACGATAACATCTTCGGATGGGCTATTGGGCGCGATTATAATTTTTTTATCTTTTATAGCCTCATAAATGTCATCTACTTCAAACGCCACATGAGGTATGTTTTTTACAATTTCGGGGATTTTACAATTAGGGCCATATCGCATCCATTCAATATTGAACTCGTTTTCTTCGTACCCACCAACGTATACGTCAAACATCGGTAGATAACGTTCATTTTTTATTTTTTTGTTTGTTGGAATACCGATGTGATCATAACGGTATTTTTTTTGGTCCATGGCTTTTGAATTAATCGATGAATCCGCAATATAGCAAGAATAGACAGGAAATAAGTTCTATTTGGTGCGGAGCAAAGAGGACCACAGGTCACCACCTGTGGTTTTCTTGTATGCCCTGAAAATAATTGTATCTCAGACGAAGTCTTCTTTAAAAATTTTTACATCAGGGGAAAAGACAGATTTTGCGATTAAAGCGTTATTTTTATGGAGGGAGATAATTTCGGTTTTTCATATTATGTCTTGCTGGTGCTATTTTTAGAAGCGATATACTATAATTTTCACAAAAAAGTTGCGAACCGTTCAATAAATTGATTAAGTGCCAATCATTTTTTATTACCTAAAAAGATCATGGACAATTCTGTTACTTCGTTGACTCGTCATCGTGCCGGTAGCTTGAGAGAGCTTTGGGCTTTGGCTTGGCCGATGATGTTGGCTTCCTTTTCCTCAAGTTTAATGGTATGTGTTGATCGTATAGTCCTTTCACATTATTCGACCGATG
Organism: uncultured Opitutales bacterium; assembly: GCA_964508215.1. GTDB lineage: Bacteria > Verrucomicrobiota > Verrucomicrobiia > Opitutales > UBA9783 > CAZDSI01. The sequence continues at coordinate 4,603 of CAZDSI010000057.1, forward strand.
CTTTTATTGCCTGCACAACCACACAGCCGTGGTATTGGACCGTTTCCTTTTCTTTGATGTGCCTTGTAAATGTGACGGAAGTTTTGGTTGGTCGGTTAAATGGGTCGGGTGATTACAAGAAAATAGGTCCATTGGTTTGGCAAATGATTTCTCTTGGCGTGATGTGTTTTGTTTTTTTAGCGCCAGTAATTTATTATGTCCATTATTTGTTGGCAGACAATGTAAAGATGTTGGGGATTCCTT
>CAZDSI010000058.1:0-4290 GCA_964508215.1 uncultured Opitutales bacterium
CCTTTTCGGACCTAATGCTTTTTGAGCACGATCAAAAGCCGGAAGTATCTCTCGAAGACGTGAAAGAAGTATCCAATTACATTAAGGCAATTGGTTATGGATTGCAGCGGTTAAAAGAAGGTTTTCCATTGTCTCTTAGGCTGCTCCGAGAGATCCATAAGGTATTACTTTCAGAGGGTCGTGGCTCCGGTCAATTACCCGGTGAATTTCGGCGATCACAGAATTGGATTGGGGGCACAAGACCCGGTAATGCCTTATTTATTCCACCGCCGGTAGAATACCTTAACCAATGTCTTGGCGATTTTGAACTTTTCTTGCACGATGAAAGTTTACCGGTTCTCATTAAAGCAGGATTTGCTCACGTTCAGTTTGAAACGATCCACCCTTTTCTCGATGGTAATGGTAGACTTGGAAGGTTAATGATAACCCTGCTTTTGTGCGCAAGCGGGATGCTTGATGAGCCGATTTTATATTTGAGCCTTTACCTTAAACAAAACCGCTGTACCTATTATGAACTGCTTCAAGAGGTTCGTACCAATGGGACATGGGAAACATGGTTGGAGTTTTTTCTGATAGGTGTCCATGCCTCTGCAAAACAGGCAATTAATACCGCAAAACAAATAAATTCGCTTTTTGAACAAGATTTGCAAAAAATTGCAAAATTAGGCCGTGTAAGATTTTCCTGTGAACAAGCGTTAGAATACATGAAGCGCTTGCCACAAGTTACGGTTCCTTTACTCGCAAAGGAACTGGGAATAACAGCACCTACCGCCAGAAATGCGCTCAACCACATGACATAGATTGGGGTTATAGACGAAATAAGTGGCAAAAAGCGCGATAAGGTCTACCTATACCGCAATTATTTAGACATCCTTGAAGAGGGAACGGAACCATTCGACAATGACCGAAATAGGCCTTCTGTGCCAAAAACCCGGAAAATTCCGGGGAATGGCAATTGAATTCAAAAGCATTTAAATATGTGTAATATTTTTCGTTTATTTTTTGCTAAGATATATTTTAGTAGAGCGTTTTTTATTTGTTCTATTTTTCTGTTTATAGAACAATCCATGGTTGCCTTCTCTACGTTCTCCATGGCTAAACTCGCTAAAAGTGTTTTTGATGAAAAAAGCACTTTGTTTTGGCTATTTATATTTTTCTTCTGCTTGGTTTTTGTATATATTCCCAGCTTATTTGCGAGAGTTTTTTCAGAAGCCGCAAAGTACGAATCTTTTAAAAGATATATCGAATTATTTAAGCAGAGATATTTTAACTGCGTACCGGCAAGAAATGATCACGAATTTAATGAAACAAGAGAGCCCTATTTGAAATCCGAAGGGTGGCATTTAACAAGCTGCACAATTGATAATATAACGGGATTGTTAACTTACTTTTTAAGTATCACGCTTAACATACTTATTATTGGTCATGAGGTAAGCTTTTACATATTACCGGCTTACATATGCTCTTTGACGTTTTCTTCTATAATTATATATACAACAAAATATGGTATAAGAAAACGTGTTGATTCTGAACAATCGTCTAGGGTTGCATTATCCAAACTAGTGATAGATGCAACAGATAATATTATTATAGGAAATACAGCAAATTATTTTTCATGGAATAAAAATTTTCACGAAAAAATTAACATATCAAAAGAATGTAATAAAAAGATGGTTGTTTTTAAAGAAATGGTGGCCTCGGCATCTATTTTTATTGCAATTATTCCTGTAATATTAATGGACTTGTACGTATTTTCGACATCTGCTGATAAAAAGCTTTTGGTTGTCATGCTTGCCTTGTTACCAAGAAAGATACAAATCACGCATTATATAAGTGATTTGGTGCATTTTGTAATTGTATTCTTGGATACGATGGAAAGAAATAAAGGACTGCTTGGGTCGCTAAAGGAATATAATTTTCCCAACATTGAAAAGAAAATTAACTGGGGAAGCATGAAAATTCGTTTTAATGACGAAGAGATAAGAAACATACATTCATTGCATGATTTTGAAAATACAATAAAAGGTATCTCATGTGGAAGGTTCCTTATAAAAGGAGAAAATGGTTCTGGGAAAACGATTCTTTTATCTATGCTAAAGCACAACTTTGGCGAACATGCAGTATTTTTACCATGTGATGCGCGCCTTCATTTTACGGAATTAGACAGCAAAAACCTCTCTTCTGGAGAAAGAACCTACAATTATTTAAAACTAATCGCAACCCAGCAAAATATCAAGATATACCTTTTGGATGAATGGGACGCAAACCTTGACAAATTTAAGATCATGGAAATAGAACAATTAATAAACAAACTATCTAGGAATAAAATTGTCATAGAAGTACGACATAGAGCATAATAAGGTGATATAGCTTGGAAGAATTATCAAAACACAATACATTTTACAGATTCATTCTTAAGACGTAAGATACAATTCCCATTTAGGCCTTACGTACACATTAGACCTTAAAGGATGAATCATTACGATGAAGAATTGTGGTTACCGCCCGAACAATTGCGTAACCTGAAAACCTTTCAGGCTATCGTTAACCATTGCGAAGCCGGATTTGCTAGGAAAACACTTCATCCGGTAAAGGTGTGAAGGTTGTTGTAATCTAATAATTAAGCTTTAAAAAAATATTATCTTGCTATTCGCGAGTTGAATAGTTTTTATTCATAACGTGAATAATGTCATAAAAAGATGGACAGAGCCTTTGTTAGAAACGGCTTTGCGTACAGTACCTGTGGTTATTGTTAGTGGAGCGCGACAAACTGGTAAAACAACGCTTGCACGCTACGCAGCTTGCTGTAAAAACCGTAAGTTTTTTTCTTTTGACGACTTGGATATTCTTGAGCAAGGTAAACGCTCACCGGAATCATTATTAAAAGAGTATCCTGTAACGATTGACGAAGTTCAAAGGTGTCCAGAGTTCCTTTTGGCCGTAAAACGTAAGGTTGACGAAATGCGTACCAACGGGATGATTTTACTTACGGGCTCGGCTAATTTAGCTCTATTAAAAAATGTTAGTGAAACCCTCGCAGGTCGGGCAATATACATAGATCAACCTCCTTTTTGTCATTCTGAATGGGCTAACAACAAAGCTGTTTTTAATCTATTAGAATCTTTTTTCAGTCCGGAAGATGTGGATACTGACATAAAAACTTCTTTACAAGACTGGGTACACCTTTTTCTAACCGGAGGGTATCCACCAGTGATGATGCTCAAGGGGTTCTTAGAACGTAGTCTATGGCATAATGGGTATATAAAAACTTATTTGGAGCGGGATTTGAGGTTGCTGAGTGAGATTAGTAATCTCATTGATTTCCAGCGACTAATGCGCATAGTGGCCTTACGGACGGGCCGCCTTATGAATCAATCTGAAGTGGCACGAGATGCAAAGATTACACAACCGACATGCCATCGTTATTTGAACTTACTCGAAGCTGGGTACCAACTTGTTCGACTGAAAAATATAACATTAAACCGATCCCAAGGGCTTATTAAGGCCAATAAAGTCATGTGGTCTGATTCGGGTATATGTGCTGCCTTAGCCAATATGCACAGTGAAAATGATGTCACAAACCGATCGGATGTAGGATTTTGGCTAGAACAGCATGTTTATCAAACGTTGCAAGCTTGGAAAGCGGCTCACCACAATGTAACTATCAATTTTTGGTACAAAGAACCGTTAGAGGTAGATTTCGTTCTTGCCAAAGAAAATCGAGCGGTTGCCATAGAAGTCAAGCTTAGCTCACAAGTACATGCGGATGATCTAGCGGGCATTAAGGCTTTTAAACACGCTTTTAGAAACTTGTATGAATCTACACGTGGTATTGTCTTTTACAACGGTCCCTCTCGATATTTAGGAGACAATATTTATGCTATTTCTTTAAATGCACTCGTTTAAAAAAATGTAGAAGTTGCTCCTTTTTTAAAAATCTTCTTACCGATTCCATTTTGGAACAATGTTTTTCCTTAAAAGAATTTGCGCTATCGAAGCACACTTAGACCGGTAAAAACGTAAAAGCCCCCACATTAAAACAAACATGAGGGCAACAATAAGGGCGTGATATGCCCTATCACGCATACCGAAGTATGTAAACAAACATAGGGCGTTGACAAGGTTAAAAGCCAGCGAGAAACATTTTACCTGTTTTACTTGACAACAACCAGAAAAAATAAAAGGTTTTGCTCTGAACACTTCGGTTTTCAAATGAAAGAATAAGTTGAGATTATTGGCCCCTTATGATTTTATCATAAGGGGCTTTATTATTATTGCCTGGGGGTGAAT
>CAZDSI010000059.1:0-1795 GCA_964508215.1 uncultured Opitutales bacterium
AAGATCTTCCGCCTTTAGAGCAACTTGATGTATCTTTTAAAAACATTTCATGGGAAAATTTAGATCCTGAGCTGCGCTCAGTACTTTTTGAATCGCTTTTGCAATCCATACTTCTTTCGTTGAAACTTGCTTTAAAAGGAGAAGTATCGATAGAGGCTATTACCATTCTTACTTCTCCACCGGCGATCGTTGATAATAGCTTTAACCTACCGTTTCAAATTAAAACTCCTAGCTCCAAATTAAGAGGGTATGGTTCTTTCCCAACTACGGTTCTGAATGAATTTTTAAAGATATTCGATCAAATACCGGCAATAAGTGATATTAGCAAAGATTCCATTTTGAGTAAAATGCCGGTACCTTTTTTATTAGAAATTGGAGCAAGCCGGTGTGATCCTCAAACGTTAAAAAAATTAAACCTAAATGACATTTTTTTGATCGACAACGATAGTTGGTTTAAGGCTGGCCACCTTTTATTGACTTACCAACGTTTTTGCTTTGCAGCAACACTCGAAAATAACTACATTCGCCTTGGAGATTTTATGGAAAAAGAAAATGACAATTTACCGGTTGGAACTATACCCGAAGAGGGGGAGGGTGAAATTGGAGCAAAAAGTGGTACGGAGTCAACCTCGGCACCTGAAGCGCAAGAACCACCAGAAGCCGAAATCCCAACGGTTTTACGTGAACCACAAAAACTACCCTTTGAACGTTTACCAATTACAATTACCTTTGACCTTGGTTCTAAAAGTTTTGCTTTGAACGAAGTCGGAGGTTTTGCACCAGGCTTTACGTTCGAATTGGATCGTAGCCTGGAAAGTCCCGTGGATATTCGTGCCAATGGAACAAAAATCGCCTCTGGCGAGCTTGTAACGATTAATGACCGCTTAGGTGTTAGAATTTTATCTTTTTATGCTAACAACGGGTAATACACTCCTTTACGACCCAATTTCAATTATTATCATTTTGGGCACGCTGGCCATGGCGCCTTTTATTGCCCTAATGGTCTCATCCTTTGTAAAAATTGTTATCGTTATAAACCTAATTCGTCAAGCGCTTGGCTTACAGCAAATTCCGCCCAATATGGTTATCAACGGATTGGCGCTAATACTTACGACCTATGTAATGGCACCAACGGTCCAAAAGACCATCCATCTTGCCCTTGAGGCTAACGAAGAGTTTAAATTGCGTACGGCTCTCGGACCTAAAGATTACATCTTAGATGAAAAATATAGGCGTTTTGTAAAAACAGAAGCCGAAGACCCATTGTTAACGGCACTTATAACGCCTTTATCGCGTATTCCAACGGCCAAAGATATGTCACCGGCAGCTGTAGCCGAAAAAACGCTCAAAGAAACGAAGGCTATGCTTTCTTATGTGAGTGAACCTCTCCACGATTTTTTAAAGAAACATTCGGGTACCCAGCAAAGAGCATTTTTTATAAAAATGGCGAAAAGGCTTTGGCCAAAAGAATTTACAAAGGATTTAACCGAAGACAACGTCCTAGTGCTCGTTCCGGCGTTTACCGTATCCGAGCTAACGGCTTCTTTCGAGATCGGTTTTCTTATTTATCTTCCTTTTATTGCCGTAGATTTGGTAATTTCGAACGTCCTACTTGCCATGGGTATGATGATGGTATCACCGATGACAATTTCTCTACCCTTCAAACTGATGTTATTTGTTCTTGTTAACGGTTGGTCACGCCTAATTGAAGCGCTGCTCTTAACCTACCGATAATTTCGACGATGATTTGAAAAGATTTTTTTAACATTTCACAATTTTTACGCGCATCGCTAGA
>CAZDSI010000059.1:1809-3652 GCA_964508215.1 uncultured Opitutales bacterium
GCTCTTGTCAGACATCGCCTTAGGGAGCAAAGAATAAAAAATTTTCAACAAGGTCTAAGCCAAATTGAAACTTTACGTTTGCCATTAGAGAAATGCCAAGAAGAAAATCCCTTGAGCTAAAACTCGCTAACAAAATGCGTTTGAGTCTGAAGAAATATTGATAATTTATAATTTTTTAACAAAAACTTGAAAAACATCTTCCGCTTCAACAACAATTAAAGAATCTTTAGCAATAAAACCCTTTGGTGAAAAAGCGTCATAAATCTTGTCTTCGATTTCAACTTTTCCGCTTGGACATAGTTCTGTCAAAGTAGTACCGGTTTTCCCAACCAAAGAAGAAATACGCCCCGAGCTTGTAGATTTTATGGCCGTATAGGAAACAACCTTATTTTTTAATTTTGTTTTCGTGACCAAAAAGAATAACAGCGTAACGATGAAAAGAGAGGTCAATCCTAATAGGCCAAGTCCGATAGCCCACCCATAAAGGTCTGTTGTTATCCAAAACCCATAAATAAGCAACCCAGACCCTATAACTCCCATTATGCCTCCAATAAATATTGTTTCAAGCAACACCAATAAAGTGCCTAAAGAAATACAAACAACAATGAGAGCTAACGATGACATACTGTTTATTCTGAGATGAATTGATTTTTTGTCAAAACGATTACCCGATAAGCCGAAATTAATTTTTTCATTCTAAAAAACATTTTTAACCAATCGTCCAAAAGATGCGGCGGATTTGTTTTCTTTAGAAAAAAAGGAAAGCTCCTCTTATAAAAAGAAGAGCTTTAAATCTGTGCTTATTTATTATTCGTGGAAATGGGTATAAATGTACAATTTTCCGCCTCTTATAAAACAGTGCCTGTCGGGAAATATACGGGCGATTTCTATCGTATTATGTATACCATCTTCTTCCCCGGTATGGTATTGTTGAGTAAGGGGCATAATATTCCACCACGTGTTTGGACCACCGTACATCTTAGGAATAATATGGTGGGCATGAGTGCCATACGGCCAGGCATTCTCATCTCCCAAATAGTGTTTTGCCCAATTTTTCTTTACACTCGCCGATAGATCTCCAGCACGATAGTTTATACTCAAACAATCCATGATATAATTACGATTTATAAGATGAGAATGTTCGATAATATGTTTCCATAGATGTTCTTTGGCTTTTTGCCAGGCACCATTATTGCCATTTACCTTGCCCTCGCTTGCCCTCACTTTTTGGAGCAAAACCGTACAATACTCATCGAAATCACTTTTTGTAAACTGACCCAACAAGTTGTTGCCAATCAGCAACATAAGAATCATCCACAAACGTGGACTTAATCCAAATCCATGGTTCATGCCAAAATAATAGGCGATAACTCTTGTTTGGCAATTTAAAATGCGTCCCGAACTTGCCTTTTTTAACTAGCCTGTTAGCATAAAAAAATGCCTTTACTTGGTTTTGCCAAACACCATTTTTTATTTATTTCTCAAAAAAACTCAGAATGGTGGAACCATTTTTTAAAAGAGCTTACGATTTTTAGGTTTACGGTAACAACATACAAGGGTGTTTTCAAAACGTTAAAAGAACTAAAGGCATCAAAACTTGAAGGGGTTATTCTCACACTTGACGATGCTTATAAAACTACGCCAAACCTTTTATCTATATTAAAAATCTTTGATAAAACTCTATCAATAACGATTTTGACGGATGCTATCGAAGTACAAGCCCTTGAAGAAAATCTTGACCAACCTCCGAATATTTTATCTCAAAAAACCTTTTTAGAAAGTCCTACCGTTGTTTTAGAGCATGCTGTCCGCCAGACTTTTTATAACCGTCGTTTTTCAGAAA
>CAZDSI010000060.1:0-3300 GCA_964508215.1 uncultured Opitutales bacterium
ATGGCGAGCTCCATGGGCCTATCCATGGAGGCAATCCTTTGCAAAAAATTAACTCGACGGACGGACATCGACGCTGAACCGCACTGGAGAATTCAAGAGAACTGGAAAGTTTTCATACCCATGTCCCACTTTGGAAATACGGAATACGGGAACTTGAATATCCTTTGAAAAGCGTTCTAAGACCGTACTGACAAAACACTTTCCATCGGCTTCTTCTCCATCGACAAAATCGCCGAACACAACTGCTTTGGTCTTATGAAAAACACCGGCATGATAAAGATGCGTTAACATTCGATCCACACGGTACCCTCTTTCTTTCACTTCCTCAATAAGAACGATCTTTTTCTTACCTTGCACTTGCCAAAATGTCCCAAGGCTACACTGCAATAAAGTCAGATTACCACCAACCACAATCCCTTCAAGTGTTTTATTTTTTTGTGCCAATGCATTGAACGGTGTAAGATTCAAATGCTGCAACGAAGCAAGCGGATTCTTTATTTGCTCAAGTATGGTTTCAATACTCTCTGGACTAATTTTGTTGTTGATAAGTTGGACCGCACCGGGACCATGGATTGAAGGCCAATCCCAAACTTGGTTGAGGAAGAGATGAATAGCTGTAGCGTCGCTAAATCCAACAAACAATTTCTTTGTTTTTGGTTTCTTAACTTTTTTAAAAAGGTGCAGAATTCGTGTGGCACCGTACCCACCCGCAAGAGCCCAAACAATATCTGTTTTTGGATCTTCTAAAGCATTTTTTAAAAAATAATACCTTTGTGAATCGTTGTTGGCTAAATACAAATCGGGCTTTAACATTTCAGGCGGCGCAAACACTTCAAAACCTTTTCCTTCTAAAAAACCTTTTGTGGCTTGAAGCTGTTCCTGAGATAAGGACCGTGAAGGAGCAACCAAAGAAATGCGGCTCATGTTGGATTAATCTGAGACCTTGAATATCAAAACTCAACAAATAATTGCCAAAAACATGTAATAAAGACTCACCGGCACATCGAAAATTTAAGTAATCGAACTTTACAGTGAAAGATTATCCGTATAAGTATGAGCTTATAAATTTTGCCCGGTGGTGTAATGGTAGCACAGTTGGCTCTGAACCAATTTGTTGAGGTTCGAATCCTTACCGGGCAGCCAGAGGTTTCTGAATCCAGTTTGGTTTAAAAATCGCCTCAGCCAATCAGGAATTTTTCGCTTATAAAAAGACCTATGAAAATTTTCGAAAAAAACTCTTTGTAACGAATTCCAAAAAAACGTTTACTTAAATATCATCGAAACAAAAATTAAACGTAGTTCAACAAACAAATTTCCTCAAAGCTTTTGGAATCTGTTATAATTAAAACACTTTTTGTAAGACTATCTTTTCCTCTTGGAAACGCTTTTTTAACATTCTAAGGGAGTTTTAAGTGGCTTTTTTTACATGTTGAGTTTTAAAATACACTCTTAATAAGAATAAGCGCTAAAAAGTGTCTTGCAAAAAGATTTTATAAGTCTCAAGATCAATTCTCATATGAAGCGTAGTCTAAATCTTCTCTGTTGCTTATTGAGTTGTATTTCCTTCACCGCATGTTCCCGTTCGGCTCAAGATGCCTTGAAACCGGAAGATACAAAAATTAAGGATGCCCCAAATCGTCCTTTGTCATCAAAGATGGGCTCCGATGGTTACTTTCAGCAACTTGCTTCACGAGATGGATCTTTCCTGCCAAACGGAGGCCTTTCAGATCAAAAAAAATATGGAGGATTGTATGGCCCCGAAGACGTACAGAGCGTTGTCTATTTTGAGTTTGATAACTCTGCTTTAAGCGATAAAGCACGCGAAACATTATCGCACATGGCTGAACAGTTGTTAAAGTCTCCAACCTTAAAGTTGCTTATAGCAGGGCACTGCGACTGGTACGGTACAGAAGACTACAATTTAAAGCTTGGTGAACGCCGTGCTAAAAGCATTGAACGTTATTTGGAAAATCTTGGCATATCTTCTTCGCGTATGGAAACGGTTTCTATGGGGAGTACACACGCAACCCCAGGGTTAGAAAAAGATGCGGCCTGGAAAGATCGTCGAGGAGATCTTGTTGTAATTGGAAAACGTTGATATTAAAAAAGAACAGAGGAATATGTAATCATGCTTTTTCCTACGAAAAAACTTCGATTAGCATATTCGCGTTTTGAACACTTTATCGCCGATGTTATTTACGATCGGCGCAAAGGCAAAAGAGCGCGATTTTTCGCGTTTTTTTTACATCTTTTGTCGTACATTTTTCGGATAATTGTAAAAATACGTTTAATTGCCTATCGCAAACGCTGGATAAGGTCCCAGCACCTTGGCTGTATGGTCATTGTTGTTGGGAACTTGACTGTCGGTGGAACAGGTAAAACTCCTGTAGTTGAAAAAATTGCACGCTGTTTGTTAGAGCAAGGCCGACATGTAGCTATTTTAAGCCGTGGCTACAAAAGCAAGTCTGAACACTTGTTTAAAAGGTTTTGGCGGTGGCTAACTCACATTGATCCACCTTTGCCAAAAGTTGTAAGCGATGGAAAAACAATCTATTTAAATTCCGAGGAATCGGGCGATGAACCTTATTTGCTGGCACGAAATTTAAAAAATGTCAGTGTTGTAGTAGACAAAGATCGCGTAAAAGCCGGGAATTACGCCATTCGGCATTTGGGCGTTGATGTTCTAGTCCTTGACGACGGATTTCAGTATTTTCAGTTGAAAGCAAGCCATTATTTGACCCTCGTAGACGCAACCAACCCTTTTGGCAATGGAAGCTTATTACCTCGAGGAATATTACGCGAACCTCTAAAGCATCTTCGTCGCTCCTCGTATGTTTTTTTAACTAAAAGTGACGAAGTAACACGGGAACGTTTGGAAGAATTAAAAAAACAAATTCGGCATTATCACCGAAAAGTGGAATTCATTGAATGTGTTCACGCGCCTCAGTATCTTCAAGATGTGTTTGAAGAACAGAAGCTGCCTTTAAGCCATTTAGCCGGTTTAAAAGCAGCAACCATCAGCGCAATTGCTATGCCCGATGGATTTGAACGCTTCTTAAAACAAAAAGGTGTACAAGTGGTATACAACGAAAGGCATACAGACCATTATCGTTTTACAACGGAAGACTTACAAAATTTTTACAGCAAGGCAATAGCTTTAAAAGTAGATTGTATTATTACAACCGAAAAGGATGCCGTGCGTATTCCAGATAACTTGAAACCAAATATCCCATTTTATTTTCTACGAATGGAAATCAAGGTTACCAACGGTATAGAACTTTTTGAGAAAGTTATCTCACA
>CAZDSI010000061.1:0-850 GCA_964508215.1 uncultured Opitutales bacterium
GAAAATGAATGTTTCGGTGCTTTCGACGGGTTCGCTGGCCGTTGATTTGGCTTTGGGCGTTGGTGGACTACCACGTGGCCGTATTTGTGAAATTTTTGGCCCGGAATCATCGGGTAAGACAACACTTTGTTTAAGCATTATTGCACAGGCACAGCGTCAAGGCGGAAAAGCGGTTTTTATTGATGTCGAACATGCGCTGGACCCACGTTATGCAAAAGTTGTAGGGCTAGATCTTGATAATTTGATTGTTTCACAGCCCGAAAGTGGAGAAGATGCTTTAAACATTGCGGAAACTTTGATTCGATCCGGTGCTATTGAGGTTATTGTTGTCGATTCCGTTGCCGCACTTGTTTCGAAAGCAGAATTAAGTGGTCAAATGGGGGATATGAACGTGGGTTTGCAAGCGCGCTTAATGAGCCAAGCCATGCGTCGCTTAACTTCTGTTATTAGCAAGTCTAAGTGTATTTGCATATTTACGAATCAAATTCGTGAAAAAATTGGTGTGATGTTTGGTAGTCCCGAAACTACAACGGGTGGTCGGGCACTGAAGTTTTTTGCCTCGGTTCGTATGGATATTCGCCGTGTTGGACAAATCAAAGATTCTAGCGGAAAAATTATCGGCAACCGTACACGCCTAAAGGTTGTGAAGAATAAGGTAGCCCCTCCCTTTACTGAATGCGAATTTGATATCATGTACGACGAAGGTATCTCGCAATCTTCTTCTGTCCTGGACTTGGGTATTGAGCACAAAATTTTGGAGAAAAAAGGTGCTTGGGTGGCCTATAATGGAAATCTTATTGGGCAGGGTCGTGAAGCCGCAAAAGCCTACTTAAAACAAAATCCAGCCGTA
>CAZDSI010000061.1:860-3068 GCA_964508215.1 uncultured Opitutales bacterium
GCCTACCCGATTTGTCTTGGCACTCAGGATACGGAGGAAATTATTAAAACGATTTCCGAAAAAGTGCAAGTCTCCGGTGGCACCGTTCTAGGTGTTGAAAGTACTTCGGGAGAAGCAAAGGAAGCTGTTGAGCATTCTAGTGAAGAATAAAAGTCTTCTAGACCCCGAAAGACCAAAATTTGGTGGGCTTAAGGGCACATCGTAAAACAAATAATGCACGAAATCTATATTTGAGGCGCTAGTCATTTAGCGGTACAGATGCGTGTTGTTTTTCGGCCTTCGATTCAAGAAGGTAAAAATCATTTCGTCTGCCTTTTCTTTGAATGTAAACGTATGAGTAAGCTTAACGGAACTATTTCGCTCGCCCTTTCTTCCTATAAGATAAAAACCCTGAATTCTCTATCAGATGCGAAGCGAAGGGGAGCACGGGTTACTACCCGTGGGTGAATTAAGTCTTGAGTCGGTATGATATAATGTTTCGGTGGAAGTAACAAAAAGTGGACATGGTATGTACCGATTGGAGTACCATGTGGTTTGGGTGGTTAAATACCGACGAAAGATCCTGAAGCCCGGCGTCTACGAGTACATTCGAAGCATAATGCCGAAGCTGTTGAGAAGTTTGGCCGGCGTTAAAGTCGAGCAGGTTGGTTTTGATAAAGATCATGTGCATTTTGTAATAGTTATTCCGCCAAGATATGCGATTGCGGGTGTTATGCGGGTGCTGAAAAACCAATCTGCGTCGTTAATGCGCCAAAAATTCGAATGGCTTAAAAAGGTATTTTGGAATGAGAACGGGTTACTTTGTCAGTAGCATAGGCATTGTTAGGGCCACAATACTTCGATACGTTGAATACCAAGGACGCCAAGATTCAGGTCAGCTCCCGTATGGAGCTGTAAGGCCCAACGGGCCTAACGACCACGGGTCACTACCCGTGAGTTTCTATCTCATAAAAAATTATGCCTGAAAAGCCTTTAACAAATGCTGCTGCCGCTTTTTTAAACGATGGAATGTTTCTAAAAGTAATAAAATTAAGGTTCGATGCTTATTCTTTTATGGCGACTTTTTTCACCCGACAATAAAATAATTTTACGTTTTGGGACGTTAAAATGTTCTGATAAGAGCTCAATCAATTGCTCGTTGGCTTTTCCATCGTTGGCCGGAGCGGTTAGCTTAATTTTATACGATATGCCGTCCACTCCAGCTTCTTTTTTAATTTCACAATACGAGGCATTGGGTATAACCTTAACCTGAATAATCATTTAATGGCCTTAGCGCCTTCTACCACGCTTTTTTGCCTTTAAGTTAACATCACCGCTAACGTTTACCTCATCGGCCGCTTGTTTGGCTTTTACCACATCTTGATTAACAGTCTTGTTCATCATGGCTTGCTCGACTTTTGAACGTAAACGTTGGACCTCATCGAAGCGTGCTTCCTCTTGTGGCGAGTAACGATAACCGGGTAGTTGCTGGTCTGTTACACCCATTTGATACATTTGGTTCGGATTGGCATTTTTGACACCGTAAAAAGGTGTATCGTAGGCTCGCTGGCCATCATAAGCGATCTGTGTTGCGGTCAAGAAAATCAATAGATTTTTAAGTTCTGCCTTACTATCTTTTTGCGAGAATAAGAGGCCTATGATGGGTAGACCACCCAAGCCTGGAACCTTTTGGCTACCTTTTGCAAGGGTTTCAGAGATCAAGCCACCGATGACAATTGTATATCCACTTCGAATGGTCACCGTGCTTGTGACAGCTTTTTGTCCAATAAGTGGAATACTTGCCGCTACGCTGGTGCCACCCTCAAATTTTATAACATCGTCTTTTGAGGTTAATTTTGGTTCTAGTTTTAAGGTGATAAATTCATCCTGAACGGTCGGTGTTACTTTTAAAGAAATACCGATATCCTTTTCGTCGAAACCACTTATAGAAAACCGTCCTTGTTCTTCACTGTAAGTGTATTTTGGAACAGGGTACTTTTGGCCTACATTGATTTCGGCTGGAACGTTATTCATTGTGACTATAGTAGGATTTGAGAGAACTCGTCCAAGAGTGTTTGTATCTGTCAAATTAATACTTGTTGAAAGCCCACTTGCTGTAAAGTTTAGCTTATCGTCTAGTTTTTTTACAATCTCTTTACCATCTTCTCGTGTTCTTGTATATGCACGAAGCGTACTGCCGGATGGTGGCTGATTGCCAATATCCATGGT
>CAZDSI010000062.1:0-2644 GCA_964508215.1 uncultured Opitutales bacterium
CAAATCGACTTTACGGGGTGAAAACTTAAAATAGCCATTTCGGTATGACGACAGGAGGCACTTTTCAATTTGTTTTTTCCGTCCATGTACTCGGCTCCAAGGCTGTGAGCGGCATCCTCGAGTACGAGCGCTTTATGCTCATCGGCGAAGGCTTTAATGGCTATTAAATCGGGTACTGCGCCATTTAAAGTGACCGGAACAACAATTTTTTTACGGTTTTCAGATGAGTACTTTTCAAACGCTTGTTGTAAAGCTCCGATATCCATAAGTCCCGTATTGGGGTTTACATCCACAAAGGTAACCTCGGCACCTGCGGCTATAGCCATGTTGGCCGTTGCAACAAAGGTTATTGGCGAAGTAAATACGCGTGCATTTTCGGCTTTTAATGCTAAGTAACTTAAGTGTAAGGCCGCTGTGCCATTGGAGACAACAACGGCGTCTTCAACATCCAAATAGCGTTTTAAAGCCTCTTCAAAAGCGGTAACCTGAGGCCCCTGACTTAAGAAAGGTGAACGCAGTACTTCGCTAACCGCTTGAATATCGGTTTCATCGATTGACTGTTTAGAATAAGGTATCTTCATGAATCTAGAAGTTGTTCGTTTAAAAAGGCAATGATTTCGGCCTCGCTCATGCGAGTTTGCTTCGTGGTATCACGATCTCGCAATGTATAAGTATTATTTTCCAAAGAGTCATAGTCAACCGTTATTCCAAACGGAGTACCAATTTCGTCCATTCGACGATAGCGACGTCCGATAGCTCCGGTTTCATCGTAGGCCGAATAATAACGTCGATTAAGTTTTTCAAAAAGCGATCGGGCTTTTTGAACGATTTCAGGCTTATTTTTCACCAGCGGAAATACGGCAACTTTAATGGGAGCCATGGAAGGTTTGAAATGCAGAACAGTTCTTTTTTCACCGTTGATTTCATCTTCATCGTAGGCGGATACGAGAAGTGCTAAGAATGTACGATCAACGCCTACCGAAGGTTCAATAACATAGGGAAGATAATGACGCTTTTCTTGCTCGTCAAAGTATTCCATGTTTTTACCACTCATTTCTTGATGGCGTCTTAAGTCGAAATCACCGCGTACAGCGATGCCTTCGAGTTCTTGTTCACCAAAGGGATAACGGAAGGTAATGTCCGTGCAAGCTTTAGCATAATGTGCAAGATCCTTCTTGGCGTGCTCTTTGCGTCCAAGAAGAGATTCTTTTATGCCGATAGACCGATGCCATGCGAGGCGTGTTTCGATCCATTCTTGGTACAGGCTTGGCCATAGCTTTTCATCGGGCTGAAAGAAATATTCAATTTCCATTTGTTCGAATTCACGCGAACGAAAAATAAAATTGCGTGGTGTAATTTCGTTGCGAAAAGCGCGTCCCATTTGTGCAATACCAAAAGGAAGTTTTACCCGATTAGAATCTAAAATGTTTTTGAACTGAATAAAAATTCCTTGAGCTGTTTCAGGACGTAAATAAGCGGTTAAAGCTTCATGCGCAACGGCTCCGACCTGTGTTGAAAACATGAGATTAAACTCTCTTGGAGCGGTTAGACTGCCCGGCTTATCGGTTGCCGGCGAAGGGATTTTTTCATGCTCTTCAGGCGAAGCTTCGGTATAGGGCTTTAAAACAATGGAATCTAGCTTACCGGAAATTTTTAATTGTTTTTGTAACTCTTGAGCTTTTTTTTGTGCTTCGCTTTCTTTGTTTTCACTTTCGAGAACCGAAATATAACCAATGGATTTTCCTTCAACGCTTACGGGGCTGAAAAATAAGGTGTCGGCACGATAACGCATTTTGGAAACCTTACAATCGACCATGGGATCCGAAAACCCATCAACATGCCCAGAGGCTTGCCAAACTTTGGGATGTAGAATGAGACAGGTATCGATTCCAACCATGTCTTCGCGTCGTTGTACCATGGCTTTCCACCAGGCTTCTTTGATATTGCGTTTTACCTCGGTGCCTAAGGGGCCATAATCAAAAAAGCCGTTAAGCCCACCGTAAATTTCGGAAGACGGCAAAATAAAGCCCTTGCGTTTGCAAAACGAAACCAACTGATCCATATCAACCATCATATCTTTGTAAGACCAGCAACATGGTGAAATAACTCCCGATGCGGTACAAGGATTATTTTGAAGTGATTTTAAAGCCAGTGCGCCACGATTGCAACCCGTGGATCTGAAAATGCTCTGCACCAGGAACGCGATTCCTGGACCTGAAAATGCTCCGCATTTTATATTAAAAATTCTTTGGAAGGTGGTTCGAAGGGAGCTTTTCTTGCCGAAGAAAGGTTTCCTCCGAAGTATAACGCGAAATCCATGATTAAGGAAATAGGGGCAGCTGAGTATGCTTTTAGGTGTCGAAAACCCAAACAATTAAACGGCCGTTAGACGTTGTTAAACTTATATTAAAATTAGATCTTGGAGGCGAATACCATTAATTGATTTATACGTTTTTTTAATTAAAAGGCTTTTTTAATACCATTTAATTTATTACACTGCACCGTCATTGTATGAAGTTTTTACCTAAGGAGGCATCTATTTTAAAAAAAGCCCTAAACAACTGGGAAAATAAAGGGCTCTTAGACCCTGAACGCAAAAAGGTACTGCAAGATGATATTGAGGTCATTTCGTTCGACTGGAAAC
>CAZDSI010000062.1:2654-2871 GCA_964508215.1 uncultured Opitutales bacterium
TTATTAATCTCTTCTGCTTGTATAGTTGTTGCCGCATTATCTTTGTTCAAGACAAACTGGTTCATTAAATTTTTGTTAAAGGTATTTCATACAAGCGGCATAGGTAAAGGATGCATGCTATCCATTATAGCCAGTTTATTATATTGGAGAGGCATTGTTCGCAGAACGAAACGTTCAGAAGCACTTCTGTTCACAAGCGAAACTATTTTCTTTTGGG
>CAZDSI010000063.1:0-2743 GCA_964508215.1 uncultured Opitutales bacterium
CTCGCTGCTCTTTAACACCTTCCAGGTATATCTTGTGCCCAAGTGGAAAGCCAAGAACAAGATATTCAAGAGTATTTAGAGCGTGCCGAAGATCGCCTTGTGCAAGGTTTGCCAGCCATTGCAATGCTTCATTATCAATCTCGCAGCGCATACTTCCCAGTCCAAATTTTTCGTCTTTTAATGTTTTTTCTAATACCCGATAAATTGTATTAGAATCCAATGGCTTTAACTCAAAGAGATGACTTCGGCTAAGCAGTGGAGGAATCAGGTAAAAAGAGGGTAGGCGAGTGGTAGCCCCAATAAGCTGCACCGTCCCTTTTTCACAATAGGGAAGTAGGGCATCTTGCTGAGAACGATTAAACCGATGAATTTCATCGATGAAAAGGATGGTTTGCCCTCCTTGGCTGGCAACCGTGTTTAGCGCTTGTTTTAATTCCGTAAGATTGGATAAAACGGCGTTTAAATTAAATAATTTTTTCTTTAATTCCTGAGCAATAAGGATGGCCAGTGTTGTCTTTCCGCATCCCGGTGGACCGTAGAGTAAAATGTTTCCGCTACCGCCGTGTGTTAACCATTGACGAAAAATAGAACCTTGCGCGAGAAGATGTTCTTGCCCAAAACATTCTTCAAGCGTTTTGGGTCTCATTCTTTCCGCTAGCGGAACTTTTAATACCGTTTCGGGTGTTTCGCTTATCCAATCTTGTTGCTCCATCCTTTTGAATTATTTTTGGGAAAACGTTTCCTACGGCAAGAAAAAGTTTTTACAAAGCTCTTAGTTGCAGAAACCTTTTCTTGCCGAAGAAATGTTTCCCTCGAAGCTTGGGCTATGCTCCTGAAAAAGGAAACTTTCCGCAGTTTTTTAAGAAATCTTACAAAACTTTTGGATTCGGTGTTGGGTTTTTTCTTTACCGATGACAGCCAGCATTCGGTAAAGGCTCGGACCTACGCTGCGTCCAGAAATCGCTAACCGAAGGGCATGAATATAATCTCCGGTTGGGACGGTGTGGGTTTCGCTGAGTGCCTTAATAATAGATTCTAAATTTTCGGCCGAAAAATTGCTTTCGGCGTGAATTTTTTCTAAAAATTCTTTTAAACGAATTGCGGGTTGCTTTTTTTGTATTTTTGCCAGTGCTTCGGTATCAACTGGAAAGTTTTCATCGAAGAAGTAACTTATGAAATCGGGTAATTCTTCAAAGGAACGTAACTTTTCCTGGGTAATCGATAAAACATCTTTCAGGTAAGCTTTATCTTTCAAGTATTCTGAATGGCCGGTACGACTTAATACCGACTCAGCAATAGCACAGAATTTTTCGCTGGGTAACAGCCGTAGATGTTGTGAGTTTACAAAGCTAAGTTTTTTTTCGTCAAAACGGGCATTATTTTTGTTTACGCCATGAAGGTCAAAACAGGAAACAATATCGGCTACGGATAAAATTTCGCGATCATCCTTTGGTGACCAACCCAATAGTGATAGGTAATTTACAAGTGCTTCGGGTAAGTAAAATCGCTTTTGATATTCTTCAATCAATGCGCCTCGATCACGTTTGCTCATTTTGCCGGGGCCATCGGTTTTTAAGATAAGCGGAATATGGGCAAAGGTTGGTACGGGTGCTCCAAAAGCTTTAAAAAGCTCCACATGCTTACTGGTGTTGGACAAATGGTCTTCACCGCGAATCACATGGGTAATTTTCATATCGATATCATCGACGACATTGACAAAATGGAAAACCGGTGTGCCATCGGAGCGTATAATGACAAAATCTTTCTCTTCTTGGCGTTGTACATCGCCGCGTATCACATCGTGAATCGTTTGCATTTCCCCCGAGATTTTAAACCAGAGAGCACCTTCTTTTTCGTAGACTCGTCCTGTCGACTTTAACCGTTCCAGATATTTTTGATAAACGGTATCGCGTTCGCTTTGGAAATAAGGGGCGTAAGGACCACCAACTTCTGGACCTTCATTCCAGTTCATTCCCAACCATTTCATTCCTTCGATAAGTACCTTTAGGGCTTCGGGAGTATTGCGTGCACGGTCGGTATCTTCGATGCGCAAAATAAATGTGCCAGAAGTTTGTTGTGCATAAAGCCAGTTAAAAAGTGCCGTACGGGCGCTACCAATATGGAAAAAGCCGGTTGGGCTTGGGGCAAAACGAACACGAACAGATGACATGATGATTAAAATTTGTTAAAACACTCGGCCAAGGATTCTAAGACATAGTCTTGCTCGGCTTCGGTAAGTTCGGGGTAAAGCGGTATGCTTAAGCAGCCCTTGAAGTAGGCTTCGGCCCCAGGCAACCGAATGCTTCCCAAGCGTTTTTCATACTCTTGTAAGCGATAGAGCGGAGGGTAATGGACCTGAGTTTCGATTCCTTTCGTCTGTAAAAAGGTATAAGCCGATTCTCGCCATTCGTTTTTCAGGAAATGAACGACGAAAAGATGGTAGGCATTACCAAAGATTTCGCTTATGGGTGCTAAAAATCGATTAAAGGGTTCTTGTGCCAATTTTTCACGATAGCGTTTGGCCAAAGCCTTACGTTTATTAAGGAAAAACGGTAAACGTTTGAGTTGTGATACCCCCAAAGCACATTGCAAATCGGTTAAACGGTAATTCCAACCAATAGCGGCTTGATCTCTTAAATATGTTCCGGGCCTACGAACCAATCCATGGTTACGCAAGAGACGTATCATTTCGCCATAAGCTTTGTTTTTTGTAACGACGGCACCACCTTCGGCACAGCAAATC
>CAZDSI010000064.1:0-2666 GCA_964508215.1 uncultured Opitutales bacterium
CTTTAGGTGCCTTAGAATCTTTTCAACACTACCCCGCCACCACCGTTTTTCAACCAACTACAAACCTCCGGCTCGTTGAGATGCCTTGGATAACGCTCCAAGATGCGTTGGGTAAGCTCGCAAAACCAATCGATGTAGGGTTTAGACCGGTACGTCAATCCAACGAGCGGATCCTTCTCAAAAACGGGATTTGGCCAGGCGTTATCCGAAAGGCTGTTGAGGCATATCTGGCAACGCAATTTTTGTGCGGCCAAATCTTCGTATTTAAACCTTTCACGGCTGGGTGTTAGCACAAAGGCCTTGCATAAGTTTTCGATGGCGTATTTTGATCCAACACTCTTGAGCTTCGTGTTCAGTTCCGTTCGGCTGTTTGGATTTGCCTCGGCGTAGGCCACGAGAGCATCCAACGTATCGATCGGTTTTGGCGGTTTTATCGTCAGCACACTCAAGGCCGTTCGGGCCGCTGAACTCAGCGGTAATTCTACACCGTAAATTACCGGTGTAAAAATCGTAATTAAACCAAGAATACAAAAGAACCAGTGTCTTAATCTGTTCATACCAATTCGGCTAGACTTGAACCTTAAACACTTTCCGAGTTATTCTACCCTACAATTGGTTAACTTTAGCCCTCAAACAAGGCTATTTATTCTCTACCCAAGTTACCAAATATGTTTAGAAACACGGTTAAATGCGCATTCAGAATGGGCATTTTTTGAAAAGAAATGCAATGAAAAAGTCCAACTCAATAGCATTTTATCTTTATGTTTTATAAGTATCCAGACTAGCCCCCTAAAGGCCTTTTGCAATAAGGACGAAACGCTTTCGGGTTAAAATACACCTTCATTGTAGGATCTTTTGGAATAACCCCCATTACACCATTTGTAATTGGATAAGTTAATATCCCACGAAATTTCCTAAAGTTTGTTCAAGTTAAGCCGATTTTATCTTGAATACGGTATCGATAGCCCCTAGAATAATTGTGCCGAGAATGTAAAAAGCATGGATAAAGAAGTGTCAAATAAGATAGAATCACAGGTTTTGCTTCATAAGCTTCAAGAGGTTGCCTATGATATTGCCCGTAGCGGTGGAGGAAAATCATTAAAACCATTGCAGGATATAGGCCTTCTGGATGAGAATTTTAAACTTTCGGA
Source organism: uncultured Opitutales bacterium (assembly GCA_964508215.1). Lineage (GTDB taxonomy): Bacteria > Verrucomicrobiota > Verrucomicrobiia > Opitutales > UBA9783 > CAZDSI01. The sequence goes on from CAZDSI010000064.1 coordinate 1,152, forward strand.
AAACTTTACGATGGAAAACTTTAATAGCGGTAAACCTATTTTAGATCCGCGGCTAAAACCAAAAAATTGATGGTGAATTCGATGAAAGTATTTAATTTGGCCGACAAGAGATTTTTGGAATTTTCATACAAAATGAGGTTTAAACTCTTACAGCTAGAGGTTAATCTACAGAACCTTCCAAATAAATATCACATGCTTTTGAAACAACTTGGATTGATGACAGAAGAAGGAAGTCTCAATCTTGACCTTTTTAAGCCAAATAATCTTCAGGCGACAGTATCTAAGTCGAAAGCGCTTCTTACAATTTTAAAAAATAATCCAACTCTGCCTTTTGAATTCCTACAGGCGGCAGGAACATGTACGAACAATTAAAAAGAAAGAAATACTATGTCTATAAATCCAGATTCAGCAAAGTACCAACAGTACGTTGATACGAACAAAGATGGCGCAATTACGCAGAGCGAATACCAGACAATGATGCAAAATGCGGGCCAGCTGGTGGCTGATATTAAGAGCGGTAAAAAAGACAGCCCCGAAGCCCTACAGTTTTTCAAGGACATTGGATTAGTTACGGATAGTAACGAAATTAACGAAGATTTTACCGTTGCCGACCTACGTAAAGCTTATTCGGCACAGAAAAAATCTGAGCTTGCGGCACCAGACCCTGCGGCCACGAAAAAATTAAGCAGCAACGAAGAGTTTTTAGACCTCATAAAAGAGCTGTTGGCCCTGTTTCTCATTATTCGCGACGCGCACTTTCGAGGTGATATGTTGGACTTACAGGGTATCCGTGCGGCCTTTGAGGGTAAATTTGCCGCAATGAGCGAAGAAGCCCAGACGAGGTTTACCGGAGCAATGGTTAGTGCCGGTATGAATTTTGCGATGGGTACGATACAGGTTGGTATGGCGGGAGCAAGTGCAGTGTCTGCGGCAAGAATCGGTGCCGCCGGTCAGTCGGTAACTCCTGGTCAAGGTGCCCAAGCGGGAAGGACGGCTTTGGACGCACAAGGCGGTGGTGTAACTAGTGCTGCAAATACTGCAAAGGCCGTTCAAAGCACACCGGCGAATTTGGAACAAAATATGCATCAAATCAACATGCAAAGTTCGGCTTGGACATCAGGCCTTCAGGCTTTGAACAGTTATACTCAAGGTGCATTTGGAATGGTTAAGGCGGCCTTTGACCTAAAGGCCGATGGCAAGAAGCTCGAGGCCGATAAACAACAGGCCAATGTGGAAATGTGGAAGGCTTCCGAAGAAATGGATAAGAAGTTTATCGATGCCATGATCCAAATGTTGGGCGCGATTATCCAAGTGGTTGAAGAGGCCCGCCGTAACACCTCGCAGACCGAAATGCGCGTGGCCACGGCCTAGTTTTTAGTCGAAATTTTAGATCGAAAACCGTTTCTTTTTCCGCGAAAAGAAACGGTTTTCGTGCTTTCCGAAAGAAAAACGAATATTTAAATAAAGAACCCCGCCGCAGAGCAACGTGGTATTAGCTAAAGAATACGAGCTGCT
>CAZDSI010000065.1:0-2656 GCA_964508215.1 uncultured Opitutales bacterium
AAACCCTTGAACGAATTACTCAAGCCTTGCTCGAAGTTCAAAATAGCTTTTTTGAAGAAGGCCCAAAAGGATTAAAGCCATTGACCTTGCAAGTTCTAGCTGAACGCTTAGAGGTCCATGAAACAACCATTAGTCGAGCCATTGCCAATAAGTTTATGGATACGCCCTTTGGTGTTTTTGAATTTAAGTACTTTTTTACGAAGGGGCTTGCGTCCGAAGAAGGTCATTCCATTGCCAATACGATTGTTAAGCAGAAAATTTCAAAATTTATTGAACAAGAAAATCCAACAAAACCGATAAGCGATCAAAAAATTGTTGAATTGTTGCAACATGAAAACATTTGTATCGCCAGACGTACCGTTGCAAAATATCGGGAAGCCTTAGGAATTCCTGCTACGAATCTTCGTAAAAAATTTCACTAAAAACTATGAATATCCACGAATATCAAGCGAAAGAATTGTTTGCACGCTACGGGATTCCGATTCCCGAATGGATATGTGTTGATAGCACAACGATTGCAAGGTCGGATTTTTTAGGCCGCTTGCAAGCAAACGAAAAGTATGTTGTTAAAGCGCAAATACATGCTGGAGGCCGTGGTAAAGGCCAGTTCAAAGAAAATGGTTTACGCGGTATACAAATAGCAAAGTCTCCACAGGAAGTTCTTAATCTTGCGAAGGAAATGTTGGGGAAAACCCTCGTAACTCACCAAACTGGGCCTCAAGGTAAAAAAGTTAATCGCGTGTACCTTACCACAGCTATTGATATTGCCAAGGAATTTTACATGGCGCTTCTGCTTGACCGTAAACTTGCGCAACCGGTGTTTCTCTTCGCAAAAGAAGGCGGAATGGATATCGAGCAGCTTGCAGCAAAATCTCCGAAAAAAATCATTAAAATTTATATTGATCCACTTTTGGGAATCCAAGCCTATCAAGCGCGTTTGGCTGCTTTTAAGCTTGGATTAAAAGCGGAAGCTTTTAAGGCATTTTTAGGACTGATGCATCAGCTGTATCGCATTTTTAAGAAGCATGAAACTTCTCTCATTGAAATAAATCCCCTAGCTTTAACGACCGACGGAAGGTTGGAGATTTTGGATGCCAAGGTACAATTCGATGACAATTCGTTATTTCGGCAGCCTGAAATTGTAAAGCTAAGAGATCTCAACGAAGAAGATCCTAAAGAAATTCAGGCGAGCCAATTTGGGCTTAATTATATTGCCTTGGATGGGAATATTGCTTGTCTTGTGAACGGTGCAGGTCTCGCTATGGCCACAATGGATATTATTCATCATTGTGGAGGAAAGCCGGCCAATTTTTTGGATGTCGGTGGTGGCGCGAATGCCGAACAAGTTCGTGAAGCTTTTAAGATCATTTTGAGCGACCCAAAGGTTAAAGGAATTTTAATCAATGTCTTTGGTGGTATCCTTCGGTGCGATATTATCGCTCATGGCATACTCGAAGCCGTAAAATCGGTACATCTTTCGGTGCCGCTGGTTGTGCGTTTACAGGGTACGAATGTTAACGAAGCACGAAAATTACTAAAAGAAAGTAAGCTTCCGTTGGTAAGTATGGATAATCTGTTGGATGCGGCAAAAAAGATCGTTGAATTAACCCGTTAAGGATTTTGTTATGAGTATTTTAATTAATTCGTCTACACGTATTGTTGTTCAGGGTATTACCGGTAAGGCCGGAAGTTTTCATGCACAAAATTGTTTTGAATACGGAAGTCAGATAGTTGCCGGCGTGACGCCCGGTAAAGGTGGGCAAATGTTTTTAGAAAAAGTTCCCATATTTGACACCTTGGCCGATGCTGTGAAAACTACCGATGCCAACGCTTCTTTAATATTTGTACCTCCCGCTTTTGCGGCCGATTCAATTTTCGAAGCTATCGATGCTGGAGTTGACCTTATTGTTTGCATTACGGAAGGTATACCGGTTAAAGACATGATGAAGGTTAAGGCAAAGCTGGCAAAGAGCCGTTCACGCCTGATAGGGCCCAACTGTCCAGGAATTATATCTCCCGGGCAATGTAAAATGGGTATTATGCCGGCTTATATTCATAAGCAAGGTTCTGTAGGTATCGTTTCGCGTTCGGGAACTTTAACCTACGAGGCTGTTTGGCAGCTCACCGAAAAAAATTATGGTCAATCCACCTGTATTGGAATCGGTGGCGACCCGTTGATTGGAACCTCGTTCGTCGATGTTTTAAAACTTTTTAATGAAGATCCACAGACTGAAGCTGTCATTATGATTGGTGAAATTGGTGGTAGTGCAGAAGAAGAAGCCGCAAAATATATCCGTAAGCATTTTCAGAAGCCTGTAGCGGCCTTTATTGCGGGTATCACGGCTCCAAAAGGTAAACGTATGGGACATGCCGGTGCAATTGTTTCTGGAAAATCCGGTAACGCACAGTCCAAGATAGAAATGCTTACCGAGAGTGGAATAAAAGTTGCACCTACACCGGCCGAAATTGCTTCAACATTGATTTCAATTTTGTAAGCAAACGTTGACGTACTGGAGAGAAGCTGCTAAAATGGCTTTTCAACCTTGAAATTGGAGGCATGTATTATATGGTATCATCCGTTGGAAAAAACACACCGTTAGATCGAAATTTATCGGAGTTTAACAAAAAAAAAAAAAAAAATGAAAACGTAACTTCA
>CAZDSI010000066.1:0-2651 GCA_964508215.1 uncultured Opitutales bacterium
AGTAAAGTCTGATTCAATTAGGTTTGCCGAGGACTTAGAAAAATTAAAAAAAGAGTCACAAGATAAAATTGACTCTGCATCAAAAGCCTGTGGGACATCTACAGGTGGAAAATATTATGTTATAACCGGAAGTTTTCGGAACCCAAATTATGCTGATGAGTTCTCGAAGAAAATGAAATCAATGAGGTATACTTCTCAGATAGTTGTCGCCCCTAACGGGTTTAACCTGGTAAGTACAATAACATGCAAGAAGTTATTAATGCGTTAAGGAATATGCAATCAACGGTCGACAGCGAATCGTGGATTTATACAAAATAATGAAATAGAAAACCCCGCTTATGCGGGGTTTTCTATTTCCTTTTGTAGGTAGCAAAAGAATATCTTAATCCATCCGGGTTTACGTCTTTTGCTGGTTCGGTTTCAATAATTTCCCATTCTTTATCCGATATCTCGGGGAAGAACGTATCTGCTTCGAACGATGAGGGTACTCGGGTTATATATAATCTTTCAGCTTTTGTGAAAAATTGTTTGTAAATAGAAGCGCCTCCAATAATAAAGTTTTCCTTGTCTTTCTCAAGCTTGGCAATAGCATCATCAATAGAATAAGCCATCACACAGCCGTCTATCTGTTCATCAGGAATGTCTGTTATAACCACATTGCGCCTATTGGGCAATGGCCTTATGGGAAGCGATTCGTATGTTTTCTCGCCCATTACAATAGTATGTCCCGCTGTAATTTTTTTAAACCTTTTTAAATCTTCAGAAATATGCTACAGCAATTTGTTGTCTTTTCCTATGGCCGAATTTTCTGCAATAGCCACAATAATAGAAATCTCTTTATCCATGTCGGGATTATTATACACATCAAATTTTTGACTTATACTCAGTGTTATTTCAACAGTTTTTAAAGCAATAAAATAATTTACAACCAGCAAAATTGAACCACCCAAAAGTATTAACACCCATAACCCGGTGTAAGTGAAATTAATTCCGAACATGCCTTTAAGGTTACCAAGGGTAAACTTATCAAGTAAAGCTATAAAAGCAGATGATATAAAGAAAAACAACAATATAGCGGAAGAAATCAACGCGTATTTTCGGGTTGTCGATTTTGCCTGTTCGGTATTGGCATTGCTGTGAAAAAGCTTACGGCCAACAAAATATCCCCCTATAAAAGCCATCCCAAGGTTTAAAACGGGCATGGCCATAGCAAAACCATAAATTAAAAATGAGTAAAACAAGTATAAGGCTATGGTGAACTTGTTATCAAGCTTAAAAGCTTTGTCGACTAAACGGCCAACAAATAAAAAATCGAGTAATATACCCAGCAGCAGTCCAACGAGGGCAAAAATGAATATTTGATTTTCCCGGACTAATTTTATGCTACCCCACCATCCGGAGAGAAACAGAATTAAAGGAAGAACAGAGCCAAAGAGCAAAATAAGGAAAATGCGTTCGTAAGTTCTCATAATTTAAGTATTTTAAGCTTTTACTATGGAGCAATGAAACACTTTTTTAAAATTTTCAAGTACACGATTGCTTACCTCCACAAAATCCTGCTTATTGTTTAATTCCTTTTCAATAGAAGTTACTGCTTTATCGGTAAAACCACATGGGTTAATATGCCCGAAATACGATAAATCGGTATTTACATTTAAAGCAAAGCCATGCATGGTGACCCAATGGCTGCTTCGTACGCCAAAAGCACAAATTTTACGGCCTTTTGAAGGGACACGAGTGTCAATCCAAACACCTGTGGCGCCTTCAAGCCTTTCGCCAGTTATGCCATACGTGCTTAAAGTTTGAATAATAACTTCTTCTAAATTGTAAATATAATCTTTTAATCCGATATTAAACTTTTCAAGGTCAAAAATGGGGTATCTCACCAATTGTCCGGGACCGTGATAAGTAATGTCGCCCCCCCTGTTTATTTTATAAAATTGGGCATTCTGGGCTTGCAGCTAAATGTAACTTATAAGTAAATTATCTTCAGAACCACTACGGCCAAGAGTATATACATGCGGGTGCTCGCAAAAAATCAAGTGGTTTTTAGAATTATCTGTGCCTTTTGCCTTTAAAACCTGTTGAAAGAGTTCTTCCTGGTAATCCTAGGTTTCTTTGTAGTCTTTTTGTCCTATGTTATGAAAGTATACTGTTACCGATAGGAACTATCATTTCGGGTTTTTGGCGATGTTTTGTCGGAAACCGGATTTGCTCACGCAATCCAGCGCTTTTCGCGGCCAAACCGAAGGATTCTGCCGGCATTCCCGGCAACGCCGCTCTGGACTGACTGTAGTACGTGGGATTCTGGCCGTCAAGATAGGAATTTCAGGGGATGCAGCGGGACCTGTGGACAGAGCTCTACTGCGCCGCTGATAAGCACCGTTTGAGAGAACCTATCCTGTTCCGTATAAGTGCTGATTTTTGGGGCTTATACTGGCACCAAAGCCTGTTCTGGCGGCGAACGGGCACAAACGGATGACTGGGGCTCCTGATCCTGTTTCTTCGCCCACTCGATAATCTTGGCCAGCTCCGCTGGATCTTCAATGAGCGCCACTACCGTCATTGTCCCCGGCACTTCGCTATTTGTCATGCAAGTTGTCACCTGATTACCTGACCTTATGATGAATAAAACGCTTGGTATCGTGGGA
>CAZDSI010000067.1:0-2504 GCA_964508215.1 uncultured Opitutales bacterium
ATAACAGCCGTAGCCTGCCCTTCTTTAGGTGCCTTAGAATCTTTTCAACACTACCCAATTTGCTGATCAATACTGTGATTGTATGGAATACCATCTATATGGCAGAGAGCATTGAACAGCTTAAATCGGAGGGCATAGAAATTAACGAAGATGATCTAAAACACCTCTCCCCCGCTAGACGTAAACACATTAATCCCTATGGAAAATATTCCTTCGATCTATCTAACCCTTTAAACGGAAAATTGAGACCTCTTCGTCATGACTTTTAATGACTTCGTTGTTTTTTGCACAATATCTAAATATACCCCTTCCTCGGAATCTTCGGGAGAGGCACAGAATGCCTAATTCGATATTCCGGTCGGATCGGTCTTGACTTTTCCGATATTTTAATCGAATTTGTCTTTAAATGCAAAGAGTGTACAAAGATTTACTCACCAATCATCTCACGTCATTTGACCAAGCTTTATTTTTGTCGGGGCCAAGGCAAGTTGGGAAGACAACACTCGCAAGGGCATTTGTTGATAGTAAAGCAACGAAGTATTTAAACTGGGATAACCTTGACGAGCGCACCAAAATCCTGGGTGGTAACAAAAAAATAGTCGAAGACCTACCACTTGATGTCATTCTTAAAGTAAAACCGCTTATAATACTTGATGAGGTGCATAAGTATAAGCATTGGCGCTTATTAGTTAAAAGCTTACTAGACTCTTATAAGGGAAGGCTTAATATTATAGTTACTGGTAGTGCAAAACTTGACAGGGAAAGAAAGCTTAATGGGCCGATACTTTTCCTACCGTATACATCCTCTATCGGTTAGAGAAATTACAAAGCCTGAATATTCCGCTCTAAAAGAAGACCAGGAACCAACAAGCGTAAAAGATGAAACGTTAAAATCTCTTTTAGAGTATGGTGGATTCCCGGATCCCTTTATTAAGCAAAATAAGCTTTTTTCTAGGCGCTGGCATGAGTTAAGGAACCAACAACTTTTTAGAGAAGATATAAAGGATCTTGCAAGCATACAAGAATTGATGCAACTCGAAGTATTGGCTAAAATATTAAAAGAGCAGGCCGGTAATCTAGTTAACTATACGAATTTATCACGCAAAGTAAGGGTTTCTGACCAAACTATTAGGCGCTGGATTAACGTACTAGAAGCATTCTATTTTTGTTTTACGATTAGACCATGGTCCGAAAATATTTCACGCTCTCTTATTAAAGAACCTAAAATTTATTTAACCGATTGGTCTATTCTGGAAAATGGCGGAGCAAAAATAGAAAATTTTGTAGCTTCACATCTTCTTAAGAGTATAAATTTTTGGTCAGACTTGGGGTTGGGTGAATACAACCTACATTTTATAAGAGACAAGGAGAAGAAGGAAGTGGATTTCCTTGTTGTAAAGGATCGTAAGCCTTGGCTGATGCTTGAAGTAAAAACTTCCTATAAGGAACAATTGAGCGAAACCCTATTACATTTCCAAAATAAGTTACAAGCACCATATGCCTTCCAAGTTGCTAGCGACCTTGAGTATGAGGATATTGATTGTTTCGCCTTAAAAGAGCCTCGGATTGTTCCCTTGTCTACTTTTTTATCACAGCTCGTTTAAAAAGTCGGTTGTTCTAGAAAATGCTACCCTGCCCTCTCACCCTCTTTCCCAGCCTGTCCGAAAAGGATCCTTTTCGGACACTTTATAGCCTACTGTTCATAAATTATATTGACTTAATTTAGGACATATGTTTCTTTTTGAACAGCGTTTTCGATACAATTTCTATGTCTCGCACTTTTGCCTATGTCCGTGTCTCTACCGTCGAACAAGAACCTGAAAACCAAATTCAGGAAATTAAAAGTGCTGGATTCATTGTAGAACCCCATAGAATTATTAGGGAAACCATATCCGGGTCTGTCGCAACGGCTCGCCGTAAGGGCTTTTGCCGTCTCGTTGACAAAATGGAGCCCGGAGATATCCTTGTAGTTACAAAACTTGATCGTTTAGGTCGTGATGCAATGGACGTAAGCACAACCATTGCAAAGCTTGAAACAATGAAAGTCAAAGTTCATTGTTTGGCGCTTGGAGGAATGGACCTCACAAGCTCCTCCGGAAAGTTAACAATGGGCGTTATTAATGCCGTCGCACAGTTTGAACGAGATCTCTTAATTGAACGTACACAATCCGGGCTACGTAGAGCAAAAGCTCAAGGAAAAAAACTCGGTAGACCTTTGATATTATCCGGTGAACAACAAGAAAAAGCTATTCAACTCCTACAAAATGGCCAAACGATCTCGGCAGTTTCTCGCGAGTTTAAGGTAAGCCGACAAACCATCATGCGCGTAAAAAATAATTTAAAAGACAGTATTAAAGCCTAGCAGCGCAGTGGTGCCTTATGTCCCTTTTTTTCATCTCTCATCCCCCGGCCGTAAATTCCCACACACATGGGCCTGATACCCCTAGTAACCTGTGGTCTTCTGACATCCAGCTTAACAGATTTAAATATTAAACCATTTTTTA
>CAZDSI010000068.1:0-2494 GCA_964508215.1 uncultured Opitutales bacterium
AAAAACAAAAATTGGCTAAAACGCCCCAATACCGACAGCTATTACCTACAAGAAATTGCGGCCAGTTTACTCAAGCTAAGCGGTTACAAAAAGGAAAATGTTTATGATGTTCACTCACTAAACAATTCGCAACTTTGGCAAGAAAATTACGCCTCTACAGTTTCAAACTGGTTTCAAAAAGGCTGGGAAATAACTCTTGGCAATATCAATATTCAATTTCTACAAAATTGGTTTGAAAATGAGGTTTTTCTGGCCTGCGAATGTTTATGGCTACCTGAAAGGCTCAAGGGCACAAGTGAAAAGCGTTTTCAAGCTTTTTCCGATTTCTCTTTCATAAGAAAAGACTTGTCGGTTGTGATCGACAAGAATACACCGGCCGAAGAAGTGCGGTCGAACATCGAAAAAACGGCACGTAAGGCCGCAACCTCGCCTGTTGAAGTAACAAAAACCGAGATTTTTGACGTCTATCCGCTTCAAGAAAACAACAAAAAAAGTCTCGCCTTATCGCTCATGTTTACGTCTAATTCTCGCACCCTAACGGACGCTGAGGTTAACCTTATTTTTTCAAAAATACAGGAGATGCTCGAAGCACAGTTTAAATACAATATTCGAAAGGCCACCGTATGAATTCGCCAAAACTCGATGTTGACTATATCGCAAAATTGGCACGACTGGAACTAACCGAACAGGAAAAATCGATGTTTTCACAACAGATAGGCACGATTGTAGACTACTGTTCGAAAATAAACAAGGTGGATATTTCCAATGTTCCGGCTATGGTTCACGCTTTTGGCGAAGAAGAAAATGCTTGGCAAGAGGATAATCCCGAACCCCCTTGGCCCGTTGAGTCTGCCTTATTAAATGCACCGAAAGTGCAAGAAAACCAGATTATCGTCCCTAGAGTTGTATGAGCGAATGGAATTTTAAATCGGTTGAAGAATTGGTTAATGCGCTGGAAGGAAAGAAAATTTCCGCGGTTGAACTTACAAAACAATTTATCGCAAAAACTCAAAAGCTAGAACCTAAACTTAACGCTTTTTTAAGTTTTGATGAGAAAAAAACCTTAGCCGAAGCCGAAGCGGCTGATCAACGTCGTCGTTCCGGTACACCACTAAGCACACTCGACGGAATTCCTCTTGGCCTAAAAGATATTTTAGCGGAAAAAGGCCAACCGCTAACCTGTGGCAGCCGTATATTAGAAAAATTCATCAGTCCTTATGACGCAACCGTTGTTCAAAAACTAAAAGCGGCCGGAATGGTTTTATGGGGACGACTAAACCTCGATGAATTTGCCATGGGGTCTTCGTCTGAAAACTCTGCCTTTAAAACAACATCCAACCCCTGGAATCTGGAATGTATCCCCGGCGGAAGTAGTTCGGGCAGTGCTGTAGCCGTTGCCGCCGGAGAAGTACCACTTTCCCTAGGTTCGGATACGGGAGGTTCCGTGCGTCAGCCCGCCGCTTTATGTGGTATCGTTGGCTTAAAACCAACTTATGGGCGTGTTAGCCGATACGGACTTGTAGCCTATGCCAGTTCTTTAGACCAAGTTGGACCCTTTGGCCGGTACGTAAAAGACGTTGCCTACTTGCTTTCCGTTATCGCCGGTCACGACGGTAAGGATTCGACGAGTTCACGCCGGCCGGTGCCAAACTATTTAAAGACCATAAACGACAATAAAAATAAAAAATATACGCTCGGTATTCCAAAGGAGTACTTTGGAGAAGGCTTGGATAAAGAAGTTCGTCAGGCCCTTGAAAATTCTATCGCGTTTTATAAAAAGTGTGGCTGGAAAGTTCAGGAAGTTTCCCTTCCATCCCTTGAATACGCCATTCCGGTTTATTACATTATTGCAACCGCAGAAGCATCCTCAAATCTAGCACGTTACGATGGCATTCGATATACGCACCGTAGCCAAAAAGCACTAACGATTGGTGAAGTTTACGATAAATCTCGTGACGAAGGTTTTGGTCCTGAAGTCAAACGCCGAATTTTATTGGGTACCTACGTGCTCAGCAGCGGATATTACGATGCCTTTTATGGCCGTGCACAAAAACTGCGGACGTTAATGTACCGTGATTTTATGCGTGCTTTTGATTCGGTAGAATTACTGCTTACACCAACATCACCGTTCCCAGCTTTTAAAAAGGGTGAAAAGGTAAACGACCCCCTGGCGATGTACCTCAGCGATATTTATACCATTTCGATCAATTTAGCCGAATATCGGTTCCCTGCGGCTTTACAAAATCTAAACTGCCAATCGGAATGCAATTGATTGGGAAGCCATTTGGCGAGGAAGATCTATTTGTGGCCTCTTCAATTTTTGAAACCGAACACAACTTTAATCAAATTCCGTCCCTGTCATAAGCTATGAATTTTGAAGCGGTTATTGGCCTCGAAGTACACGTACAGTTAAAAACGTGCACAAAAATGTTTACGCGTATCCCCTATCATTACGGTGAAAATCCAAACGTATTGACCAACGAAATCGTTTTGG
>CAZDSI010000069.1:0-2477 GCA_964508215.1 uncultured Opitutales bacterium
AAAATTCTTCGCATTTTATATTAAAAGTTCTTTGAAGGGTGGTTCGGATGGAAACTTTCTTGCCGAAAAAAGTTTCCCTCCGCAATCCCTTTCCATTTTTTCTTCTCTTGCTTTTCGCTTACACAAATTGTCCGGCGGCATGTCCGGATGACCAAGCCCATTGGAGGTTGTACCCTCCGAGCTGGCCGGTAACATCCAAAACTTCACCAATAAAATACAGCCCGGGGATATTTTTACATTCGAAGGTTTTTGAAGAAATTTCATCGGTACATACACCACCGGCGGTTACTTCGGCCTTATTAAAACCTTCTGTTCCGGATGGTTCGATTTCCCAGTGGTGAAAGATTTTTTCCAGAAAGTTTAAGTCGTTAAAATGCTTTTGGTGACCGTTAATGTGATGCTTTGCGAGCATTAGCTCTACCAAGCGTTTTGGCAGCAGGTTTGATAAAGTTGTTGCCAGCTCTTTTGGATGTTTTTCTTGGGCATTTTTAGAAAAACACGCCTCAAGATTGTTGTTTGGTAGTAAATCAATCAATATCTTCTGGCTCTTTTGCCAGTGGGTTGAAATTTGCAAAATTGCGGGTCCGCTGAGCCCCTTATGTGTAAACAAAATTGAATCACAAAAATTCTTCTGGCCGCAAGTGACTTTTGCCTTAAGCGAAATTCCTGTGAGTTCCTGTAGATTCTTATCTCCAAGGACGAGCGGAACCAGAGCGGGGTAGGGTGGAATGATTTTTAATCCAAATTGTCTGGCAAGAGTGTGGCCAAAATCGGATGCCCCAAGGCTCGACATTGATAGGCCTCCACTGGCAACAACGAGTGATTGGCAGGAAAAATTTCCTTTGTTGGTTTCAACTGAAAATCGAACCGTTTGTTTTTCGATTTTGACGATCTTTGTTTCAAACTGAAATTTTACATTGCAGGTGTGGCATTCCTGTAATAGCAACTCGATAATCTGCTTTGAGCTCCCGGAACAAAAGAGCTGCCCCGGCTCTTTTGCAACGTAGCAAACACCATATTTTTTGACCAAGTTAACAAAATCTCCTGGTTTAAACCGTTTTAAAGCCGAAATGCAAAAGTGTGGGTTTTGAGAGGTATAATTTTCGGAGCTTAAGTTAAGATTCGTAAAATTACAACGCCCGCCGCCGCTTACACGGACTTTATTACCGATTTGTTGAGCGTGATCTAGGATAATTACCGAACGCCCTCTTTTGCCGGATTCAATAGCACACATTAGGCCCGACGCTCCGGCGCCAATAATTATAACATCGAATTCGACCATTTCTAGCGATCTTGCCCAGGGATTTTAGAAAAGCAAAACTTAAAATAATGATAAGGAAAGAAGTAAATCGGAAACCCTTTCTTTTTTTCCGCGAAAAGAAAGTGATTTCGAACCTCCCGAAAGAAAAACGAATTTTTTAATAAAATGCGAAAGCATTTTTGGGAACGGAAAACTACCGTACTCATTTATTTTTTTTGTTAATGCAAAATTTTATGCTGGAGCATTTCGAGAATAATTAATAATCAACGCGTTTCGAACTCTTTCGTTTACGATTTTAATCAATTCGTCGTTTTCGAGCCTCAAGTGTGTATAATAAATATCCACATTTTCAATTGTGGCGTTAAAAGTAAATTTTTCCTTATCCTCTATAAATATCTTTACCCGATCTCCAATATCAAAGGCACGGCTGGTGGCTAAAACCCACGCACTGGATAAGTTAGACGCATAATTGCGAAAAATGAAGCTTAACGGCAAAAGAATACCCGCCAATGCTGGTCCATATCCGCCTAAGCTACTTATCTCTTTTGAAATAATATGAACTTCAGTATAGTTCGCAATTAAAAGTCCCAGAGGTACGCTAACGGCTGCTACAAACTTTGCGATGGGTTTTGTAAAAATTCTATAAACCTTAAATTTTGTTTTCTGCGGATAGGCGACATCTAAAAACAAGAGCGTGATAAGGTAAAGCGCCCAAAATAGAGTTGTAGTTAGAAAGGTTAAAATGGTAAAAGTACGTAAAAAAGAGAAAGCGTTTTTATAAGGTACCAGAAGCAATTGTATTTCCGGCTCGAACCGAATAAGAGTCGAAAGAAATAGTAGGGAAAAAGTATACAATATTTGAGCTCCAATTTTTGTAGGTATATTTAAAGTGATTTCCTCAAATAAGGACCATTCTGATTGAGGTTTATTTTTAAGTAAAAATTTCTCAGGTATATCGTTTCCAATTTTTAGGAACACGAGAAACAATAGCAAAAGTAACATAAACAAAAACAATATACTAAACGGTACAAATACTTTTGAAGATACGGTAATAGCCAAAATAAAGCTAACAGAAGCTAGCGTTAGAAACAAAGAATAGACGCTTGCCGTTTTGGTCCATGTACCTTTTTCTTTCGACCGCCCAGTAATAATGGACAGAAGTAGGGTTAATAGGGATGTTCCTATTGCCAAATATATAAAATGCCTTAATTCAAGC
>CAZDSI010000070.1:0-2324 GCA_964508215.1 uncultured Opitutales bacterium
TATTGAGCGTGGTAAAAAATTGTACATGGCCATCCAAAAATACGACGAATCCTCCTTCATTTCCGTAGACACCATTGTTCCATTCTCCTTTTTTTATATCGAGACCTCGGGTATAGGCCAAAGGTGTTGTCGATAAAGGCGCGTAAGGTGAAAGTCCGGTTATAAATACTAAACTTAATGGCAAGTTGGAAAACCCTTCATCTTTATGCCATTGTTGAGATTTATCCTGGTAGCCAACACGTTTTGGCGTATTGTAAGATCCGTTTACGAGTAGAGGATCCGTTTTCACATAATACATGGAGGCGTCGTTTAAGATGCCTGCTTTTGCAAGTACATTAGCCCAATCGGAGGAAGTGCGAGTTTCTCTAAAAGCCATTGCGTTTCTCTCATTGTCTTGAACAAAAGAGGTGTAGGCTAATGCCACCTGCCTTAAATTGCTTGCCGTGACCGCTCGTCTTCCTTTTTCCACAATTTTTTCTCCGATGGGAAATAAACAGCTCATTAAAAGTATCAGAATCGTGAGGACGCTTAACAGTTCTACAAGAGTGAATGCGGTATTTTTGTAGGTTATTTTGTAAGATTCCGAGTGGTTTAAAAAGGATTTTTTTATTGACTTACACATCGATTCCTTAAGATGTTAAAGCATAATTATGCACAAGACAACCCTTTATTATTATTGGTGTTTTTTCAGAACTTATCCGCCGAGGATTGTTTTGTGATTATACTTTAAGCTAAAAACAAACAAGCGGCGATTTCGCCGCTTGTTTGTTTTACAAGCCCTAAATATTATGAAAACAGATTCTAACCTTATCTCCGTTACCTTGATGGTCGCCGGTACGACCATTGGCGGTGGAATTTTAGCTTTGCCGCTTATTGCCGGTGAAGCCGGTTTTTTACCAAGCGTTTGCGTATGCCTTTTGGCATGGTTGATGATGGCCGCTTCCGGTTGGTTGATGGCCGATGAATATTTAGATGCTAATGGGAAAAATGCTTTGGGTGTGCTGTATCAAAAAGCACTTGGGCCATTGGGAAAACACCTGTTTGTTTTACTTTATTTTGGATTGTTTGGGTGTTTGTTGACGGCTTATCTATCGGGTATTACCGGTGTTTTTGCCGCTTCTACAGGGTTGCCGAGTCGTATAATGGTATTGCTGGTGTGGAGTGTTTTGGCGGTTTTAGTTTTTGGCGGCATACGTCGTTTATTTGCAGGGAATAATTTTTTGGTTTTACTCATGTTACTGGCTTTCTTTATTTTACTTTTTAGCTGTCTTCGCCATGTTGTGTTGGAGCGCTTCCAAA
The DNA here is from genome assembly GCA_964508215.1 of uncultured Opitutales bacterium. GTDB lineage: Bacteria > Verrucomicrobiota > Verrucomicrobiia > Opitutales > UBA9783 > CAZDSI01. The sequence goes on from CAZDSI010000070.1 coordinate 1,300, forward strand.
CGACAAATTGGACTTTTTTTACGCGTTTATTCCCCGTATTTTTGGGGAGTTTTGGCTTTCATGGGTCGATTCCTGTTTTTTGCCAACAATTAAAGGGACATAGACCTTCTGTATTCAAGGCAATTTTTGGGGGCACTTCTATTGCTTGTTTACTTTATCTTTTGTTCCTATCCGGTACTTTAGGCTGTTTACCACAAAAAGGTGAGATTGCCTCTATTGAATTTGCGCTTAAAAATGATTTACCGGTAACGATTGCACTTGGGCAGCTTTTTGGACGGCAACATTTTTTTAATTTTCTTGGAAATTTAATTTCAGTTTTGGCGATTGTGACTTCTTTTTTTGGTGTAGCCGAGGGATTTGCACAATTTTTGCACGACGAATGTTCAAAAATTTCGGTTCAGCGAGGTCGCTATCTGGCGCTTGCCTTTCCCTTGTTAGGTTTTTTCCTTGGACAAAATGTTTTTATACGGGGATTGATATGGATGGGGGTCGGTTGTGGAGTTCTTTTTGGTATTATACCGAGTTGGATATGGATAAAAAGATTTTGGGGGCGCTGGCAAGTTTGGGTTGGTTTTGCTCTGCTTTTTGCCTTTATAGGGGCGTTGTCGGTTGAAATAAAAGGTGTTTTCCTAAAATTTATAAACTAATTTAATATGAAGCAATTTTCAAAATTTTTATCGGTTGTGGCATTTGTTGTTGGAAATACTGTTGGTGGTGGTATCTTGGCTTTGCCAATTGTAGCCGGACGTAGTGGTTTTTTACCGGCGATATTGGCCTGCATAATCACGGCATTGATGATGTTAATGAGTGGTGTCTTTTTACTAAAAGCTTTTTGGCAAAATGGGAGAATACTTACATTTTCAAGCATCTATGAATATCATTTTGGCATTATTGGGAAACGCGTATTTGAAGCCTTTTTTCTCTTTTTATTTTTATGCTTACTTACGGCTTATTTAAGCGGTATGACCGATACATTGGTTACTTTTTTACCAATTAGTCATCGTATTGCTTTGTGGTTTGTCGTT
>CAZDSI010000071.1:0-1994 GCA_964508215.1 uncultured Opitutales bacterium
GCGCCCCGGTATTTTTGAAATGAAAACGGGAGAGACTTTTGAAGACCTTTTGTCTTTTGCGTCAGGATTCAATGAGTTTGCTTACACCGCTTCGGTGAATGTTTTACAGAAAACGGATCGGGAATTTAAAGTTCGTGATATTAAAGCCAGTGAATATGGTACTTATAAACCGCTTTCAGGAGATGTGTTTCGAGTGACTAAAATATTGAACCGATTTGAAAACCGAATTAAAATTGATGGGGCCGTGTTTAGACCGGATACCTATTCTTTTTATGAAGGGATGCGTATTTCTGATTTGGTCCTTAAAGCGGACGGGTTAAAGGAAGATGCTTATACCAACAGAGCCAGAATTATTCGTTTGCAATCGGATCTTACCACTGAAATTGTCAACGTCAATTTGGCGAAAGCCTTATCCGGAGATTTGGAAGCGGATGTAGTTTTGAAGAAAGAAGATGTAGTAACTGTCTATTCTATTTTGGATTTTGTGGACGAATTTAAAATAACCATTGACGGAGAAATCAAAAAACCCGGGATTTATGATTATTATGAAAATTTGACCTTAAATGATTTGCTAGTGGAAGCAGGCGGTTTGACCGGTTCAGCCTCTAAAAGAGTGGAGATCGCCCGAATGATTCAATCGGAAGCCATTGATGATTCGAATCCGAATAAAGCAGAATTGTTTAACATCGAAATTTCGGCCACCAATAATGAGCAGGCCAAAAACTTTGCGTTGCGTCCTTTTGATGTGGTTAATATCCGTAAGATGGCGGTGTATGAAAAGCCCGAGATGGTTACCGTAAGCGGAGCCGTGCATTACGCCGGTAAATATGTGTTGGCCGGTAAAAAAGACCGTGTGTATGATGTGATTCAAAGAGCCGGTGGATTGACTTCGGTTGCCAATGTAGAAGGGGTGCGCATCAAAAGACCTATCCAAGCCAAACAAATTGAAGATTTGGAAAATGTGAATTTGAACTTAGGTAAAAAAGACAGCATTCAAAATAAATTAGAGAAAAAATTAAAAGAAGATTTAAAATATGCCACTATTCCAGTGGATTGGAAGTCCATCGTTAAGAATCCAAAAAGCAATACCAATGTGACTTTGTTTCCAGGAGATGAAATTGAAGTCGTTCCTTTTAATGAAGGCGTTAAAGTGACTGGGAATGTATTGTTGACTTCGGAGATTCCGTATGACCGCAGTAAAGGGTTTCGTTACTATTTGAATGCAGCCGGTGGGATTGATGCTAAAGGGTGGAAGAAAAAAGCGTATATCATTTATCCGAATGGAAAAGCGGATGTTGCGGGTTCTTTCCTGTTTATCCGATCGTATCCAAGGGTTGTTCCCGGGTCACAGATCATAGTGCCGGAGAAACCAGAAGTTAAGAAAATGAGTGCAGGCGAATGGGTAGGGATAGGAAGTGTGATTTCGAGTCTTGCGTTGTTGATTTTGACTGCGTTTAAATAGGTTTTTTGGGTTATAGGTTTAGGGTTTTGGGTTTTGGTTGTCTGTAAAAGGATGAATAGCTTTAAATAAGAAAAATGAAAAGTTATAAAGATTTAGATGTTTAGAATTTGAGTTTGTCGGTGTAAATTTGAGTCATAGGGAATAGCGGTTAAGGAATTATTATTGCTCAAGAACAATTTTTTCTTTTTTAGCTCATTTGACTTTTATTTTATTTGGTATTCGCTGAATCTTCGATTTGGCTTGATCAAAAAAGAAACAAAAAAATATTCATGGGTTACCTGTACATTCACTGAGACTTTATAGTATTACTCAAGAACAATTTTTTCTTTTGCCTTGATGCAAAAGAAACAAAAGATCAAGCCTGAAAATTCAAAACTTAAAAACTACCTCAAAACTATGTTCCGCAGCCCGAGCCGTTCGCCTTTCAGGCTCATCTCGCGGACTGCTGCCACTTCGTTTTCTCGTTGTTTTTTGACGTTTTTAATTTAAGGGCGATGGAGGAGTGGTGTGAAGAGTGTTTACGGAATTAATA
>CAZDSI010000072.1:0-1016 GCA_964508215.1 uncultured Opitutales bacterium
AACATTCACACCATTCAGACCCATTACGAAAATATCTATACATCAAAAGGATATAATATAACCTATATCAAATGGGAAAATCCATGTAGAGAACTAATTGAATTAAATGATGAAGAATACCAAAAGATTGAAGAACAATATCTCTGACCCTTATTTTCGCGATGAATCTTTTTTCGATAGAGTTTACCAAGTTGTTCGGCTTATACCATTCGGAAGAGTGAGCACTTATGGGGCAATTGCAAAATATTTAGGTTCAGCTTCTTCTGCCAGAATGGTGGGTTGGGCTATGAATCAATCACATGGAATACAACCACCTGTTCCTGCCCATAGAGTTGTAAATAGAAATGGATTATTAACCGGCAAAACACACTTTTCAAGTGCTGATGAAATGGAACTACGATTAACTTCTGAAGGCATTAAAGTTGAAAATAACCAAGTAAAAGATTTTTTAACATTTTTTTGGGACCCTAATACAGAATTAGTCTAAATAATATTTCGTACCTTTGCAAAAAATATTTTTTATGCATCAAGAAATAAAAGAATGGCTTAAAACAATCATCCATCCGGAACTTAAACAAAACATAACCGATGCCGGTTTAATTTCTAAAATCGATATCAACGAAAAGCAGGTTAGAGTTACTTTGCTATATAAAAAGCCTGTTGACCCTTTTGCAAACACTATTAAACGAAATGTAGAAGAATTGTTAAAGTTAAAAATAAAAGACAAAGAAATAATAGTAGAAAATAGCTTCCCCGAAGTAAAAACAAAAAAATACGAAGGGTTAACCGCTGTTAAAAATATTGTTGCCGTTGCTTCCGGTAAAGGCGGTGTAGGAAAATCAACAGTAACAGCAAACTTAGCTGTTGCATTAGCCATGAACGGATATAAGGTTGGTTTGCTCGATGGAGATGTTTACGGACCGTCTATACCTAAAATGTTTGGTTTAGAAAACGAAAAGCCTGAAGTTATTGTTGAAGAGGGTGTAGAACTCATAAAGCCTTTAGAAAAATATGGA
>CAZDSI010000072.1:1034-1820 GCA_964508215.1 uncultured Opitutales bacterium
TTGGTTTTTTTGTTGATCCCAATCAAGCTCTAATTTGGAGGGGTCCTATGGCAACCAGTGCTCTAAAACAACTCATGGAGCAAACAGAATGGGGAGAACTCGATGTATTGTTAATAGACATGCCTCCCGGTACCGGCGACATTCATCTTACATTGGTACAAACAGTAGCAGTAACCGGCGTTGCCATTGTTACTACCCCTCAGGATGTTGCTGTAGCAGATGTAATAAAAGGAATTAGTATGTTTCGCAATCCTTCTATCAATGTGCCGGTTTTGGGAATTATTGAAAACATGTCGTGGTTTACACCTGCCGAATTGCCAAATAACAAGTACTATATCTTTGGAAAAAATGGTGGCAAACGCATGGCAACACAATTTAACATACCATTGTTAGGTCAAATACCTTTAGTTCAAAGCATTTGCGAATCAGGCGACAATGGCAAACCGGTAGTAAATGCTCATAGTATAGAGGCAGAAGCATTTAGAACCCTTTGCGATAATCTCTTAAAATCGTTAGAAGAGCGAAATAAATTGGAACCCACAAAAAAAGTAGAAATAACTCATAAATAATTATTGAATATGAACAAACAAGAAATTGATTCAAAAGTAGCAGAAATTATCGAACAACTTCGCCCCTATCTTCAAGATGACGGTGGTGATATAGATTTAATCGAAGTTACAGACGATTTGACTGTTAAAGTACGCTTACAAGGTGCATGTGGAGCATGTCCTTATAGCCTTATGACCCTTAAAAACGGTGTAGAAGAAGCCATTAGACGCGAAATAC
>CAZDSI010000073.1:0-487 GCA_964508215.1 uncultured Opitutales bacterium
CGGATGGGGCACATGGCTGGCGGTTCTTAAAACCGACCTACCGATTGAAAACAAAATTCGGCTTTTGGAAAGCGATCTGATTACCGGTGGCTGGTACACAATTTGGTATTTAGGATATTATTGCTCAGAACAACATAATGACGCTGTTGCCTTATTCTGTGAGCTTTTAAAGTTACAAAATTCGACTTACCGCTTTAATGATTTTAAAAATGCCCTTTTAACACAACTGGGAATTACCTTCCGCTTCCGGAAACGGTTCAAAACTTTAAAGACTTAATTGGTGCGCTAAAGAAGGCCAAAAGCCCACATCCGTTGTATCCGATTTGTGTGTCCTTGGGACAGGCTCTACTGGAAAATCCAATGGCCGTCTTGCAAAATTTTGAGCAATGGAAACAGCCATCGAAAAACTTTTCGGAAACTACCCGGCCAAGTTTGGGAAATTTCTACCAATGGCAAAACACGGAGCATGAAATTTCGATGCCACCGG
>CAZDSI010000073.1:530-791 GCA_964508215.1 uncultured Opitutales bacterium
GGATAGGATTAAATCCCTTCCCATGGTTTAGTTACAAGACCTGTATAAAACCGGCCTACAGCAACCAGCGTTACGATTTTATTGTTAAACTCAACCACAGGGATCCCCATGAATCATTAGACAAATTTACGCTCCTTCAATCGCTTATCAGTGGCGATTATATTTATCGAGATACCTATAAATTCAATTTGCGCGTTAAGGTTTACCCGAAGGATACAGAATGGACGCAGCAACTTTCTCCCGTTTATAGCGAAGTAATAG
>CAZDSI010000073.1:925-1748 GCA_964508215.1 uncultured Opitutales bacterium
TGGCTTAAAGACACAGCTGAGTTATGTTTTCGGTAACGCCCTAAAATTTGACTTAAGGCTTTCGCACCGATGTGATAACGACAGCTATAGTTTTTTGTTTGAGATAGAGCGTTACAAATGGAACATGACCAAAAGATCATGGGAAAAAGTTCAAGGAATTGATAAGGCTCCAGAACCATTTTTACCGTTGTACGCTATTAGTTTTTCTTCGGATACGCCAAAAGCCGTAAAAGATCTTTTGAGTAAAGGCCGAACGATTGGTACGGTTGTGCCAATCTTAGAACAACCAACTTCGGCCTTAAATCTAAGAATGAACCTTTCGACGTCGGAGTTAGAGGTTCGTAGTACATTCGATGAAGTTTTACTGGCGCGTAATATGGTAAAGGATCAAGTCAAACGACTTGGGAATAATGCCATGGCTATCGCAGCCTACGTCCAAAATGAGATTCAGCTCGAAGATATTTTAGGATACTGTGGAAAAAGAAAGATAATTTCTGGTAAAGAGGCTTTAGGTGCCGGACCTATTTTTCGTTCGCCTACGATGACTTTACTACAAGGAATTGGTACACCGTGGGAACAGTGTGCGTTGTTGGTAACAATGTTACGTGAAGCTGGGCATAAGGCAGCTTTTTGCACCTTAGACCGTACGCAATCGGGAAAGGTCCCTAGCTTTAAGGTTCGACGGGATAAGTTCTTGCCTATGCTAGGAGTAAGCCGCACCCATTCATTTTTCAACAGTTATGACCTTCAGGATAAGCTCGAATTGGATTTTCCGTGGGTTGTTTTGTGGGACAGTACGGAATCGCAATGGGTACATCTTTTC
>CAZDSI010000074.1:0-235 GCA_964508215.1 uncultured Opitutales bacterium
GTTCTCTGCAAAACCTTAAGCGGTCATTATTGATATCAAGGGCAATTACTTTTCCTCCTGCAATCCTTACAAATTCCATTGTTCCCAACCCTATTGGTCCGGCTCCAATCACTAAAACAAATTCATCTTTTCTCACCTCAGCTCTTCTCACACCATGAGCGCCAATTGCCAAAGGCTCTGAAAGAGCCAGTGCGTCATAACTTAATCCATCGCCGTGAATTAAAGAATAAGAAGG
>CAZDSI010000074.1:259-1695 GCA_964508215.1 uncultured Opitutales bacterium
ATCCTCCATGTTGATGCACACCACACACTTTTATATTCACACAAGCGTTTTGTTTTCCATTCCGACAAGCAATGCATCTACCACAAAAAAAATAAGGAATAAAAGTAACAGCCTCCCCTGTTTCAAAACCAGCAGCATTATCAACTGCAATTAATTCACCCGAAAGCTCATGACCTAAAATGCGTGGGTATTCAAAATAAGGTTGTGTTCCTTCGAAGGCATGTAAATCAGTTCCGCAAATTCCGATTCTTTTGATTTTTATAATGGCTTGCCCCGGGGTTAGCTCCGGCTGTTCTGCAGTAACATATTCAAACCCGCCGGGCCTTGTGCAAACTAAAGTTTTCATTATGGCTTCTTATGAAATTTTAACAGAGTTGCCTCTTACAAATTTATTCTCTAGCCTTAAGTTTTTCATTGTATTAAAAAGACTTTTTTTTATACAAATCCGGCTTTTTCGTACTTTAAAGCACGTATATTTTTGTTATGAGCAAAAGACTATTGGGGCATACTTTCTCGCTTCTTAATGTTGACTACGTTAAGCTAAACGAGAAATGGGATTACGGAAACGTAATCAGCCCATATTTTCGGATTTATTATATCGATGAAGGTGAAGGTTTGGTTTTGAGTAACACTGAAAAGATCAAGCTGGAAGAAGGGTTTCTTTACATAATTCCGAGCTTTACGCTGTGTCATTTGCGTTGTGATGCTTATTTAAGCCAATATTTCCTTCATTTCTTCGAAGAGTCCCCGGTAGGGCTTTCGCTTTTCGAATACAACCGAAAAGTCATAAAAATGCCTGCACTGGAAACCGATATTGCAAACTTTAAGCGGTTATTGGAAATAAATCCTGGCAGGGGTATTAATCGTTCAGATAATCCAAAAATTTACGAGAAAACTATCTATTACAAAAGCTACCAGGAGCTTAATAACATTGTTAGTGATTCCACTTATTTAGAAACACAGGGTATAATTCTTCAATTAATCTCCCGGTTTTTAAGTTCAAAACAATTTAAAAACAAAAATCCAGCCCCTATACCCTCAAAGATTTTGGACGCGATCAGCTATATTCAATTAAATCTGACGAGCAATTTGACCGTTGATTATTTAGCGAAAAGAGCAAACCTTCATCAGGATTATTTTTCACGGATTTTTTTGCAGTTTACCGGAGAAAGGCCATTGACATATATACATGTGAAGCGCATTGAGCGGGCTCAATACCTGATCACAACTACTAACTTATCTTATATCGAAATTGCCGAAGAAACAGGATTTGAAAATGTCTCCTATTTTTCTAAGATCTTTAAAAAGGTTACCAGCCTGACTCCTGGCCAGTACAAACAGCAAAACCTGTTAAAGTGTGACGCAATCACCGCCCTGGAATGTCGCTCTTAACCCTTTTCATTTCATAGATGGCGACTTAGCTTTGGAAACAAATT
>CAZDSI010000075.1:0-1585 GCA_964508215.1 uncultured Opitutales bacterium
ATTTACTTGACTGCGGATGCGGCCCAGGAACAATTACTGCCGATTTAGCCAAGGTTGTCACACCGGGAGAAATTGTTGGCATCGACGTTTCTTCGGAACAAATAAAGTTAGCATCTGCCTTCAGTCGTAAAAACAATTTACCAAATATAAAGTTTCAAGTTGCGGATGTTTATCAATTACCATTCCCGGATAAGGTTTTTGATGGTGTTTTTGCGCATACAATTTTACAACACCTTAAAAACCACGTTTTGGCACTTGAAGAAATATATCGTGTGCTAAAACCAGGTGGTATGGTTGGAGTGCGTGACGACGATAGAAGTAGTTTGATTCTTTCGCCTTATAATCTGCAAATGGAGAGGATCGTTGCTCTTTTGAGTAAACATATGCAACATTGCGGCGGCAATCCTTATATCGGCAAACAACATAAGGCTTTATTAAGACAAGCTGGCTTTAGCAATATAAAAGCCTCGGCCTCCTGTAATTACCACGGTGATCCTGAAATAATAAACCAATATAGCAAAGTAATTGTAGAATTGTTAAATGGCCCCGTACGGCAAAAAGCCGTTCAAGAAGGTTGGTCTACAGAAAGCGAAATACAACAATTAATCGACAAATGCCTTAATTGTGGCAAAGATCCGGATGCTTTTGATGCTATTATTTTCTGTGAAGCCGTTGCGTGGAAAAAATAGCTACCGCGGGTTTACCCGTGGACCCGTTAAGAGAGATTGCAGGGGGGCCTCTCTTTTTACGCAAAAAGAGAGGCTCCCTTGCACCCTTCCAAAGAAAAACGATCTAATTTTGACGCAAAAAAAGCGCCATTCGTCAGAATGGCGCTTTTGTCTTAATCACATATCCATTTCAGTAGGATCCAAAGGCATTCCGTGTTGCATCTTATACGCAAACCTCTGTTGTGGCTCAGTAGGCATAAAGACTTCTGAATCACCCCACATGCTAAATACAGTACAAGCAGAAGTGGCTTGATCATGAGCGCAAAAATGTGTCACAAAAAAATGTCAAGTTAAAACACAAAAATCAACAATATTTTTATTCCTCGCGTGTAAATACTCCGCCGCTTGCCACATGAGCTGGAATTCAGGGCAAAAAAAATCCTGGCAATAACCTACTCTCGCACAACATCGGGGCTGCACTACCATCGGCGAAAAAGGGCTTAACGAGCGTGTTCGGAATGGAAACGTGTGTTTCCCCTTTTTCTATATTCACCAGGAAAATTCGTAAAGTGGTTTTACCCACTTAAAAGTGTTTGATGTTTAATGCATTTTGGAATCATACATAAGATATGTAAAGCCCGCGAATTAGAATATAAGCAATATTAAATTCACTCGAGTCATTAGTAGCGGTAAGCTCAACACATTACTGTGCTTACACATCCGCCCTATCAACCTGGTGGTCTTCCAGGACTCTTACGAGATTGCTCTCGGGAAATCTTATCTTGGGATTAGCTTGGCGCTTAGATGCTTTCAGCGCTTATCTATTCCGAGCATAGCTACCCGGCGCTACCGCTGACGCGATAACCGGAACACCAGAGGCTCGTCATTCTCGGTCCTCTCGTACTAGAGAATGAACC